>DASTVQ010000142.1:0-22565 GCA_035759015.1 Kribbella sp.
CAGGTGCTCGGGGGTTCGAGCAGGTGCTCGGGGGTTCGAGCAGGTGCTCGGGGGTTCGAGCAGGTGCTCGGGGGTTCGAGCAGGTGCTCGGGGGTTCGAGCAGGTGCTCGGGGGTTCGAGCAGCCAATCGACGGGTCGGACAGGCAGGTCGGGGGATCGGACAGGCTCTGAGGATCAGGCAAGGCAGTTCGGTTTCAGACAGCTCCTCGGGATCGGGCGGCAGTCCGAGGTCCTCTGGATCGGGCAGACACCGGCAGTTCGGACAGGCAGCCGCAGGATCGGTCAGACGATCGCGGATTCGCTCAGGTGGTCTCGGGTTCGCTCAGGGAATCGCGGGTTCGGACAGCCGGGAGGTGTCCGGACTCCCGCAGGCCTGGCCGCGGACCCCCCGAGAACCTGTCTCAGCATCGGCACCCAGCAGGTGGTCCAGCGCCCTACGCCTTGTTCACGCCTTCCGTCACAGCGAGGTTTGCCGGCCGACCCACGGCGACGAGACGTTCAGGGAGTCCCTCCGCAACCAGGCGGAGCACGTCGTCGGTCCCGCGCAGTGCCGCGATCACACCGGTGTCGGGGTGCACCTGCATCCCATCATGTTCTGCCTCTCCGAGATCGGGACCCACCGGCCAGGCCAACCGCTCGGCGGTCAAGGAGAACTGCGAATGAACGCCGGGCGTGTTGCCGCGCGGATCTGCCGGTACCACGCCATCGAACAAGCGAAGGCATAGGCCGCGCGGGCGAACTCCGTCGTACCGGGATGGTCATGTCGCAGCGGGCTGCCAGCGCGGTGATCGCCGGATGGGACACATCGACTACGTCGTCCTCGGCCAGGTAGTCCTGCATCGGCCCAGACCGACCGGCCCGGAAGCCTCGGGCCGCCCGACCACCGGACTTCGGCGCCTGGAACGACCAGGAAAGGGGCTTGACCTGTAGTGAACTCCAGGTCGCAGGGTTGAGTACATGACTGATCTGAACATTGCTCTCGGAGCCATGGAATTCGGCACTCGTATCGACGAGAAGACGTCTTTCGCCCTGCTCGACGCGTATGTCGACGCGGGCGGCGTGTGGATCGACACGGCCAACTGCTACTCGTTCTGGCAGGACCCGAGCGGTCACGGCGGCCAGAGCGAGTTGCTGCTCGGCCGATGGTTCGCGCAGCGCCCCGGCGTGCGCGACCGGATCAAGCTCGCCACCAAGGTCGGCTGCGAGCCGACCAGCCCCGGCAGCTTCCCCGAGTCCACTGAAGGGCTCAGTACCGAAGCGATCGACAGCGGGGTGGAGACCTCGCTGCGCCGGCTCGGCATCGACCACATCGACCTGTACTTCGCCCATCGCGACGACCTCCAGACGCCGCTCGAGGAGACCGTCGCCGCGTTCGGCAAGCATGTTGCCGCAGGCAACCTCGGACGCATCGGCCTTTCCAACTACGCGCTGTGGCGGGTCGAGCGCGCCCGCGGTCTGGCCCTGGCCCAGGGCGTCACGGGTCCGTCGGCACTGCAGCTGCGCTACTCCTACCTGCAGCCGCGGCCGTTCGTCCGCAACAACGCGCACGACCACCGGTTCGGCTGGATCACGGACGAGGTGCTCGACTACGCCGCCAGCAACCCAGGCTGGGAGCTGTGGGCCTACAGCCCGCTGATGTCCGGCGGCTACGAGCGTGAGGACCGCCCGATCCAGGAGGCGTTCGACCACCCCGGTACGGCGCGCCGCCTGGAGGTGCTGGGCAAGGTCGCGGCAGAGCTGGGCGTATCCCGCAGCGAGGTCGTGATCGCCTGGCTCGCGGGCGGATCCCCGGCGGTCCGTCCGATCGTCGGCATGAGCACCCCCGAGTACCTGGCCACAGCCATGGCCGGCGCCCACCTCGTACTGCCGGACGAGATCCGTGCCGAACTGGACCACCCCTGGTAGCCACAGGCGCAGGCACTCCCTCCCCGCCCGGAGCCGACCCCCGAGCGCCGAGGACACCCGGCCGTCCCCGCACAACCTCACGCGGCTCCGCAGTGCCGCCCTCGGCTCCGCAGTACCTCACCGCTCCGCATTACCTCACTCGGCTCCGCATTACCTCACTCGGCTCCGCATTACCTCACTCGGCTCCGCCGTACCTCACTCGGCTCCGCACTAGCCACCCGCCTGGCACGCCGTCCCACTTTGTGCACCGGCCAGTCATACGAACGCGATACCCATGACCAGCCGGTGCTCAAAGTGCCAGCTCCGCTTGGGTCGGCATACACCCGCGGCCCACCGAGAACCCCTCCACGCTGTGCACCGGCCAGCCACGGCCCGGCCGTCCTGGTGGCTGGCCCGTGCTCAAAGTGCTGCCGCCAGCTGATCAACATTCGTCTGCCGTTGACAGCATCCTGGGTTGGAGGAAGGCTCCCGTACGCAGGGCGGACAGTTGCGCCTTGGCGTCAGGTGATTCGCCGCCGAGACGCCCGATCAAGATCTGCCGACCTCGACGCGTCCCGGGTCATCACCGCCCGTCTTGCAGCACGCGCGCGGTGCACGCTCTCGCCCCGATGCCCTCTCTCACGCATGTTCCAAGGCGGTCCGCGCCCATCCCCCGGCGCACACCGCCTCCACTTTGTGCACCAACCAGTCATGCGGACGGGATATCCATGACCGGCCGGTGCTCAAAGTGTGATAACCCCTCCACCTTGTGCACCGGCCAGCCACGGCCGGGCGCTCCCGCTGGCTGGCCCGTGCTCAAAGTGGAAGGCGGCGCTCGATCCGAGGGCAGCGGCCTCGGCGTCAAGCGCCTGGGCATCAGCTGGCCTCGCATCAGGCGACCTCGGTGTCGACGGCAGGTGACAGGTGTCGCACCCCTAGTAGGTGCACGCTCCCACCCGAGAACGACCGATGCGCAAATCCCACATACTCCGCGCCCACCCGTGCCTCGCGCGACAGCCCGCACTCCACCACCTTGTGCGCCGGCCAGTCACGCTGACCCGGTATCGACCGACCGGTCGGTGCTCAAGGTGCGGGGAACTCCACCACCTTGTGCACCGGGCAGTCACGCGGACGCGGTATCGACGACCGGTCGGTGCACAAGGTGGTGGAGTCCCGCGCAATCGGAAGGTAGCGGCTGGCCAATGTCCGAGTGCTGCCGATGCCCGATGTTGTGCCGGGGCCCGACGTGGTGCCGGTGCCCGCAGTCGTGCCGGGGTGGCCAAGGTGCTGCCGGCCCCGGAGTCGTGCCGGGTGGCCAAGGTGCTGCCGGTGCTCGAGGTGGTGCCGATCGCTCGCTCGAGGTGGTGCCGACCCGCTCGACGTGGGGAGGCACCAGTACGCGTAGGAGGCGGGCGGCGTGGCGGAGTCAGGTGGGTTCGCCGCTGAGGCGTTCGATGAAGGCGCGGAGGCGGTGGCGCCAGCCAGCCTGGCCGGCCTCGTCGTCGGCCACCGCGAGGCTGACCAGGTGTTGGGTCATCTCGAAGCCGGCGACGGCGTCGCGGATGGCCGTCAGGGTCTCCTCAGGCACAAGCTCGGTGCTCTTGTCCGGCTCGTCGTGGTCCTGGCCGATCTGGTGACGGCCCCAGCCATTGCCGAAACCGGCCGGAACCAGCAGCTCGGGTACCAGGGACTCGTGGCTCAGGGAGGCCAGGTCTTTGTCGCCGTTGTCGATGCTGAAGATCGTGGTGCCGCGGCGGCGGACGTCGTCGATGCGCTCCAGCAGGTTGTCCTGCGGCGTCTCCTCGCTGACCACGAGGAGGGATTCGCCGCGGCCTGCCTCGCGTAGGCGATCGAGACCGATCGCCAGGTGGGGCGGGGCGGCGGGCGGCGGGGACCACCGGACCAGGGCCGGCCGGATGTCGTTGATGCCGGCCCGGTGCAGCTCGTCGTCCAGGTGAGCGGTGAGGTGCCAGGGCTCGTCGTCGGCGGGGCCGAACAGCATCAGGCCGCCGGCCTTCGTGGTGAACCTGCGCAGCGCGTGGGCGAACTCGGTGGTCCGGCTGCCCAGCTGCGTGCCCGTGAGCATCTCCCGGAGCAGCGACGCCTTCGTCAGATCCACAGCCCAACGCTGACACAAGTCGACCACTCGCGCGACTTGCGACCCACCGCCGGACCGACCAGCGCCGGAGCCACCCACGCCAGGACAGACCACCGGCGCACCAACCCACCCGCTATACCAACCACCGCCATACTGATCCAACGCCGTGCCAACCACCGCCGCACTGATCCAACGCCGTGCCAACCACGGGCGCACTGATCCAACGCCGTGCCTGATGCACCGCTGTACCAACCACCGCCGTACTGGTCCACCGCTGTACCGGCCTCTGCCGCACGTGGACCCATCCGGCGGGCCAACCCACCGCCGCCTTACTCTGACCCTGCTGCACCGACAACAGCCGCACTTGAACCACCGTCGGGTAATCCACCACTGGTCCAACCCACCGCCGTACTCAGCCACCGCCGTACTCAGCCACCGCCGCACCACCCACCGCCGCTCTGGACCCACCGACGACTACCGCCGGACCGACCACCGCCGGGCCAAGACCCGCTGGAGCACCGAGGTGGCGTACCGAGGTGGCGTACCGAGGTGGCGTACGGAGGTGGCGCCTCAGGAGCCGAGGCGGTCCGCTCGGGTCTGCAGGTAGTGGCGCTCGGGCATGCTCGTCGTACGGCGGGCTGCCAGCAGGTAGCTCGCTCTGGCGCCCTCGAGGTCGCCCGACATCTCCAGCAAGTGTGCGCGGACGGCTTCCAGCCGGTGATGGCTGGAGATGCGGCTGTCGGAGTCGAGCGGCTCCAGCAGGACGAGGCCCTCTTTCGGGCCCTGCGCCATCGCCACGGCGACCGCGTGGTTCAGCGTCACCATCGGGTTGTCGGAGATCTGCTCCAGCACCTGGTAGAGCGCGACGATCTGTGGCCAGTCGGTGTCCTCGGCGCGAGGCGCGGTCGCGTGGACGGCGGCGATGGCGGCCTGCACCTGGTACGGGCCGAGCTGGGTGCGTGACAAGGCGTCCGTGACGAGCGCTTCGCCTTCGACGATGGCGTCGGTGTTCCAGCGGGCACGGTCCTGCTCGGCCAGCGGTACCAGCGCGCCGTTGGCATCGGTCCGGGCGGGGCGGCGGGCGTCGGTGAGCAGCATCAGCGCGAGCAGGCCGGCCACCTCGCCGTCGTCGGGTAGCAGCCGGTGTACGCCGCGGGCCAGCCGGATCGCCTCGGTGGTCAGCTCGGCACGGTGCAGGTCGGTGCCGGACGAGGCGGTGTAGCCCTCGTTGAAGATCAGGTACAGCACGTGCAGCACTGCGCCGAGCCGAGCATCGCGCTCCGCCTCGGGCGGCATCTCGAAGGTGCTGCCGGCTGCCTTGATGCTGCGCTTGGCGCGGCTGATCCGCTGGGCCATCGTCGACTCCGGCACCAGGAAGGCATGGGCGATCTGGGCCGTGGTGAGGCCACCCACCGCGCGAAGCGTCAAGGCGATCTGCGATGCGGCGGACAGGGCCGGGTGGCAGCAGAGGAACAGCAGGGTGAGCGTGTCGTCCCGGCCGCCGGCGTCCTCGATCTCGGGGCCGGCGGCAACGAACTCTTCAGGCGACGCGAGGTTGGCGGCGTTCTCCTCGCGCTTGCGCCGGGCGGACTCGCTGCGCAGCAGGTCGGTCAGCCGGCGAGACGCCACCCGGATCAGCCAGCCGCGCGGGTTGGCCGGCAGCCCTTCCCCGGGCCATTGCAGAGCCGCCGCGAGCAGCGCCTCCTGGACGGCCTCCTCACAGAGGTCGAAGTGTCCGTAGTGCCGGACGAGCGCGCTCAGAACCTGCGGCGCCTGTTCGCGCAGCAGCGGTTCGAACTCGACGGAAGCAGTCACATCTCCAGACCAGACGTATCCATCACCGGCCGTACCTCCACGGCGACGTACTTTGCATCGGGCATCCGGGCGGCGTAGTCGATCGCCTGGTCGACGTTCTCGCACTCGACGACGTAGAAGCCGGCCAGGTGTTCCTTGGTCTCGGCATACGGGCCGTCTGTCGTGGTCCGGCTGCCGTCTCGGACCGAGACGGTCCGGCTGGTGATCGGGTCGGCAAGGCCTGCGGAGCTCACCAGCAGGCCCTGGTCCGCCAGTTCTGCGGTGAGGTCGGCGTGGGCACGCCTGAGGGCCTCCCGCTGCTCGGCCGACAGGCTCGCCCAGCTCTCCGCGTTGCTGTAGATCAGCAGCATGTACTTCACGATCACCATCCTGACTGGTCCGGAGGTCCTCTGTGACCCCCTCCTGTCAGGTACGTCGAGGCAAGCAGGGCCGATCTCGACACGGTGAGCGAAATGTCGAGGCGCCGCGGCCGGGCCCGACGTACCGGGTGCGAGGCGCTCATCCCGAGCGCCGGCACTCTGGAGGCTCACCGCTCATGCAGACCACTCCTGATCCGAAGAGGTGGGGCGCGCTCGCCCTGCTCTGCGTATCCGCGTTCATGATCATCCTCGACGCGTCCATCGTGCTGGTCGCCGTACCGTCGATCGAGCAGGATCTCAACTTCTCCGCCGGTGGTGTGCAGTGGGTGATGAGCGGCTATGCGCTGATGTTCGGCGGGCTGCTGTTGCTGGGCGGTCGGATCGCCGACCTGCTCGGCAGACGGCGGGTGTTCATCGCCGGGGTTCTGCTGTTCGCCGCATCCTCGCTCTTCTGTGGCCTTGCCTGGACCGGCGAGGCCCTGGTGGTGGCTCGCGGACTGCAGGGCATGGCTGCGGCGGTCATGGCGCCTACGGCGCTGTCGATCGTCATGACCACCTTCCCCGAGGGTGCGGAGCGCAACAAAGCCTTCGGCATCTGGGGAGCCACGAGCGCCGTCGGCGGTACGGCCGGCGCGCTGATCGGTGGTCCCGTGACCGATGGACTGGGCTGGCAGTGGATCTTCTTCATCAACGTGCCGCTGTCGTTGCTGGTCGCTGTCCTCAGCCCGGTCCTGCTGCGCGACAGCCGCGGACCCGGTCGGCGCGGGTTCGACTTCGGCGGGGCCGTCACCGTGACGGCTGCCCTCATCGTCCTCGTGTACGCCGTGATCGAGGCGCCCCGCTCGTCGGCGCAGCAGACCATCCTGCTGGCCTTGGCGTCGATTCTCCTGTTCGGGTTGTTCCTGCTCATCGAGACGCGCTCGGCCGCACCACTTGTGCCGCTGCGGATCTTCCGGTCCCGGGCGCTGATCGGCGGCAACCTGATCACCCTGGCCTTCGGGATGGGGGCTTTCGGGCTGAACTTCGTCTTCACCCTCTATGTCCAGCTGGTGCTGGGGTACTCCGCCGTGCGGTACGGGCTGATGTCCTCGGTGCTGGCCGCGGCGGCGATCGTCGGGTCCTTCGTGGGGCAACACCTGTTCACGCGACTCGGCGTACGGCCGGTCGCCGCCGTCTCCCTCGTCCTGGCGGGGATCGGCAGCACGCTGCTGAGCCGGTTGACCGTCGACTCCGGCTATTTCGAGCTGGCTTTCTGGGGGCTGCTGACCTTCGGCGCGGGACTGGGCGCCGGTACCGTGGCAGGATCGCTCACCTCGCTGAGTGGCGTCGCGGAACACGACTCCGGCGTCGCCTCCGGCGTGCAGAACGCGTCCTTCCAGATCGGTGGCGCGCTCGGGATCGCGGTCCTGTCCGCCGTGGCGGTCGGCAACACGGCCGGGACCTCGCCTGAGGCGCTGACAGCCGGGTACCGGGTCGCCTTCGCCTCGTGCTGGGCTTTCGTCGCGGTCGGGCTGGTCGGGACCGGGCTCCTGCTCGGCCGGACACGCACGCCCGTCCCGTCGGCGGTCGAGGACCCCGCGCTGAGTCGCTGAGCCGTACGAGGTCTGCGACGTGCGGCTCAGGCGCTGAGCAGGACGCCGCGGACCTCGACGCGGTCGTCGATCACGGCCGAGACCCGGCCGGCGATCTCGTCCGCGCGCTCGTCGTCTAAGCAGTCGATCAGGAAGTATCCGGCGATCTGCTCCTTCGCCTCACCGAACGGCCCGTCGGTGATCACCTTGGCACCCTCCCGGACGCGGACGACCTTTCCGGCTTGGGGCAGGCTGAGCCCCTCCGCGCTGACCAGCTCACCGGTGCCCGCCAGCTCGTCCCGCAGGGCGAACAAGCCGCGCAAGTCCTCCTCGGAGCCGGTGCGGGTCGTATCGGCGTTGCTGAAGATCAGTACGAGGTACTTCATCGACATCGCTCCTCTGCGGTCGGCGTCATCGTAGTCAGCCGGACCGACAGGACCCCGCGACCGAAGTCGCGGGGTCCTGTCCTGCGGAACTACTCAGCGGATCAGTACCAGTGCTGCCGTCCACCGACGGCACGGCCGGTGGATCCGAGGATCCAGAGCACTGCGCCGACGATCAGCAACACGATGCCGATGGTCCACAGGATCGAGATCTTCAGCAGGAATCCCAGCAACAACAGGATCAGTCCGAGGATGAGCATTGGTTCTCCTTCGTTCGAGCCCGCCGCGGGCGGTTGAAGCAGCGGGCATTCGAACCGGTGCCCACCGTGCGAAACCTCAATCTCGCGGCGCCCAACACGTGCGGCGACGAATGACTCTTCGTGGTCGATGGATCACACCTTTCGACCCCATACCGGCCGTCGAATGGCTCGCGGACGCGGCTCTTCGCAGCCCTGATCCGCGGCCGGCCCTGTCCGGTCGGGTGGACGCGCTCTATACCCCGGATATCTCGACAGAGCGTGACCGACTGACTCGTCTGCGGGACCTTGGCTCCGCTGAGCGGAACGAACCGCCGTGTCATGTTCGTAATCCGTTAAATCTGGACGCCCATTGGGAGACTCGCCGCGATCTGTGCTTGACTCCTCCGGTCGATAACGGTTTGGTCTCGACAGATTGGGTGATGCAGTGGCTGAAGGACGGCATAAGCAGGCGCGGCACCGTCAACCGCGCCGCAAGGTCATCGGCCCAGGCTTCGTCAAAGTGGCCGTCCCGGGGGCGACCGTCGCAATGATCGCGACCGGCACAGCAGTCGCCTGGCCCGACCGGGCGCCGGTCGCGGACACCTCTACCGCCAGCTCTCCCCTGGAGCTGCAGCGTGAGGCCCAGGCCAGCCGCGACGCCCTCCGCCCCAACCTCAGCCTCAGCGCGACCCCGGCACCCAGCCCGAAACCCAAGCCGGTCGCGAAGCACCTGAAGAAGCAGGCCCCGATCCCGAAGCCGACCGCGACCAAGACCCGAGCCGCCATCGCCGCGGCACCGAAGGTCGCGCCGAAAGCGATCGGCAGCAAGTACACCACCACAGATGTGAACGTCTGGTCGGCGCCCGAGCAGAAGGGCACCCTGCTGACCGTCCTTCCCAGAGGCTCCAAGGTGTCGGTGACCGGCAAGGTCCAGGGCATCTGGGCCGAGATCGTCCGTGAGGACAAGTCCCGCTGGGTCAAGGCGCAGTACCTGTCCGCGACCAAGCCCGCGGCCCAGACCTCCGGTGGCATCTCCGCGGCGGCGTGCAAGTCCGGCTCGGCCGTCGAGAGCGGCCTCACGGCCGACGCGATCCGCGTGCACCGCGCGGTCTGCGCCCGCTTCCCGTCCGTCACCTCGTACGGCGGTGTGCGAGAGGGTGACGGGGGCGAGCACGGGGTCGGCCGGGCCCTGGACATCATGGTCAGCGGCTCGACCGGCGACGAGATCGCGGCCTTCGTCAAGGCGAACTACAAGGCGCTCGGCGTCAGCGAAGTGCTCTGGGAGCAGCACATCTGGACCGTCCAGCGCAGCAGCGAGGGTTGGCGCCCGATGTCGGACCGCGGCTCGGTCACCGCGAACCACTACGACCACGTGCACGTCACCGTCTACGGCAGCGCCGGCACCGCCTGATCGAGCCTGTCGACACTGATCGAGCCTGTCGTCAAAAGGGCGTGACCTGCGGCCGCAGGTCACGCCCTTCGTCGTCCCATCGGCTCAGGCCGGTGGGATGTTGTGGTTGAGGTGGAAGAAATTGTCCGGGTCGTACGTCCGCTTCACCTCGCGCAGCCGTCGGTAGTCCGCAGCCGTGTACGCCGACGCCGTGCGACCAGGGTCGGCCAGGAAGTTGACGAAGGTCCGCCCGGTCGGCCGCAGTACGTCGGCCAGCTCGGGCGCCTCCTGGTCGATGATCAACGAGTACGGCGCCGAGCGATGGCCGACCGGTCCCGCGCCCGGGCCTGGGTGGGCCATCGCGCCGCCCCAGTGCCGGATCTCCACGGTCGGCGCCGACTCGTCCGTCAGCCCGGCCAGCCCATCGATGAGGTCGTCGGGCAGGTCGTCGACCAGGTCGAGGTACCGCGCAGCGGTGCCACCCATCGCGGACTCGGCGAATCCCATTGTGCGGAGACCACCTGCCAGAGCCGGGCCGGCGATCTCGAACAGCGGCCGCAGGATGTGCTCGGCCAGGGCCCCCTGTCCGGCGTACAGGGCCCTGATCGCGAGCGAGCGGCGACCCCACAGCGGCTCGGGCACCTCCGGCGATTCCGGTATCCGGGTCAGGACGACCGCCGTGCTCAGCTCGTTGGGGATCCGGTCGACCCAGTCGCGGTAGAAGGCGAGCGTTTCCACGGCCCGCTCGATGCCGAAGTAGGCGATGCCCGCATGGACCTGACTGACCGGATGGAGCCGGAACTCAAGCGACGTGACGATGCCGAAGTTGCCAGTTCCACCGCGGAGCGCCCAGAAGAGATCCGGGCGTTCGTCCGGGCCGGTCGTGACGAGGCGCCCGTCATCGGTGACGACCTCCGCGCGGAGCACGCTGTCGGCCGCGAAGCCGAACTTCCGGGACAACCAGCCGACACCGCCGCCGAGCGTGTACCCGGTGACGCCCACGTCCCTCGACGAACCCGCGAGCGGAGCCAGGCCGAATGGTGCCGCCGCATCGATCACAGTGCCCCACTTCGCACCAGGGCCGACCTTGGCGATACGCCGTTGTGGATCAACCAGGACCGAGGTCATCGCTGTCGTCTTGAGTAGCAGCCCACCGTCGGAGGGGACCCGTGTGCCATGCCCCGTGGCCTGAACCGCGAACGGCAGACCGTACCGCCGCGCCGCGAGGACGGCCGCCCGTACGTCGTCTGCGCCGGCCGCCTCGGCCACGACGAGCGGCCGAGGGTCCATCGTCGGGAACAGCGCGCGCCGCTGGACGTCGTACTCGACCTCGCCGGGCAGGTGCACCGAGCCGGCGAACCTGCCGTCGAGCAGGCCGGCTGCTACGGGCGCCTCGTCGAACATCGCCTGCGTGGTCATTCCGGATCTCCCTCGTCCGTTGTCCGCTCTCTACACAGACGTCGAAGAAGAACCCCCGATATTGACACCCAGCCCGCCTATTTCCTGACCGGCCACCCCGGCCTCGGCATGCCTGTGGAAAACCTTCTGCCGGTTCGTCGCATCTGGGGCACCACGGCGGCGAGTCCGCACCAGAACCGACGAACCGGCAGAAGGTTTTCCACAGAAGCGGACGGAGGCCTGGCGGATGAGGGTAAGGCCGCCGGCAGAGCGGGTGAGTACCGCCGTTCTGGGGGTGGCGGCGGGTGGGGTGGGTCAGTCCTCGAGGATGACCAGGTCCAGGTTGCTCAGGCGGTCGGGGTCGGCGATCAGGTCGATGCCGACGATCTTCCCGTCCGTGACGGTGAAGCCGATGACGACGCGCGGCCGCCCACCCGACGCCCACACAAGGCCCGCGAGTCCGTCCACCAGCGCCAGTCGCGCGGCCTGCGCACGCCTCGCGAACGTCCCGGCCACGGCTGCCGAGCCGAGGACTTCGGCCGACACGCCCAGCCGTACGGCGGCCTGGTCCGCGCGGAGTACGGCCTCCGGGTCGAGCACCGCGAGAAGGGTGTCGCCGGCGAGGTTCTCGACGCCGGAGGTGTCGGACCGGTTGAGCCGCAGCCAGGCCTCTCGCACACCGTCGTCCGCCTCGCTTGAGGAGCCGAGCACCCCGGTAGGCCACCGCTCGCAGATGGGACCGGTTCGCCTCGAAGCGCTCCGTCAGCAAGTCCTGTCCGTCCATCGGTCACATTCCTCCATCCGGCTCCGTCATCGCACTGACGAGCCGGACCCGGCCGATGTGACACGCGACGTCAGCACTGACGTCCGGGGCAGGTGCGGATACCTTCGGTAACGACGGATGACAAAGAGGGTTTCATCATGACTTCAGGTTTCGGAACGGTCATTATCCCGGTCAAGGACCTCGCAGCGGCGAAGACGCCGTACAGCAGGCGACTGATCGCGTGGTGAAAGATGCCGACGGCACCTCATCGGAACCCTCCAACCGGCATCGTGAGGCCGCCAGGGAATCAAACTGCCGGCAAGGACCGAGCGCCGGACAACGACTGGGCCGAGCTGGATCGGCCATCAGGAGGTAGCGACAGGATGACCGCACCCGCCCGGAGTCCCGAACAGCGCAAGCTGGACACCCTCGATCGGCTCGAGCATGACGTCGACGCGTGGGTGGCCACAGCGGACCAGGAGACCGGGACCCCCTACCTCGTGCCGCTGTCGTTCCTCTGGGACGGCACCACCCTGCTCATCTCGACCCCCGCCTTCAGCCCGACCAGCCGGAACCTTCAGACCACCGGCAAGGTCCGTGTCGGCGTCGGTCCGACTCGCGACCTCATCCTCATCGAAGGCACCGTTGACGTCCTGACGGCCGACGAGCTGCCAGCCGACGTCGGAGACGCCTTCGCCGACAAGGCCGGTTTCGATCCACGCGAGCTGAGCGACCCGTACCTCTACTTCCGCGTCCGTCCCCAGCGGTTGCAGGCTTGGCGCGAGGTCAACGAGCTCGACGGCCGCACGCTGATGCGCGGCGGGCGTTGGCTCGTGCCCTGATCCGAGCCGGTCGTCGATCGGTCGGGTGCCCGCGCGGCCGCACCGGGCGACGTACGAGATCGATGGGCGGGTCTTGAGGGCGGAGTTGTGATCGGCGCTGCCGTAACAGCATTGGCGGTCATCGTTCGCGTTGAGCGGCCGCAGTTCGCAGGGCAGGCGAGCGGGGTGACGGAGCGTTCCAGAGCGGCCGCGACCGAGCCGGACGACGATCTCGTGCCTGGCGCGGCAGGGTCATGGGCAACGATGATGAGGCGCATGTCCGAGCGTCCACAGGGACTTCGCCCGATCTTCGGCGACGACTTCGACAGTCCGACCCTCGACCGTTCTGTCTGGCTGCCCAACTACCTACCTGCCTGGAGCTCGCGCGAGGCGACTGCGGCGACGTACGAGATCGCCGACTCCTGCTTGCGCCTGACCATTCCACCGGGCCAGGGTTTGTGGTGCGCCGCCGACCATGAGCCGCCGCTGCGGGTGTCCGGGATCCAGTCGGGCAACTTCTCCGGGCCGGTTGGCGGCACTGTCGGCCAGCAGCCGTACCGGGCCGACGTCACCGTCCGCGAGGAGCAGGAGCCCTTCTGGGGCTGGACACCACAGAACCAGTACGTCGAGGTGCGGGCGCGCGGCGTGGTCTCGACCCGGTCGATGGTCGCATTCTGGATGGTCTGGAGGATCGACCAGAGCGGTCGGCGGAGATCTGCATCGCCGAGGTGTTCGGAAACGCCGTGGTGCCGGGAGTGTCCGCAGCCGTCGGCACGGGGCTCCATCCATTCCGCGACCCCGCGGTGAGCGAGGACTTCGAGGCGGTACGGCTGCCGATCGACATCGCCGAGTTCCACACGTACGCCGTGGACTGGCGTACTGACGAGGCCGACTTCTACGTCGATGGGGAGCTGGTGCGCAGTTGTCCGCAGCCCCCGTCGTACCCGATGCAGCTGATGGTGGCGGTGTTCGACTTCCCCGAGCCGTCCACAGGAGACGATGCCGAGGCTGTACCTGCGCTCATCGTGGACTACGTGCGCGGGTACGAGCGCTAGACTGACCGGCGATGCCGACTGAACCAGGAGCTGTGACGGTACGACCGGCCAACCCTGCTGACGCGACAGCGGTCGCCCGCATCTGGGAGCACGGATGGCGTGACGGTCACCTCGGGCACGTTCCCGATGAGCTCGTCGCCGTTCGTACCCCGGAGTCGTTCACCCTGCGAGCCGCTCAGCGAGTCGGCGACACGGTGGTTGCGACCGTGGATGGTGCGGTGGCCGGTTTCGTGATGGTGGTGAACGACGAGGTCGAGCAGGTCTACGTCGCGACGGACCACCGAGGATCCGGCGTGGCGGCCGCCCTGCTGTCCGAGGCAGAGCGTCTGGTCCGGGCGAACGGACACGATCAGGCATGGTTGGCGGTGGTTGCCGGCAACAGCCGTGCCCGCCGGTTCTACGAACGGAACGGATGGCAGGACGATGGCACCTTCGAGTACGCCGCCGGAACCGCCGACGGGCCGGTCTCCGTCCCCTGCCGCCGCTACGTGAAGCGCCTCGTCGACCCCTCAGCACGGTAGGCCGCGGGGAAGGTCGGTCACCCACCGCATCGACGCAGGTCCGCGGGGTGCCGAACAGATCGGGCATTTTGTTGCCGGAGGCTACAAACCGAGTTCGTTCAACAGCCCGAACCAGGTGGTGGGTCCCGGGCTGACGGGGCGTGGTGTTCTGCTTCTGGCTCAGAAGCTACTACACATGGCCGGCAACGGCCGGGCGATGTCGTCTCAACCTCAAGCGGGACCGGCAGCGGTCGTGAGGCCGGCGGCTCGCGGCCGGTGCCGAGGCCGTGCGCACCATCGCCCGCGACCGGGAGATCATCCCAGCGCAAGTTCGTCTGGCCTGGACGAACCGGATCTCGAGTAGCGCTTGGTGCCGCGGCGCCGGTGAACTCAGGACTGCTTCACCAGAACTGCGCGGGTATAGAGCAAGTCAAAGCCCCGACGTTGCACGTTCTGCTGAGACTTGGAGCCCGGCTGCGTGGTGACGACGGCGATGTCGCAGCCGGCGGCTGCGGCGTCGCCGAGCCGGGCCGACAGCAACGCGGTCTGCACACCACGGCGGCGGTGCGCGGGCGCGGTCGCCGCGCCGGTGAGCTGCGCGACACCCTCTGCCATGCGGATGCTGGCGCCCCCGGCGACGACCCCGTCGAGCAGCGCGATGTAGCGCATGACGCCGGCCACCGCCACGAGATCGCGCTCGGCCCTCATGACGACCTCACGCGGAAACTCCTCATGCGAGGGCAAACCTTGTGTGTCGGGGTGGGCGACGCCATCCGCCACGACGTCGAGCCAGAGCTCGAACTCGTCGTCGTCGCTCGGACGGACCTCGGTCCCGGGTGGCGTGACTCGCTCGGGCTTGCCCTCGAGGGCAAGGCCGAGCACGTTCTCGAACGATGCGAGCCGATAGCCGCGTTCGATCAGCAGGGCACCGATTGCGGGATCGACGAGGTGGGCGAGCTCGACCTGCACGGGGGCGCCGCAGTCGGTGAAGGCACGCTCGATCTCGTCCAGGGCGGCCGCGCTCGGTGGGCCGCCGAAGCCGAGCCCCGCCACCTTGTTGAACGGCGAGCCCTCTTCGGCAAAGCTCGCCACGCCACCGGCGACGGGGATCACGAATCCCGCCGTGTCTGCCCTGCGAAGGCGGGCAGCGTCGCTGGCCTCGGCAACGAGCTGCGCCTCGACCCGCTCGATCCGCTCGGCCAGCGCACTGTCGCAGAAGAGGGGCGATCGGTCGGCGTTCATGAGTTCTCTGCGCTCGCTTCGTCTGGGTTTCGGGGACTCGCCATCACCGGGCGGAATGGCCGTACTCAATGTGCCTAAGCCGAACCGGGTCGGGCAACGGAGGCCGGCTTACATCACGCTTACAGTCGGCCGCGCCGAGGACGGTGGCGCCCGGGTGGCGCCGCGTTGTCGGACGTCGCGTCTAAGCTGCCGCCATGACCGCGCCGCCCTCAGTCGCGGCTACGACCTGACCCTGGTCGAAGACGGCCGCTCCACCCCGGCGCCGGCGCCCGAGTCCGGGGTCAGCGTCGATGCCATCGTCGCCCGGTACAACCAGGTGCTCAGCTGGGCCGACTACCCCGACCGCGACGTCACGGTCACCCCCGCCGCCGACGTCACCTTCGGCTGAGCCGGCTCTCCGCCACCCGCGAGGCTCCTCCCACCAAGGCCCGAACCCCACGAGGGCTCGGGATCATGCCGAGCGGAGCGCCGTACCGGCTTCGGTCGGCCCCACGCCCCCGAGACGTGATAAGGATGGTCGCCCGCCACGACGGGGCGGCGATCAAGGGGTGGGAGTCTCGAGTGAGCGAGACAGAACGGCCGGACTGGCTTTCGAAGGCTGAGCCTGGACCAGGCGGCTTCCGGCGGCGCTGGCTGCTGGCCGTCCTCCTGGTGGTCGCCGTGGGTGGCGCCGCCGGTGGCCTGGCCTGGCGGGATGCCGACTCCAGCACGCCGGCAGCCGTGGTCAGCAGTACCTCGCCGACCGCGGAACAGATCGACGTCGCTGCACAGAGTGCCGCGGTGGACGCCATCCTGCGCCGCCGGGCGGATGCGGTGCTCCACCGCGACGGCGTCAAGTTCCTGGCCGACGTTGACCCGCGGAATCCGCTGCTGCGGGCGCGGCAGAAGGTGCTGTTCGCGAACCTGGTGCAGTTCGGGTTCGCCAGACTGACCTATCGGCAGGACCGGACGCAGTTCGAGCAGGCGCTGGTCGACAAGCACGGCCCGTCGGTGTACCTGGTCGGCGTCGTGATGACCTACCAGATCAGCGGAATCAACGCCCAGCCGGTGCGGACCATGCTGGGCTACACGTTCGTACGGCGCGCCGGGCGGCTGTTGCTGATCGACGACGACCATCTGGACAAGGCACTGCCGGCGGGCTCGCACCGGGAGGCGTGGGACACCGGGCCGGTGCTGGTCCGGCGCGCGCCGCGGGTGCTGGTGGTGGTCGAGCACGGCCGAAAGCAGCTCGCTGCCTCGATCTTGGCGGACGCACAGGCCGCGGTCCGGGCAGTGAGCCGCCGGTGGCCGACCGGCTGGCAGGGCTCAGGCGTGGTGATCGCGCTCGACGACCGTCATGTCCGGGACGCCGACTACACCAAACCCAAGGACGCCGAGGACATCCTGGCGATCGCCACCCAGGTGTACCGCACTCTGCCCGGCGAGGTGGAGAACGCCGGCGAATCTGGAGGCTCGTACGTGGTGGTGAACCCGCGCTACCGGAACGAGCTGGACGCTCGGAGCCTGGCTCACGAGTTCACCCATGTGGCCACCGCGCCGTACGGCGCCTACGCCCCGCGCTGGCTGGTCGAGGGCACCGCCGCGTACATCGAGATGCTGCCGATGGACGGCGAGCGCGACCTGGATCTCGAACAGTACCGCCGGCTGGTCCGGTCCAAGTACCTCACCAAGGCGGGGGCGCTGCCCGCCGACGATGTGTTCTACGAGACGATGCGCAGTTCGTACTCCATCGGCTGGTACGCCGTCGACTACCTGTTCGACAAGCACGGCGCTGCCAAAGTCGCCAAGCTGTACAAGGAGCTCGCGCGACAGGGGTTCAGCCAGACGCAGCGCGACCTCATCATGACCGAACAGCTCGGCCGGACCGAGGCACAGCTTTTCGTGGAGCTCAACCGGCGCTAGCCGGAGACTCGCAAAGTCGCCGGGCTGGTCGCGGCGGCGGTTGTTTGGGCAGGTTTCGCGGGATCACCGAAGCAGTTCGCCGGCGAAAAGGCCGTAGACGGCGGCGACGCGACGCATCGCGGCTTCCTCGACGTATTCGTTGGGGCCGTGAGAGACATCGAAGCGGCCGGCGCCGAATCCGAAGGCGGGGATGCCGAGCTGGGAGTACCAGCGGGTGTCGAGGCATCCGGCGCACAGCTCGTAGCGCGCGGGAATTCCGGTGACGTCGGCGACGCAGTCTCCGAGCAGCTTCGCGGCCGGATCGGTCGGTGGCGTGTCGGCGGGCGGGGCGACCTGGGTGACTTGGATGGAGACCTCGGCGCCGGCGTTTCGGGCGGCGTCGTTGATGGTGGCGGTGATGCGCTCGAGTTCGGCGTCGATGTCTTCTTCGGGGTTGAAGCGGCCGTCCACGGTGAAGTGTGTCCGTGCCGGGACGACATTGAAGTTCGAGCCGCCGCCGGACTGGCCTCCGATGACGACCATCGTGCCGGGCGCTTCACCGTCACCGACTGGGTACTTCGTGTGCCGCTCGCTCATCTGCTGTGCGTAGGCCTCCAGCGGGGCGGCGACCTTGAGCATGTGCAGGAAGGAGTTGATGCCCTTGTGCGCCTGCCCGACGTGAATGGGGCGGCCGTGGACGTCGACACGCAGGGACAGCGCGCCCTTGGCGGCGTTCCAGATGACGCCGCCGCTCTGCTCGGCGGTCATCATCGCCAGCGCCGCGGGGTCGATCAGGTTGCGCTCACGCAAGTACCCGGAGCCGACGGCGCTGCCGGTCTCCTCGTCGCAGACGAGGTGGATGACGATGCGGCCGTCACCGAGCAGGCCCAGTTCCTTGGCGGCGGCAGCACCGTAGAGCATGCTCACGATGCCGCCCTTCATGTCGGCGGTGCCACGGCCGATGATCTTCCCGTCGCGCCGCTCGGCGCTGAACTGGGCTCGGTCCTGCACGGGCACGACGTCGAAATGACCGTGGAAGTACACGAGCTTGCTGCCGGCGCCGACGGTGCCGCGTACCACTCGCGGCTCCTCGATCGTGTCGGTCGGCTCGATCTCGAGAACCTCTGGTGACAGGGCAAGCCTGGCCATCTCCTCGCGCAGGATCTGGGCGCATTCAGCCAGGTCCCTCCCTGGCGGGTTCTCCGTTTCGCACGCGACCAACCGGATCAGCAGGTCGGCCATCTCGTCGGCGCGTTCGTCGATCCAGCTCTGTACTCGTGCGGCAAGCTCGTTCACAGCATCTTCCTTCGGGCCGGGGGGTGGGCCGGGTCGTGACGGTGTGCGTCACCAGGGATCTATAGGGTTGTCGCCATCGGCGGTGCTGAGGCGAGCAGTGGGGCGGACCCTGCGTCCATCAACAGCCGAGAGCGGCGGGCGCCGCTGACTTCTTCCGATGTCAGGCCGATGACGCAAGGCTAGGACGAATCAGCCCAAAGGTGCTTCCAACTTTTGCCGCCAGCTCCGCCGAATGTGGAACGATCTGCGCTATGGATGCGATAGACCGCAAGATCCTTGCTCTCCTCCAGGAGGACGGCCGGCTGACAGTGACCGACCTGGCGGCGAAGGTCGGGCTCAGCGTCTCTCCTTGCCATCGCCGACTTCGCGAGCTGGAGCGCTCGGGTACCATCAGCGGCTACCGGGCTGTCGTGAACCCCGATACGGTCGGCCTCCGCTTCCAGGCGCTTGTGTTCGTCACAATGCGCCAAGAAGACCGCGACACGCTGCTGGGGTTCGAGCGAGCGGTCGCCGATGTCCCGCACGTTGTCCAGGCGCAGCGGCTGTTCGGCGACCCGGACTACCTGCTGCGCATCGTCACCGAGGACCTCGGCGCCTACCAACGGCTCGAGGACGATGTACTCGCGGCGCTGCCCGGGGTGCAGCGCCTGAACTCGACTCTGGTGATGAAGCAGGTCGTCAACGACCGCCCGCTTCCTATCTGACGTAACCTCTCAGCCGATCCGCCGTTCCAGTGCCTCTCCGGAGCGTTGGTGCTGACCGGCCGGTGGTGGGTCTGAAGGCTTGCTGTCAGAGGTGCTGATGGGAGGCGATCACCAGCCCGCCGAAACTGGTGGCCATGTTCTCGGTCTGTTGTGGTTTTCTGTCGCACAAGTGGGGCGGGACCCGGTCATCACCGGCTCGGTCCAAAGACACGGCCAGTTCCTCGTCAGCTTCCTTCGACAGCGGTACGGCTGCCACCGCCGTGTGGCGCTCGTCGCGCGGACGCAGCCCGAACCAGATGAAGATCACGCTGACGAGCGTCACGGCGGGGATCGCATCGTCCGGTCCAAACTCCTGAGGCTGTTCGCGCATCTAAAGAGCGAATCGATTCCTTGGGAGGACCTTTGAAGCGCTTCCGTCCGCTTGTGCTGCTGGGCCCAGTTCTGGGCCTGCTCGCCTCGCTGCTCACAGCCACTCCGGCCGCCGCGGCCGTGAACTCGTTCCACGCCTGGATCACCTGCGATCCGGTGACGAACACGATCACTACCGGCGTGACCGGCCTGTACGGCGTCCAGCCGAACCTCGCTGTCACGGTGGACTTCAAGGTCGAGACGGGCTATTACGCCACGGCCACGACGTCCGCCTCGATCCCGGCGAAAGGTAGCGTCACCACGGTCGTCGGCCGGTCGGCGGCAAACGGTGATCTGACCGTCAGTGGCTACACACGCAGCTTTCCGATCAGCAACTACCTCTTCTACACCGAGAAGGTCAGCGCCACGGTGAAGAACACGTCCGGCGGCATCCTCGCCACTCGGACCGCCACCTGCGACTACGACCTTCGCACCATCGCGACCCTGACCTGCGACCGTGACGCGCAGACCATCACCGCCCGGGTCGAAGGCTCGCAGTTCAACGAGCCGCAACCTATGGGACTGCGGATCCAGTACGAGCGCAGCATCCTCTTTCAGTCCTCGGCGACCGATCCTGCCTTCCGTCTGACCCGCTACACCGCGGCAACCCACACCGTCACACCCGTCAACGGCACAATCACCGACACCGGCTGGTCAAACCCACAAACCACCGACCCGTACTACTACGAAGAAACGGTCTGGGCCACGATCAGCTCGCCGTACACCGGCCGAACCCTAGGCCGAGCCACAGCAACCTGCATCTACTCCGACCACCGAACCGACTGACACCCTGTCAGGCCGGTCCCGACTATCGGCCTGACGCCAGCCGAACCCCACCAACCATTTCCCGACCGAACCCGCCCGGCCGCAGCACCGATGTGTCGTTGTGGCGTGGGGCATGGCTCGATCGGGTTGTGACGTTCGCGTTGAGGATTGGAGGGCGGCAGCTGCTGCTGAGGGGCTCGCTCGATGCCCTGAAGCCGCGTCCCGGGCTGGCAGGATTGGCGGGGAGTCGGCCTCGTTATGGGTGGGGCCGGCTCCCCTTCTGGGGCCTGTTGGAGTTGGCGTCGTGTTGCCTGTTAGGTCAGGTCGGTGCCGGTGGTTCCGAGGTTCACTCTCATCCCGGCGTTGTGGCCGGACGCTCGGCCGGTGCCTCGCAGCCGCCGGATCGTTGGACGGGTCTTCGGGTACGCCGGTGCGGCTGCCTGTTCGACTAGTGCTGTCCGACGGTATGCAGCACCTGTTGTCCCGTGCGGCCTGGGACGCCGACGCGGTGCGTGACGACCTGCGTGGCTACGTTGTGGATCATCTCGGTGATGCCGGTGCGGTGCTGGTGGTGGACGAGACCGGCGATCTGAACAAGGGCACCCACACCGTCGGGGTGCAGCGGCAGTACACCGGGACCGCGGGCCGGATCGAGAACGCCCAGGTCGGGGTCTACCTGGTCTACGCCGCCACGGCCGGGCGTGCGTTCATCGACCGCGCTGTAGCTGCCGAAGTCATGGACCACCGATCGTGACCGGTGCCGCGCCGCCGGGGTACCTGATGAGGTGAAGTCCGCGACCAAGCCGGCGCTTGCGACTGAGATGATCAGCACGCGTTGGATTCCGGTGCCCCAGCCGCATGGGTGACCG
Organism: Kribbella sp.; assembly: GCA_035759015.1. Taxonomy (GTDB): domain Bacteria; phylum Actinomycetota; class Actinomycetes; order Propionibacteriales; family Kribbellaceae; genus Kribbella. The sequence continues at coordinate 21,442 of DASTVQ010000142.1, forward strand.
GTGATGAGGTCTACGGCACAGACAGACTCCAAGCTGGGGATCGCTTTGCAGGAACGCCGGACCGGCTATGTGCTGGCGGTGGCCAGCGACCACCAGATCACCACGTAGGCCGGGCAGTCCCCACTGTCTCGATTGACACAGGAGACCTAGGTCACGCACTACTCAGTCCTGGCACCTCACCTGGCTGTTCGTCGCGGCCCTGACGACGGCCGCGATCTGAGCCCCCTGTGTTCCAGCCCTAGTGACGCGACGGACGAAGGGCTGGAACATTCGGAGGGCAGGCCCGCATAGGTCCCGACTGGCCGTGCATCGCCAGTTCTCGCCGGACATGGCCGGACAGCAGGGGTGGAGTGGTGGGGTGGCGACGATCGGCGTTTCCGCAGGTCATCCCTGAAGGAGCGGGGTCGGTCAAGGGGGTTGTTGACCGTTCTTTGTGCCTCTTCGCTGGGGATGTGGGCGCGCCGAGGTAAGGCGTCGGGGTCAGGGCTCGGGCGGAGCTCGACCGCGTAGCGGCCGGAGGGCCTTGACGTCGGCGCCGGTCGGCGCACGGTTGGGTGGCGAAGAAGGCGTGTGGTGTGGCTCCTGTGTGCTGAGTCGGGGCGTTGGGGGATCGCGCTCGTCATGGCCGGGGGTGTCCCGGTGGTGGCAGACCCGGTTGAGGGTTGCTGTCATCCCTTCGCCGCGCGCGTGGGCGGCATGATGGGGTTCGCGGTGTTGTCTGGTCGGCGGGGTCAATCAGAGACGCGACCGCGCCGCCGGGTGGGGGTCTTGACCTGCACGACCCGCGCCGACCGGTTCGAGGCGGCCGTGGCTCATGCCGCCTCCACGGGCTTGTCAGGCTGCGCATCCAGGGCACGGACGTGGTGGTCGCGCAGGGCGTAGAAGACGTACTCGAGCTGGCGGCGAGCAGCCCCGATGACGCCGATGTTGTGGCCGCGGCGGGCGGCGACCCGGTCGCGGAACTGCCCGACCACGGTGGTGCGGGGCAAGATCTGGACCGACTCGACCACCGCCCAGCGGACCAGCCGGGAGCCCTGCTTGGTGATCCGGCCGCGGTGCACGCGGGCATCGGACTCGTGATGCGTTGGTGTCAGCCCGGCCCAGCAGGTCAGTTGCTCCGGCCG
>DASTVQ010000143.1:0-14455 GCA_035759015.1 Kribbella sp.
GTACGCCCACCCCGCACGCCGGCTGCGCCGTCCCGCCTGCACTCGCGCTCTGCGCCGCCGCCCACCCCCGCGACGATTCGTCACTCCCCGATGCCGCCCGGCCTTATGTCTCAATGCCGCCCGGTGACACATCTCAGTGCCGCCCGGCGATACATCCCAGTGCCGCCCCGCACCGGTGGATCCACGAGGGCGTCCGACACCGAGCTGAGGACCCGGCTGAGCCTGTCTGTGGAAACTCCTCCGGCGATTCGTCGCCTCTGGGGCACCGACACGCCCAGTCCGCCCCAGACCCGACGAACCGTCAGGAGTTTCTCCACAGATTCGCCGCACGCGCGGGGCAGGGAATCCACCAGCGCACCAGATGTGACGAATCGTCGGGTGGGTTTCCACAGGGGCGTGGGTTGGCCGGGGCAGGGGGGTGGCCAGGGGGCTAGCGGAGGGTGGCGGCGAAGGTTTCGAGGGCGGGGTAGCCGGCGTTGCCGGTGACGATGGTGGTGACACCGGAGCTGATCAGGACGAGCGCATGTTCGCCCTCGCGATCAAGCAGGGTCTTGCGCTGCCAGATCACGCCGTTCACCGATGACGTGCCGTCGGCCTCGGTCTTGCCGAGCTCGTTCGACTGGTAGGAGTTGGCGGTCACGTTGGACTGTTCCAGGCCGACGTACCTCTTCTCCGACGTGACGACGCCCAGGTGCCAGGTGATCGGGCGCTGATCCGGCGCCCGGAACTCGACGCTGGTCGCCGTCCAGCCGGACGGCATGGGCGCCGGACCGCGCACCCACGGTGCCACCTTCTTGGCGTTCTGCAACTGCGCGGTGTACTCGACCGCGAGGATCTTCTCCTCCTTCGGCCGCCAGGTGACGATCGCAAGGAACGCGACCACTACGAAACAGGCCAGCAGGGCCCAGAACATGTTCGTCAGCGTGCGGGCCTTCGCCCGGTCCACCCTCGACTGTGCCTGGGCGGCAGCCGCCTCCGCGCGGACCCGCGCCTGGTCCTGACCCGTCGAACTCATGGCACCAGTGTCTCCCGCCGGTGATCTCCCCCGAACACCCCGGTACGCCGTTGGCTACGATCCGGGCATGAGCGACCCCACCACACCGCCCGCCCACCTCGAGGTCGACGAGAGCGCACCGGACCGCAACCTGGCGCTCGAACTGGTCCGGGTCACCGAGGCCGCCGCGATGGCCGCGGGTCGCTGGGTCGGCCGCGGGGACAAGAACGGCGCGGATGCGGCGGCGGTCAACGCGATGCGCACCCTGATCGGCACCGTCGGCATGAACGGTGTGGTGGTGATCGGCGAGGGCGAGAAGGACAACGCGCCGATGCTGTACAACGGCGAGCAGGTCGGCGCCGGGGACGGCCCGGAGTGCGATGTGGCGGTGGACCCGGTGGACGGGACCACCCTGGTCGCCAAGGGCATGGCGAACGGGATCGCCGTGATGGCCGTGTCGCCGCGGCACTCGATGTACGACCCGTCCGCGGTGTTCTACATGGAGAAGCTCGTCGTCGGACCCGAGGCCGCCGAGGTGGTCGACATCCGCCTGCCGGTCGCGGAGAACATCCGCCGGGTGGCTAGGGCGAAGGGCTCGTCCGTGGACGACGTCACTGTCGTCCTGCTGGACCGCCCGCGCCACGAGGACCTCGCCCGACAGATCCGGGCCACGGGTGCGCGGATCAAGTTCATCAGCGACGGCGACGTGGCCGGCGCGGTCGAGGCGGCCCGGCCCGATACCGGGCTGGACATGCTGGTCGGCATCGGCGGTACGCCGGAGGGCATCATCGCCGCCTGCGCGATGAAGTGCCTTGGCGGGCTCATCCAGGGTCGCCTCTGGCCGCGGGACGACGAGGAGCGCCAGAAGGCGATCGACGCGGGCCACGATCTCGACCAGGTGCTGAGCACTGACGACCTGGTCAGCGGCGACGACTGCTTCTTCGTCGCCACCGGCATCACCGACGGCGAGCTGCTTCGCGGCGTCCGCTACCGCAGCTCGATCGCGCGCACGCATTCGCTGGTGATGCGCTCGCGCAGCGGCACGATCCGCAGCATCGAGAGCGAGCACCAGCTCTCCAAGCTGCGCGCGTACTCCGCGATCGACTTCGAACACGCCCGATGACCGCTCCTGTCCTCGTCATCGGCGAGGCGCTCGTGGACATCGTCAGCTCCGGTCCGGCCGGCGGCGTGCGCTCGAGCGGCGGTTCGGGCTCTGCCGGCGGCTCGGGTTCGGGCCGCAAGGGGACGCAGTCCACACCGGGCGGCTCGCCGGCGAACGTGGCAGTCGGCTTGGCCCGCCTGGGCGTCCCGACCGAGCTCGTCACCCGGTTCGGCACCGACCCGTACGGCGACCAGCTGGGCGCGCACCTGTTCGGGAACGGCGTCCAGGTGGCGGCGGGCAGCATCGACCCGGGCTTCCGTACCAGCACGGCGACCGCGCTGCTGGACCCGGACGGCGTCGCGTCGTACCAGTTCGACATCACCTGGGAACCCCCGGCGCTGACCTTGGCCACGGGCTGCCCGGCGGTCCACACGGGCTCGATCGCGACCTTGCTGGAGCCGGGGGCGGAGGCGATCCGCAAGTTTCTAGCCTCGCTGGCCGACCAACCGGTCACCGTGACGCTGGACCCGAACGCCCGGCCGACGATCACCCCGGACCCGGTGTCCACCTGGGCCGCCGTACGGGAGCTGGCCGCCGCTTCCGACCTGGTGAAGCTGAGTGACGAGGACTGCGAGTTCTTGCGTCCCGGACTGACACCGGACGCGATCGCGGCCGAACTGCTCAGCGTGGACCGGACAAGCTGCGTCGTGATCACGCTCGGCGGCGCCGGCGCGATCGGTATCAGCCGGACCGCCCGGGTCGAGGTTCCCGCGCCGGTGATCGAGGTGGTCGACACCGTCGGGGCCGGGGACTCGTTCATGGCCGCGCTGATCGCCGGACTGTTCGCGCGCGGCCTGCTGGGTTCCGTACGGCTCGAAGGGCTCGACGAGCAGACATTGCGTGAGGTGGTCGACTACGCGGTCAAGGCAGCCGCCATCACCTGCACCCGTCACGGCGCCGACCCGCCAACCGCTGCCGAACACGCGGCTCGCTGGACCGACTGACGTGGTCGCGCCGGGAGGCGACGCGCTGCGGCGTAGTCAGCCGAGCTGGAACCGCTGGCCGAGCGGTGTTCCCACAACGCCGTAGCCGCTTGTGGCTCCGTATGGCCGTGAACTGCGCCGTCCCGGTCAACTCGGTCTGGTCCTTCATCGACAACCTTCGCCACGATGAGCTGTCCCGGCGTCTGGGGAGCCTTGAGGACCATCGCCGGCCGTACTTGCCGGAGACGGCAACTTACTGCGATGGCCGAGACCTTCGTCAGGTGAGGCGGAGGCGTTTCGTGAGGCGGGGGCCTCGCTTGATCTTGATCTCGCCCAGGATCGCGGTGCCGTGGATGTGGAACACCTTCGGCGGCGCCGTGACCGGCTCGACCACGCCCCCGATGCCGGCCGACTGCTCGCTGACCGAGCCGAGGATCGGGTTGCTGTCCAGGTGCACGATGGCGTTCTGCGGGACCCGGATCTTCACGTCGGCAAGGATCGACTTCACGTCGATGTACACCTCGTCGTACGGCAGCTGCGCCTCGGTGTAGTCGAGAGTGACGTCGCCGAGGACGGCGTTGACCTCCTGGCGCTGCGGGGCGAGCCAGCCGCCGGAGCGCTTGGTCTCCGACATGAACGCGTTGATGACCGGGGCGTACGCGGTGGCGCCGGGCGCTACTGCGACCGCTGCGCTGGATGGGTTGAGCAGGCCTTTCGGCAGATCGGCGGTGAGCTCGACGAGCTCGCCGTAGGTCTTCGCCGCGTACACGGTCTCCAGCCGGTCCTCGAGCTCGGTGTAGGTCAACCGGCCCTCGCCTGCGGCCTCGCGAAGAATGTCGGCCGCGTCCTCGCGTTCGAGGTCGGAGACGCGGCGGCGCATTGCCAGCTCGTCACCGGTCGGCCGTACGGCGTCGGTGGGCCTGGTGGAGTCGCTCGGCTGCGGGGAGACATCGTCTTGGGCCACGGAAAAACTGTACGCGTAACCGCTGGCCGTCGCGGATACGTCATCCCCCCGATTCCACCCTGGGTGGGACCCTGACACCCCTTCGGAACATCGCGGCGCCGCGGCTCTACCCTGGTGGGCGATCCTGAGACCACTTGCCTGGAGGTACGCCGGTGTCCGCCGACTTCACTTACTCCGACCTGCTCCCGCTCGGGGCCGACGAGACGGAGTACCGGCTCCTCACCACCGAGGGTGTCAGCACCTTCGCTGCGGGCGGCCGGACCTTCCTTCAGGTGGAGCCTTCGGTGCTGCGTGACCTCACTGCCGAGGCGATGCACGACATCTCGCACTATCTGCGGTCGTCCCACCTGGCCCAGTTGCGCCGGATCATCGACGACCCGGAGGCGTCCGGGAACGACCGCTTCGTGGCGCTCGACCTGTTGAAGAACGCCAACATCTCGGCCGGCGGCGTGCTGCCGATGTGCCAGGACACCGGTACGGCGATCGTGATGGGCAAGAAGTCCGAGGGCGTCCTCACCGGCGCCGTGGACGAGGAGTGGATCAGCCGCGGCGTGTACGACGCCTACACCAAGCTGAACCTGCGCTACTCCCAGATGGCGCCGCTGACCATGTGGGACGAGAAGAACACCGGGTCGAACCTCCCGGCCCAGATCGAGCTCTACTCGACGCCAGGCCTGGGCGACCCGGCGTACAAGTTGCTCTTCATGGCCAAGGGTGGCGGGTCGGCCAACAAGTCCTTCCTCTTCCAGGAGACCAAGGCGGTGCTCAACCCGGACGCGATGATGCGCTTCCTGGACGAGAAGATCCGCTCGCTCGGCACCGCCGCCTGCCCGCCGTACCACCTCGCGATCGTCGTCGGCGGAACGTCGGCCGAGTACGCGCTGAAGACGGCCAAGTACGCGTCGGCCCGGTACCTCGACACGCTGCCGACGACGGGATCCCCAGTGGGGCGCGGCTTCCGCGACGTCGAGCTGGAGAAGCAGGTGTTCGAGCTGACGCAGCAGTTCGGTATCGGTGCCCAGTTCGGCGGCAAGTACTTCTGCCACGACGTGCGGGTGATCCGGCTGCCGCGCCACGGGGCCTCCTGCCCGGTCGCGATTGCGGTCTCCTGCTCGGCCGACCGACAGGCGCTGGCCAAGATCACACCAGAAGGAGTCTTCCTCGAGCAGCTGGAGCGTGACCCCGCGCGGTTCCTGCCCGACACCACCGACTCGCACCTGGAGGGCGGCGACGTGGTGCGGATCGACCTGAACCGGCCGATGAGCGAGATCCGCACCGAGCTGTCGAAGCTGCCGGTCAAGACCCGCCTGTCGCTGAGCGGTCCGCTGGTGGTCGCGCGTGACATCGCCCACGCCAAGGTCAAGGAACGCCTGGACGCGGGCGAGGCGATGCCGCAGTACCTGCGAGATCACGCCGTCTACTACGCCGGACCGGCCAAGACGCCCGAGGGCTACGCGTCCGGCTCCTTCGGACCGACCACCGCGGGCCGGATGGACGCTTACGTCGACCAGTTCCAGGCGGCGGGCGGCTCGATGGTGATGCTTGCCAAGGGCAACCGATCGGCGAAGGTCACGCAGGCCTGCAAGGAACATGGCGGGTTCTATCTGGGCTCGATCGGCGGGCCGGCGGCGCGGCTGGCGCAGGACTGCATCAAGTCCGTGGAGGTGCTGGAATACCCCGAGCTCGGCATGGAGGCCGTCTGGAAGATCGAGGTGGAGAACTTCCCGGCGTTCGTGGTCGTCGACGACAAGGGCAACGACTTCTTCACCGACACCGCCAAGCCGGTCCCACTCACCATCCGCCCCCGCTCCTGAGTTCCTTGCCTCCGAAGAAGCGTGGGACCCCACGCTTCTTCGGAGGTAAGGGTGCACCGGCTCGTCGAACCCCGTCGGGCCTGCGGCACCCAGCGCAGTCACACCGTCGAGCGCACCCGGTTCCGACCTCGGACACAGCCGACCACCTGCCGAGCCCGGCGAGTTTCCCCGTCCGCACAGCCACGGTCGGCCGTCTCTCTGTAACCCAATGCCTGGCGCGGACCTGGACTTCCACCTGCCACCGCGACCACCCGGCGGCGTACAGCAGCCGAGGGAGCGCGCGACTCCGTCTTGTCGGTCAGCGAGGCGGAGCACCGCCTGCTGCTGATCGCGTCGCTCGGATCGTCTGCACGTCCGGCAACGGCCGCACCATCGCTTGCCTCGGCACCACCGCTCCGGCTCCTCGTCGTTCTTCATACCGGAGAAGATGCAGCAGCGGACCGCTGCCCTCGACCTGGCTTCGAAACCTGTGGATTGTCATCGCTTGCGTCCGATGAACGGCAGGCCGGCACACGCGGCTCTCGGACGCAAAGAGACGGAGGCGGGGTCTCAGCCGGCCGGCGTGGGGACCGCCGGCTCGGGGAGCTTCGTCAGCAGTGACTTCGCCGCACGCAGCAGATCTGCCTCGTCGTGTCCGAAGGCATACAGGTACGACCCGATCGCGGATCGCAGTAACCGCAGCTCCTCGTCGCTGATCTCGATGGTGTGCATACTTCAAATGTAGGCCCGGTTGGCCCAGTTAGGGTCGCAACGACAGCCGTGATCCAACCGTTGCGTTGCGAGGTCTCCGAGCCTTGCCGGTGGGTCGGGCAAGATGGCTGCCGTGAACCTTGCCGAGACGGTCGCCACGGCCACCTCACCGCGGGGCGAGCTCCATCTGCGGCGGCGCGCTGACGGGGCGCTGGAGCTGCGGGTCAACGGGGTCTTCGTGATGGACGACCGGGAGACTCGCAGCGAGGAGCTGCTCGCCACCGCGGCGCTGGCGCCGCAAGCCGACCCCGGACGCCTTCTCGTCGGCGGACTTGGGCTCGGCTACACCGTGCGAGCCCTGCTGGACGATGACCGGGTGCGGACTGTCATCGTCGCCGAGATCGAGCCGGAGCTGGTGCGGTGGATGCAGGACGGGCTGCTGCCGTCGGTGCTCGACGACCCGCGAGTCGAGATCCGGGTCCGCGATGTGCGCGACGCCGTCCTGCAACAACCGGACAGCTCGCTGGACGGGATCCTGCTGGATGTCGACAACGGACCCGGTTTCCTCGTGTACGACGCGAACATGGCGATCTACGAGCAGGACTTCCTGGGCAAGTGCAGGCAGAAGCTCCGGCCTGGTGGCCAGTTGACGGTGTGGTCGTCATCGGCCTCCGAACCGCTGGGCGAGGCCGTCCGAGGCACGTTCGGTGCGTGCGTGGTGAAGCGTGTCCCCGTCGAGCTGCAGGGGCGGGACGAGACCTATTACGTGTACTCGGCCGAGTCCTGATCAGGCCAGCTCGTAGTCCAACGTGATCCGCGGCCCCTTCTCGTCGTGCTCGTAGGCCACCGTGCCAGTCAGGCCGGCCAGCTCGCCGGTTGCTGCGACGATCCGGCCGCTCGACACCGTCTCATCGGCGGTTGCGCCGTGCAGCATGACGAAGGAACCACTCCGGCCCTCAAGCGTCCCGGCGAAACGCTCCACAGCCGTGTACGCGGCTGGGCCGTCGGTGGTGCCGACCATAAGCAGCTCGGCCGAGCTCGTCCCCTCCAGCTCGCCGGTGAAGGTCTTGGCGACCGTGGCCCGGCCGAGCTCCACGTCGTCTGTGTCGTCGTACGTCGACTGGTCCCACATGGTGATCTCGAAGTCCTGTGTGAACCGCATCCCCGCTCCTCCACATGCCGCTCCGTGGTTGTCCACAAGGGTTCTATCAGCCCCGGTCGGCAGCCTCGATCGACGTACTCTGCTGGTATGGGTGACAACGTGGAATACAGGATCGAGCACGACACGATGGGCGAGGTCAAGGTGCCCAGCGACGCGCTGTGGCGGGCGCAGACCCAGCGCGCCTTGGAGAACTTCCCGATCTCCGGCCAGCCGCTGGCTCCGGCGCTCGTGCACGCGCTCGCGCAGATCAAGGCCTCGGCTGCCGTCGTGAACGCCGAGCTCGGCGTGGTGGACCGCCGGCTGGCCGACGGCATCGTCGCCGCCGCCGAGCGGGTCGCAGCCGGTGAGTTCGACGCGGAGTTCCCGATCGACGTGTTCCAGACCGGCTCGGGCACCTCGACCAACATGAACGCCAACGAGGTGCTGGCCACCGTCGCCACTCGCGAGCTCGGGACCGACGTCCACCCGAACGACCATGTCAACGCGAGCCAGTCCAGCAACGACACCTTCCCGTCGGCGATCCACGTGGCGGCCACGGCGGGCGTCGTCAACGACCTGATCCCTGCACTCGAGCACCTGGCGGAGTCGCTGTCTCGTAAGGGCGCGGAGTTCGCCGAGGTGGTGAAGTCGGGCCGGACCCACCTGATGGACGCGACCCCGGTGACGCTCGGTCAGGAGTTCAACGGCTACGCCACCCAGGTGCGGCGCGGCGCCGACCGGGTGCGTGCCACCCTCTCCCGGGTCAGCGAGCTCCCCCTCGGCGGCACGGCGGTCGGCACCGGCATCAACACCCCGCCGGGGTTCGCGGCCAAGGTGATCACCGAGCTCAACCGCCGGACCGGGCTGGAGCTGACCGAGGCGGTCGACCATTTCGAGGCCCAGGGTGCCCGGGACGGCCTGGTGGAGCTGTCCGGCCAGCTGAAGACGATCGCGGTCAGCCTGACCAAGATCTGCAACGACCTCCGCTGGATGGGCTCGGGACCCCGCGCAGGGCTCGGCGAGATCGCCCTGCCGGACCTGCAGCCGGGCTCCAGCATCATGCCGGGCAAGGTGAATCCGGTGATCTGCGAGGCGACGTTGATGGTCGCCGCTCAGGTGATCGGCAACGACGCCGCCATCACAGTGGCCGGTGCCGGCGGCAACTTCGAGCTGAACGTGATGCTGCCGGTGATCGCGCGCAACCTGCTCGAGTCGATCCGGCTGCTGGCGAACGCTTCGCGGCTCCTGGCCGACCGCTGTGTCGACGGCATCACCGCCAACGTGGAGCACGCCCGGGCCCTCGCCGAGTCGTCGCCATCCATCGTGACGCCGCTGAACCGCTACATAGGCTACGAGAATGCGGCGGCCGTGGCGAAGAGCGCCCTCAAGCAGGGCAAGACCATCCGCGAGGTCGTGATCGAGAACGGCCACGTGGCGAACGGTGACTTGACCGAGGAGCAGCTTCACGCCGCCCTGGACGTGCTGTCGATGACCCGTCCGGCGAAGGCATGAGGGCCGACGTGCCGTCCGGCTTCTGGGAGCCCGGTACGACGATCCACTGGGTGTACGAGGGGACCGGCCGGCACAGCGGCAAGCCGAACGTCCGGCCGATGACGGTGGTCCGGGACGACGAAGCCGGGCTGGTGGCCTGGTTGGCCCCGGGCACGCCCTTGATCAAGCCGGTGCTGACCGACGGCCGGGAGACGCGGCACGCGGGTCCGCGGGACATGTTCACCGAGGACCGCGTGCTGAAGCTGGACATCTGGCGCGGCACCGGGATCCTGAAGGTCGCTCCGGCCGGCAAGCGGTGGTCGGTGTGGCACTTCTGGGCGGCCGACGGCACGTTCCGTGGCTGGTACGTGAACCTGGAGGCGCCTCACCGGCGTGACGCCGACCGACGGCGGACGAGCACGGTGGACTACGTGCTGGACCTGTGGGTGACCCCGGATCGCACGGTCGAGTGGAAGGACGAGGACGAGCTGGAAGGCGCGGTCGCCGCGGGCCGGTTCAGCCCGCAGGAGGCCGAGCGGATCGTCGACGACGCCCGCGACGCGGAACAGGAGATCACCACCTGGACCTCGCCGTTCAGCGATTCCTGGCACGAGTGGCGGCCTGACCTCAACTGGCGCCTGCCCGAGGCACCCAGCGGTTATGAGGTTGCTCACATCGCCGAGGAACTCCTGAGCTGAGATCGCGAAGGATTTCCTGTGCCTGAGATCGCCGAGGTGTTCCTGAGCTGACCGGGTGTGCTCAGTACCACCCCTTGGCCTTCGAGTGCGACCAGGCGCCGCACGGGCTGCCGTACGCGTCCTCGATGTAGTCCAGGCCCCACTTGATCTGCGTGACCGGGTTGGTCCGCCAGTCGGAGCCGTAGGCCGCCATCCGCTTGCCGGGCAGCGCCTGCGGGATGCCATAAGCGCTGGACGAGGGGTTGTCGGCCGTGACCCTCCAGCCCGACTCCTTGGTCCACAGGCTGTCCAGGCAGCCGAACTGGTCCGACTTCCAGCCGTGGTCGGCGAGCAGGTTGAAGGCGACCTCCTTCGGGGTGCCCTCGAGCTTCTTGCGCTCCGCGTCGCGGCTGGCGCGTTCCCTGCGGGAGTCGTCGGCGGTCTTCTCGAGCGCCCTGTAGCGGGCCAGTGCGGCGTTCTTCGCCTTGCGGCGCAGGGCGGCCTTGTCCTGCATCTGCTTGCGGGCGGCCACGACGGCCTCGATCTGGTTGCGGAGCCTGGTGGCCTCCTGGGCCTGCTGCTCCGCCGTCAGCGGCTTCGGCGACGGCGACTTCGCCTTCATCGCCTTCTCGCTGTTGATCACGGCGAGCTCGGCACGACCGGAGACCGGGTCGGAGGCGGCACTGCTGCCTGGAGAGGTGAAGAGATCGATTCCTGCCACGACAGAGACTACGGCGATCCCGCTGACGGCGAGGATCGCGAAGGAGGGCTTCGCTTTCATCTGTCCTTCCGAGAACCGACCCCCGTCGGATGCAACAGGAACATACTTTGGCCTAAACGGACCGTGATCACAACAACGTCACAAAGAAAGGTGCGGCCACATGGACTGTGGCCGCACCGGGTACCGCGAATCCCTTACTGAAGTCTTACAGTTGCACGTCCTCCAGCATCTCCGTGACGAGAGCCGCGATCGGTGAGCGCTCCGACCTGGTCAGCGTGACGTGGGCGAACAGCGGGTGGCCCTTCAGCTTCTCCACCACCGCGACCACCCCGTCGTGCCGGCCGACCCGCAGGTTGTCGCGCTGCGCCACGTCGTGGGTGAGCACCACCCGCGAGTTGGCGCCGACCCGGGACAGGACGGTCAACAGCACGTTGCGCTCCAGTGACTGCGCCTCGTCCACGATCACGAACGCGTCGTGCAGTGACCGTCCGCGGATGTGGGTCAGGGGTAGCACCTCGAGCATCCCGCGGTCCATCACCTCGTCGATCACGTCACCGTTGGTCAGCGCGCCGAGCGTGTCGAAGACAGCCTGGGCCCAGGGCTGCATCTTCTCCGACTCCGAGCCGGGCAGATAGCCGAGCTCCTGCCCGCCCACAGCGAACAGAGGACGGAACACCACGACCTTCTTGTGCTGCCGGCGCTCCATCACGGCCTCCAGGCCGGCGCACAAGGCGAGCGCCGACTTGCCGGTGCCGGCGCGGCCGCCCAGCGAGATGATGCCAACGTCCGGGTCCAGCAGCAGGTCGAGCGCGACCCGCTGCTCGGCGGACCGGCCGCGGATGCCGAACGCCTCCCGGTCGCCCCGGACCAACCGGATCCGCTTGTCCGGCATGACCCGGCCAAGCGCGCTGCCTCGATCCGAGAGCAGCACCAGACCCGTATGGGTGGGGAAGTCCCGGCCCTCGGCGATGTCCAGCACGCCATCGTTGTACAAGGCGTCGACGGCGGTGGTCTCCACCTCGAGCTCGCTCATCCCGGTCCAGCCGGACTCCAACGTCAGCTCGGCGCGGTACTCCTCTGCCTGCAGGCCGCTGGCCGACGCCTTGATCCGCATCGGCAGGTCCTTGGACACGAGCGTGACGTCTCGTCCCTCCGACTTCAGGTTGCAGGCCACGGCGAGGATCCGGCTGTCGTTGTCGCCGAGCCGGAATCCCGCGGGCAGGCTCGCGGGATCGGTGTGGTTCAGCTCGACGCGGATCGTGCCACCCGTGTCCCCCACCGGCAGGGGTGCGTCCAGCCGGCCGTGCAGGATTCGCAGCTCGTCCATGAGCCGCAGTGCGGTGCGAGCGAAGTATCCAAGCTCGGGGTGGTGCCGTTTGCCCTCCAGCTCGGTGATGACGACCACCGGGACCACGACCTCGTGCTCGTCGAACCGCAACATCGCGTGCGGGTCGGACAGCAGTACCGAGGTGTCCAGCACGAACGTGCGCTGGCCTGAGGCCGGGGAGGCGGATGAGGTGCTAGACGTCCTGGCGTGGGTGGCAGCCATGTCGCTCGTCCTCTCGGGCCGCGACGCGCACCACGCCCGGCCCACCAGTGTTAGGTGATGGACCGGGAGGTGGCCCGGAGATCTGGTGCAGACCCCCTCCTGACGCACACCTCGACGGCGTACGCGGGAACCAGCGAGAACGACCGCGCCGAGACCGGGGGTCTCGGACACTCCGATCTGCCCCTCATAGGGCTACCGGCGAGCAGTCAGGTCTCATCTGATCGGGCCTCCCGGACAGCCGGCTTCCCCTCCGGCCATCACTTAGGACTGTAGGTCGGTCCTTCAACTCGCGCAGCCCGACACGCCCGCCCCCGGGGTTAACGGCTCGTTACACGTTTCCCTCTGCCGAGGGACGCGGTTCGGCCCCCGGAGGGACCCGTACGACGCCTCGGCGGCCGCAGGCTGAGCCCGACGAAATCGACTCTGGAGGACGGATGGGAATCAGGCGGGACTGGCCGGTGTGGTCCGGGTATCTGGCAGCTGCCTGGTCCCTCGTGTACGGGCTGCTGGGGCTCTACTGGACCCGAGGGGGCGCCGGCTACCCGTTCGCGAAGGTGGAGGACGAGCGCGCCACTGTCTCGCTGCTGGAGGGCGCCCCTGTGGCCGTGGTCGCGCCGACGATCGCGGTCCTCGGGCTGACGGGCGCGGTGATCGCGTTGCTGATGACCCTGCGGCAGCCCTCCGGCTGGACCTGGCGCGCGCAGTTCGCCTTCGCATCAGCGCTGGCCGTCGCGTTGGCGTTGGTGATCCCCGACTACACCCTGTTGGGACTGGTGGCCCTGTCACCCGCCCTGGTGGTGTTCGCGTTCACCGGTATCCCTGGGGACCAGGGCGGCGTCGGAGACGTTCTGTACTGGCATCGGGTGAACCTGGTCATCATGTTCGTCGGCGGTCTGCTCTGGGCCGCCACGGCCATGGGCTACCATCGGCGCGCCCGGCGAGCATGCGTCAACTGCGGCCGTGACGACCGACCGGCAAGCTCCTGGGCAACACCGGCCGGTGCGCTGCGCTGGGGCCGGTGGGCCGTCGCTGTGGCAGTCGTCGCGAACGTGCCGTACGAGTTCACCCGGGTCGCCTGGTTCTTCGACTGGCCCCTGGGCATCACCGACGAGTTCCACCAGATGATGGCTGACACCCCCGGCATGCTGGAGATAGGGCTGGCGATGGCGCTGCTCGGCGTCGGCGGTGGCGTCCTGACGCATGGGCTGGTGCGCCCCTGGGGCGAGGTGTATCCCCGCTGGATCTGGTTCAAGGCGGGCCGGCGGGTGCCGCCTGCCCTCGCGATCGTGCCCGCCGCGCTCGTCGCGCTCATACTGATCCCGGCCGGTCTGATGAACCTGCGACTGCCGTTCGAGCCGGACCTGTGGGCGGTCAACGGGCCAGGGGTGCTCTCGGTGGTCTGGGGGCTGGCGCTGGGCGCAGCGACCTACGCGTACTACCTGCGCCGCCGTACGAGGTGTGGCCGGTGCGGGCGTGGAGACGCCACACCTGTGGAGCTCACGTCCCGAAGCGACGCTCGCGCTGGGCATAGCTCCGGACCGCGCGCAGGAAGTCCACGTGCCGGAAGTCCGGCCACAGCGCCTCGCAGAAGTAGAACTCGCTCAGCGCGCTCTGCCACAGCAGGAAGCCGCCCAGACGCTGCTCCCCCGACGTACGGATGACGAGGTCGGGATCCGGCTGGCCCTTGGTGTAGAGATGCTCGGCGATGTGTTCCACGTCGACCCGCTCGGCGAGCTCCTCGATAGAGATGCCCTTGGCGGCCTCTTCGAGCAGCAGCGAGCGGACCGCGTCCGCCAGCTCGCGCCGACCGCCGTACCCGACCGCGACGTTGACGAGCATGCCGTCGACGTGCTCGGTGGCGGCCTCGGCTCCCTTCAGCGCCTCCGCGGTCGCGGCCGGGAGCAGGTCCAGCGCGCCCACCGGGTGGATCCGCCAGCGGCCGATCGAGGTCAGTTCCTCGACCGTCTGCTCGATGATCCGCAGCAGTGGCTCCAGCTCGTCGGCCGGCCGGCTCAGGTTGTCGGTGGACAGCATCCACACGGTGACCACCTTGACGCCGATCTCGTCGCACCACTCGAGGAACTCCGAGATCTTGTTCGCGCCGGCCTCGTGCCCGGAGGACACCGGGTTGCCGACCGCCCGCGCCCAGCGCCGGTTGCCGTCGATGATCACGCCGATGTGGCGCGGGATCTGCGCCGGCGTGAAGGATCGGGCCAGGCGGCGCTCGTACAGTCCGTAGACGGCGCTGCGCAGTCGTTGTTTGCCAGGGGTCCGCATGGGCAGGTGGTCTCCTCGGTGAAGCTCTTGTACGAGGCTAGCCGAGATTCGC
>DASTVQ010000144.1:0-16764 GCA_035759015.1 Kribbella sp.
TCCCTGCTCAGCTCGTCGGCCACCAGCGACCAAACCGTGCTGGTGGGGTCGATCAGCTCGAAATGGCCGGCTCCGGTGATCGGCACGTAGCGGGTCGACCTGTGGACGCCGGTGTAGGACTCCGCGAGTGCGACCGGTACGACAGTGTCCGCCGTGCCGTGCACAACGGTCACCGGTGTCGTCGGCTGCGGCAGGAGCACGGGGTCGAGATCCTTACGCACCTCCGGCGGCGTCCCCAGGAAGTCGGCCACCGCACCATCGTCGAGCTGCAGCCGGTAGGCCAAGGCGAGATCGGCGACCGGCGCCAGGGCCACAGTGCCGCGCAAGCCTGGTGGCTTCACCGCCGTGGCCGCCCACAGCACCAGGTGACCGCCGGCGGAGTGCCCGACCAACACCATGGGCCTGGCCTCCCCCAACAACACCGGCAGCCGATCCAGCGCTGCGCGGAGGTCGTCCACGGTGACGTCTGGGTGCCCTGGTTCGCGGCGGTACTCGATCGACGCCACCGGCCAGCCTGCCGCCGACAATGCCTCCGCCATCGGGCGAAGGTGCACCCTGTCGTAGTCGGGCCGCCAGAAGCCTCCATGCACCAGGACGACGATCGGCCGATCGCTCGTGCCGGACCACACGTCCATCACCTGGTCCGGCTGCTCGCCGTACCGCAGGACGTCATCCGGGGGTGCCGCGGAACGGGTCAGCACCGAGCGGTCCTCGGCCATCAGGACCTGCCCAGGAAGCGCGACGCGTTGCCCGACAGCAGCTTGTCCTGCTGGCTCCCGGACAGGAAGCCTGCCTCTCGCACGACCTTCCCGACCGGGCGCTCGCCGAGTGGATAGGGGTAGTCGCTGCCCAGCATCACCTGGTCCTCCCCCAGCGTGTCGACGAGCAACCGCAGCGGGGCCGGCCCGAAGACGACCGTGTCGACGAAGAACCGATCCACGTAATGACTCGGTGGGTACGACGACCGGCCGCGCACCAGGTCGCCCCGCCGGTGCCAAGCGTTGTCGGCCCGGCCGAGCCAGAAGGCGAAGCTGCCACCGCCATGGGCGAAGCAGAGCCGCAGCGAAGGCGGCACCTGGTCGAACACACCCCCGAGGATCATCGCCAGCAGCGACAGGTGGGTCTCGGCCGGCATGCCGGTCAGCCAGCGCGCCATCCACCGGTCGAGGCGCGGCCCCGAGGGCATGTCCCACGGGTGCACCAGCACCGGGGCGCCCACCTCCGCGCAGTGCTGCAGGAACATCACCACGCCCGGGTCGTCCAGATCGCGATCACCGACATGGTTGCCGATCTCCACCCCGGCGTGCCCGGCCGCCAGGCAACGGTCCAGCTCGACGCACGCGGCATCCGGGTCCTGCAGCGGCACCTGGCAGAACGGGATCAACCGGTCGCCTGCGTCCGCGACACACTTCAGCGCCAGGTCGTTGAAGATCCGGGCCACCTTCACCGCCTGGTCAGCGGGTCGTTCGTAACCGAAGAACACCGGTGTCGGCGACACCACCTGCTGGTCGATGCCGTCGGCATCCATCTCGGCGAGCCTGGTCGCCGGGTCCCAGGCCCGCGCACCGATCGGCCGGAACTCGGTGTCGCCGACCATGATCATCGCCTCGCGCTCGGAGTCGATCCGCAACCACGGCCAGCCCTCACCACCACAGGCGATCGACAGGTCCGGCCAGCCCTTCGGCACGAGGTGCGTGTGCACGTCGACGACGGGACCCGCCATGCCGTCTCAGCCCTTGCCCGGGTGCAGCGCACCGCAGGCCGGGCAGGTGCGGGCCTCCTCGCTGTCGTAGAAGGCCTTGAACACCGGTGGCAGGTCGGCCACGATGTCGCGCACCTGCAGCTCGACCTCGTGGACGACGCCGTTGCACTCCGCGCAGTACCAGCGGAACTTCTCCAGCGTGCCCTCCTCACGGACCCGCTCGATCACCAGTCCGATCGACCCCGGCTCCGGACGCTGCGGGGAGTGCGGCATGCCCCGCGGCAGCACCCACATCTCCCCCTCGTGGACGTCCACCCGAGCCGGGCCGTCGTCGGTCATCACATTGACGTGCATGTTGCCCTTGGCCTGGTAGAAGAACTCCTCGTACGGGTCGACGTGGAAGTCCGTGCGCTGGTTGGGCCCGCCGACCACCATGGTGATGAAGTCGGCACCGGTCGGGAACATCTGCTTGTTGCCCACGGGCGGCTTGAGCAGGTGCTTGTTCTCCTCGATCCAGCCCGGGAAGCTCACTGCGTCCAAGCTGACGTCTGCCATCTGGGCTCACCTCTCCTTGTCCGGAAGTACGGCGACGGCCTGCATCTCGATCAACAGCTGGGGATGCGGCAACTGATGGACGGCGACCGTGGTGCGGGCCGGCCCGGTCTCGTCGAAGAACTCCGCATAGACCTCGTTGTAGCCGCCGAAGTCGTTCATGCTCACCAGATAGGTCGTGACCGAGACGAGGTCGTCCAGTCCGGCGCCCACGGCCCCCAGGATGTCGCGGAGGTTCTCGACCACCGCCCGGGTCTGCACCCGGATGTCGAGCGTGGTCGTCCCCAGCTCGTCGACCTCGGCACCGGCGACGGTGTTGTCCGGGCGCCGGCTGCTCGTACCGGACACGAAGGCGAACCCGCCCGCGACCTTCACATGCGGGAACCGCCCCCGCGGCACCGCCTTCCCCACCACGACCTTCGCCTCGCTCATGGACAGCATCCTCCACCGCCGATGGGGAACCTGCCAGGCGCCGTGCTGCCGCCGACGAGCACGCGGGTCAAGACAGGTCCACGCAGACGTTGGTCAGCTCGGAGTAGAAGGCGAGCGAGTGGACGCCGCCCTCCCGGCCGACGCCGGACGCCTTCATCCCGCCGAAGGGCGTGCGCAGGTCGCGCAGGAACCACGTGTTCACCCAGACGATGCCCACATCGAGCCGGGCCCCGGCCCGGTGCGCGCGGCCGACGTCGCGGGTCCAGACCGTTGCCGCCAGCCCGTACTCGCTGGCGTTGGCCAGTGCGAAGGCCTCGTCCTCGTCGTCGAACGGGGCGATGTGGCAGACCGGGCCGAAGATCTCCTCGGTGTTGGTCCGCGCCGCCGGGCCGAGGCCCGTCAGCACAGTCGGCTGGACATACCAGCCGCCGTCTCGAGGGTCGTCGAACCGAGGTACGCCGCCCCCCGCCAGCACGGTCGCGCCCTCGACCCGGGCCAGGTCGTAGTAGCCGAGGACCTTCTCGCGGTGCTGCTGCGAGATCAGCGGCATGTTCGCCGTCGACTCGTCGGCCGGCCAGCCGAAGGTCAGCTCATCGGCCCGCTTCGCCAGCCGGGCGCAGAACTCGTCGTACACCGGTCGTTCGACGTACAGGCGTTCGGTGCACAGGCAGACCTGGCCGCCGTTGGTGAAGACCGAGCGGACCGAGCCGTCGACGGCCGCGTCCAGGTCGGAATCTGCGAAGATCAGGCCGGCGTTCTTGCCGCCGAGCTCGAACGAGACCGCCTTCACGCCGTCTGCGGCGGCTTTGGCGATCGCGCTGCCGGTCGCCGACTCGCCGGTGAACGTGATCGCGTCGACGCCGGGGTGCCGGGTCAGGAACTCGCCCGCCGAGTCCGGCCCGAAACCGTGCACCAGGTTGAAGACGCCATCCGGGACCCCGGCCGCCGCCATCACCTCGGCCAGCGCGGTCGCCGACGACGGCGTCTCCTCCGACGGCTTGACCACGACGGTGTTGCCGCAGGCGAGCGCGGGCGCCACCTTCCAGGTCAGCAGCAGGAGCGGGAGGTTCCACGGCACGATCACGGCGACGACGCCGACCGGCTTGCGGATCGCGTAGTTGAGCGCGCGCCGGCCGTCGGGCAGGGCCGTCCCGAACGACTCGGTCGGCGTACTGCTCGCGAGATCGGCGAAGGCACGGAAGTTCGCCGCGCCGCGCGGGACGTCGAGCGTCCGGGCCTGGGCGATCGACTTGCCGGTGTCGCCGACCTCGGCCGCCACCAGGTCGTCGAAGCGACGTTCGAGCTCGTCGGCCACCCGGCGCAGGACGACGGCGCGCTCCTGCTCGCTCATCCGGCCCCATGGCCCGCGCAACGCTCGCCGCGCTGCCGACACGGCGTCGTCGACGGTCGCGGCGTCCGCCTCGGTCACCTCGAAGATCGTCTCTCCGGTGACCGGGCTGACCTTGGCGAAGGTGGATGCCCCGGTCACGAACTCGCCGCCGACGAAGTTGCGCAGCAGGCCGGGCTCCCCGGCGGGCCGCCCCGCCAACAGTTCCGGCCTCCACAGGTTCATCGCGACCACACTGCCCGAACCGCCGCCGTGACGAGCCCGGCCGCTGCCAGGGCCACGCCCGCGACCGCCTGGTGCTGACGGCGAACCCGGTGCCGCACCTCGGCGTACGGCGTGGTCGAGAAGGAGACGAGCTCGTACCGCGACACGTAGCGGCCGGGCAGAGCGCGCTCCAGCGCGTGCTCGAACCGCTTCCCGAGCCTGAAGACAGGCGAGGCCACCTTGTCCCGCATCTCGACGAAGTTGGCCAGGGCCATCTGGGCGATCGCCTCGGTGTTGTCGCGCCGGCGCTGCTCGAACAGCGGCAGAGTCCTGCCCCAGTCCCCACCCGTGTCGTCCAGGCAGCGATCCAGCTCGACCACGTCCTCGAACGCGCAGTTGGCGCCCTGGCCGTAGAACGGCACGATGGCGTGCGCCGCGTCACCGAGCAGCCCGACCCGGCCGTGCGCCTGCCAGGGCGCGGCGTGAACCGTCCCGAGCAGACCGATCGGGTTCTGCTGGTAGTCGTCGACCAGCGTGGGGGCCAGCGGCACGAGGTCCGGGTAGTGCAGCAGGAAGTGACGCTCGATGGCTGCCGGGCTGCTGAGCGAGGCGAAGCTGCTGGTACCGCCGTTGGGCCAGAAGAGGGTGCAGGTGAAGGATCGATCCGGGTTGGGCAGGGCGATCATCATCGACGTACCGCGGGGCCAGATGTGCAGCGCACCCGGGTCGAGGGCGAACTCACCGGCGACCGGCGGGATGGTCAGCTCCTTGTAGCCGTAGTCCAGGAAGTCGAGGGTCTCGTCCACCACACCGGCGGCCAGCAGTTGGCCACGGACCGCCGAACCGGCGCCGTCGGCACCCAGCACCACGGCAGCCTCGGTCTGCACCTTGCCGCCGGGGGTCTCGAAGGTCATCGCGCAGGTCTGCGGATCGAGCCCGACCAGGCGATGATCGAAGGAGATCTCCACTGCCGGGTACGCCTGCGCGGCGTCCAGCAGCGCGTTGTTCAGAGCACCACGGCTGATCGAGTTGATCGCGCGGGCACGGTCTGCGCTGTACGGCTGGAAGTCGAGCGGACCCTCCACCGGGTGGATCATCCGGCCCGCCATCGGCAACGCGTCGGCCAGCACCTGCTCGGCCAGACCGACACGGCGCAAGGCGTCGATCCCCCGCTCGGAGATCGCCAGGTTGATCGAACGCCCCCGCTCGCCCGCCCGCCCGCGCGGGTCGGGCCGCCGCTCGTACAGCCGCACCCGTAGGCCACGACGGGCCAGGAAGCAGGCCAGGAGGCTGCCGGCCAGTCCCGCGCCGACGATCGCGACGGTCTCGTCCTGTTCGGTCATCCGCCCTCCGGCACTGCTCGGGCGAGCGCATCCGCGGCACGCCAGCAATCGTGGTACGTCGAGTACAGCGGCGCCGGCGCGAGCCTGAGGATGTCCGGCTCCCGGGAATCGGCGATCACGCCATCGGCATGCCGCAGCCGGCGGGACAGCTCACCCGCGCCGCCGGAGCGGATCCGCAGCGACAGTTGCGCGCCACGCTGCTGCGGGTCGCGCGGCGTGACGATCTCGAGCGGGCGGCCGGGCGTGATGCCGTCCAGCAGTCGCTCCAGATAGCCGGTCAACCGGATGCTTCGTTCCCGGAGCGCGGTCATGCCGATCCGGTCGAAGACCTCGAGCGACGTACGGACCGGGCTCATCGAGAAGATCGGCGGGTTCGACACCTGCCAGGCGTCGGCCGTCGCCGGTGGCCGGGCCGTCGGGGCCATCTCGAACCGGCCGGCCTCCTCGGTGCTCCACCAGCCCTCGAACCGCTGCAGGCCGCGGTCCGCGAGATGCCGCTCGTGGACGAACGCGCCGGCGAGCGCGCCGGGACCGGAGTTCAGGTACTTGTAGGAGCACCAGGCGGCGAAGTCGACGTCCCAGTCGTGCAGCGACAGCGGCACGTTGCCGGCCGCGTGGGCGAGGTCCCAGCCCACCACCGCCCCGGCAGCATGCCCGGCCGCTGTGATCGCCCCGATGTCCAGCAGCTCACCGGTGAGGTAGTTGACGCCACCGAGCAGCACGAGCGCCACGTCGGGCGTCAGCCGCTCGACCACGTCCTCGATCCGTAGGTTGTCCTCGCCGGGACGGGGCCGCAGCCGCACCACCGCGTCGTCCGGGTCGTACCCGTGGTAGCGGGCCTGGCTGCGGACCGCATAGCTGTCGGACGGGAAGGCCGAGTCCTCGATCAGGATCCGGTGACGGTCGCCCGACGGCCGGTAGAACGACACCATCAGCAGGTGCAGGTTCACCGTCAGGGAGTTCATCACGACGGTCTCGGCGGGCAGGGCACCGACCAGCCGGGCGGCAGGCTCGGTCAACAGCCGGTGGTACGGCAACCATGGCCTGCTCGCGTCGAGGTGGCCCTCCACGCCCAGCCGCGCCCACGCGTCGAGCTCCTCGAGCAGCTCCGGCCGGGTCGCCCGTGGCTGCAGGCCGAGCGAGTTGCCCGCGAAGTAGGCCACGTCGGCGTAGTCGCCGCCCTCGGCAGGCGGAACGTGGAACAGCTCGCGGTGTCCCGGGTCGTCGGCATCCAGCCGCCGGGCCCGGTCCTCGGAGAGTTCCAGCTCCAGTCGTTCGTCCCCGATCACCTCGACTCACCCGGTCCCGTCACGCCTTGACGACCTGGCCCTTGCCCAGCACCGTCACGCCGCCCTTGCTGACGGTGAAGCCGCGCTCCCGGTCGTGATCGGGGTCGACGCCGATCTCGACGCCGTCGGGGACGTCGATGTTCTTGTCCAGGATGACGTTCTTCAGCACCACGTCGGTGCCGATCCGGCAGTTCTCCATGATCACCGAGCGCTCGATCGTCGCACCCGAGCTGACGTAGACGTTCGAGCCGAGCACGGAGTGGTCGACACAGGCGCCGGAGATGATCGAGCCGGCGCAGACGATCGACTCGCCGACCGTCGCGTTGTCGGTGAACTTCGCGCCCGGCAGCTGCGGGTGCGAGGTGAAGATCGGCCAGTCGGAGTTGTACAGGTTGAACACCGGCTGGATCGAGACGAGGTCCATGTGGGCCTCGTGGTAGGAGTCCAGCGACCCCACGTCGCGCCAGTACGACCGGTCGCGGTCCAAGGCGCCCGGTACGTCGTTGTCCTTGAAGTCGTAGACGTTGGCCCTGCCCTCGGCGACGAGCATCGGGACGATGTCGCCGCCCATGTCGTGCCGGGACGCGGGGTTGGCCGCGTCCTTGCGCAGCGCGTCCACCAGCACGTCCGTGCTGAACACGTAGTTGCCCATCGACGCGAAGGTCTCGTCCGGCGAGTCCGGCAGCCCGGGCGGGTCGGCCGGCTTCTCCAGGAACTCGGCGATGGTCACGCCGTCGTCGGCGGTCTTGATCACGCCGAAGTCCGAGGCCTCGGCCCGCGGCACCCGGATGCCCGCGACCGTCACGCCCGCACCATGCTCGATGTGCGCCGCGACCATCTGCGAGGCGTCCATCCGGTACACGTGGTCGGCGCCGAACACCACGATGATGTCGGGTTTGTGGTCGTTGATGAGGTTCATCGACTGGTAGATCGCGTCCGCGCTGCCCTGGTACCACTGCGGGCCGAGCCGTTGCTGGGCCGGCACGCAGGTGACGAAGTTGCCCAGGAAGGTCGACATCCGCCAGGTCACCGTGACGTGGCGGTCCAGCGAGTGCGACTTGTACTGGGTCAGCACGCACAAGTTGCGATACCCCGCGTTCACCAGGTTCGACAGCACGAAGTCGATCAGCCGGTAGCTGCCCCCGAACGGCACAGCCGGTTTGGCCCGGTCCGCCGTGAGCGGCATCAACCTCTTGCCCTCACCACCGGCCAGCACGATTCCGAGAACATTGGGTGCCTTCGCCATGTCCAGACACTAGCTCCGGTTGCCCCTTGACATAAGCGGTTGCGAGTGTCGCCACACTGGGCACATGCCGCAGCTCGTTCTACCCACCGTCGCCGTCCACCGGTCCTACCTTGCCGCCTGGGACGAGCTGGAGCCCGGCGAGGAGCGCTGGATGGGCGCGCACGGGGTCAGCGAGGACTGGACTCGCGAGGAGGTGGAGGACCCGGTGGAGTTCGCCCGGCTGGTCGCCGCGATCCGCCGCGGGAGCGACCCGGCCACCGAACTGCCGGCCGACATGGTGCACCACACCGTGCTCTGGTTCGTCGAGGGAACGGAGTGGCTCGGGCGGCTCTCGATCCGGCACAGCCTCACCGCGGCCCTGCTGGAGATCGGCGGCCACATCGGGTACGTGGTGCGGCCGTCGGTCCGCCGCCGGGGATACGCCACCGACATGCTGATCCAGTCCCTGCCGTTCGCGGCCCGGCTGGGCATCGACCCGGCCCTCGTCACCTGCGACACCGACAACGAGCCCTCCCGGAAGGTGATCGAGGCGGCCGGCGGCGAGCTGGAGGACGAGCGCCACGGCAAGCTGCGCTTCTGGGTGCCGACCCGCGTCAGCTGACACCGCAGGTCCGTCCCGGCCCCGGCGATGCCTTGCCGCGCGGCCCGCCGCAAATGACCTATGGTCGGAAAATGCATGTGGCGATCCTGACCAGGGAGTTCCCTCCGGACGTGTACGGCGGAGCGGGGGTGCACGTGGACTTCCTCGTCCGCGAGCTGCGCCGGTTGCTCACCGTGGACGTGCACTGCATGGGTGAGCCACGCCTGGGCGCGACCGCGCACTCCGAGGACGACCCGCGGCTGACCGGCGCCAACTCCGCGCTGCGGATCTTCTCGGCCGACCTGGCCATGACCGCGGGCGTGTCCTCGGCCGAGCTCGTCCACTCCCACACCTGGTACGCGAACATGGCCGGCCACTGGGCCAAGCTCCTGTACGACGTCCCGCACGTGGTGACGGCGCACTCGCTGGAGCCGCGGCGGCCGTGGAAGGCGGAGCAGCTGGGTGGCGGCTATCGCCTGTCGAGCTGGGCCGAGCGGACGGCGTACGAGGCAGCGGACGCGGTGGTCGCGGTCAGCAAGGGGATGCGCGAGGACGTGCTCGCCTGCTACCCCTCGATCGACCCGGCCAAGGTCCACGTGATCTCCAACGGCATCGACACGGAGTTCTACCACCCGGACCCGGCGACGCACGTGCTGGAGCGACTGGGCGTCGACCTCGACCGGCCGTACGTGACCTTCGTCGGCCGGATCACCCGCCAGAAGGGGGTGCCACACCTGCTCCGTGCCGGGCTGCAGCTGGACCCCTCGGTGCAACTGGTCCTGCTGGCCGGCGCGGCCGACACGCCGGAGCTGAAGGCTGAGACGGACGAGGCCATCACCGCCTTGCGGCAGTCCCGCGACGGCGTCTTCGTGGTGTCGGAGATGCTGCCCCGCGAGGAGGTCCGGCAGGTGCTGACGCACGCGCTGGCGTTCTGCTGCCCGTCGGTCTACGAGCCGCTCGGCATCGTCAACCTGGAGGCGATGGCCTGTGAGACCGCCGTCGTGGCCAGTGCCGTCGGTGGGATCCCGGAGGTCGTCGACGACGGCGTGACCGGCACGTTGGTCCGCTACGACGAGAACGACCCGGCCGCGTTCGAGCGGGCCCTGGCCGCAGGGATCAACGAGCTGGTCGCCGATCCGGGCAAGGCGGAGGCGATGGGCAGGGCCGGCCGCGAACGGGCCGTCTCCGAGTTCGGCTGGGACGCCGTCGCGGATCGGACCGTGGCGCTCTACAACTCGCTGCTGCGCTGATCTGTCCTGTCGGGCGCCTCGGCGATCACCGCGGGGAAGCGATCCCCGCGGTCGGGTCGCCAGTGGCCAGCCAAGTGGACAGGAGGCGGGCTCCGGCACCGGTCGCGCCAAGGCTGTACTCGAACTCGTCGCGCGGGGACTCGGCGATGCTCGACAGATCCAGGTGTGCCCAGGGCAGGCCGCCGGAGAACGCCTTCAGGAAAAGGGCGGCCGTGATCGAGCCCGGCCCCTTGGAGCTGTTCACCGAGTCGGCGATCGGGGTCGAGATCAGATCCACGTACTCCTCCGGCAGCGGCATCCGCCAGAGCCGCTCGCCGGACACCTGACCTGCCTCGGCCAGGTTGTCGGCCAACGCGTCGTCGGTGGCGAACAGGCCGCCGTACAGCATCGTGCCGAGCGAGACCTTGATCGCACCGGTCAAGGTGGCGATGTCGACGAGCACGTCCGGCTTCAGCTCCGACACGGCGTACGCGAGTCCGTCCGCGAGCACCATCCGGCCTTCGGCGTCGGTGTTCTTGACCTCGGTGGTGCGGCCGCCGTAGTGCCGGACCACGTCATCGGGCCGGTATGCCGTACCCGACGGCATGTTCTCGGCCGCGCAGACCAGGCCGGTCACCTTCACCTGCACACCCAGCTCGCGCAGGGCCGACATCGTCGCGATCACCGAGCCGCCGCCGGTCATGTCGCGCTTCATCGACACCATCGCCTCGCGCGGCTTCAGCGACAGGCCACCGGTGTCGTAGGTGATGCCCTTGCCCACCAGCACGACGTACGGGGTGTCCTTGGTCGAGCCGTCGGGTGTGTAGTCGAGGCGGATCAGCCGCGGCGGCCGGGTCGAGCCCTTGCCGACCGCAAGGATGCCGCCGAACCCGTCGGCGGCCAGCCTCGCCTCGTCCCAGACGGTCACCTCGAGCCCGGTGGCCGCGGCGAGGTCCGTGGCGCGCGCGGCGAGCCAGCTCGGGTCCTTCTCGTTCGACGGCGTCGTCGCGAGCTCACGCGCCAGCCAGCCCGTGCGGCCGACGACCAGACCGCGCTCGACGGTCGCCGTCCGGTCGGCGTGGGAGCCGTCGGTCAGCACGATCCGCTCCACTGCCGGCTTGCCCGGGTCGACGGTCTTGCGGTGGAACGTGAACGAGCCGAGCACGACGCCCTCGGCGAATGCCTGCAGCGCCGCCTCCTCGATGCCCTCGGCAACGACCGTGGTGAGCTCGTGCTTGCCGCGGCCGAATCGCGCGAGCGCGGCCCCGGCATGTCGCAGGTCCTCGGGCCGGCCCGCGCCGGCCCCGAGCAGCAGCACCTCCGCGACGTCGCCGGTCAGCAGCGGGTACGACGCGGTCGTGCCCGCCTTGGGGGTGAATCCGTTCTCGGTCTGGGCCTCGACCAGGCGGTCCAGATCGACCCCGAGGCGCTCGCCGGCGCCCTTCGCCGCCGCGGGCAGACCTGCCTCGCCGACCACGACCACCCAGGTACGGGAACCGTGGACAGGGAGCCCGGGCTGCCAGACCACGGCCGGCAGGGCGGGGAAAACGTTGCGCGCAGTGCTTCGGCGAGCCACCAGGGGTCCTCACTGTTGATCAAAATGGGAAAGGGACGTGGGCAACCGTAACGACCCCGGCCGGTGCCGGAAAGCACCCACCGGGGTCGTCACACAGTCACGGGCACACCGGTCGGCGGCACCGCGGTGATCGCGTCAGCCGACAACGGCTTTGAGCGCGTTCCCGAGCTCGGTCGCCTCATCGGCGTTCAGCTCGACGACGAGCCGACCGCCGCCCTCGAGCGGAACCCGCATCACGATCCCCCGGCCCTCCTTGGTGACCTCGAGCGGACCATCGCCCGTTCGCGGCTTCATCGCCGCCATGCGCGCACCCCTTCCCTGATCGGTTGAGCGACGACACCGCGGGCGACCCTGTGGCGCCGTGCGGTGATGCGCCGTCGGCGCGTATCGCAATGTGTGTCGCGACCCATTATCCCCGATCACGGGCCAGAGCCGCGCACAATACGGCAGACTCAGGCACGTGCACGCCCGTTCAGCCCTCTTCGACCTGTACGGCGACCACCTGCGCGCACGTGGTGCGCGGGCACCGGTGGCCGCCCTGGTCCGGCTGCTCGCGCCGCTGGGCGTGCATCCGCCGGCGGTCCGCACGGCCGTGTCGCGGATGGTCCGCCAGGGGTGGCTCGAACCGGCCCGGATCGACGGCCTGCCCGGATATGCGCTCACGGCCCGGGCGCGTCGCCGGCTCGACGACGCGGCCGCCCGGATCTATCGCACCGGGGACGGCGCGTGGGACCGGCACTGGCACCTCGGCATCCTGCGGGAGGTGCCGAACGCCCGGCGCCGCGAGCAGCTGGCGAGCCAGCTCGCCTTCCTGGGTTGGGCTCCGCTGTCCGACGCCGCGTGGGTCGGCCTGCGCAACGATGCCGAGGTGGACCAGATCCTCGGCATGGAAGGCATCGCCGCCGACCGGTTCCGCGCCCCGGTCGACGCCGGTGCGATCGAGTTCGCCCGGCGCGTGTGGAAGCTGGACGAGCTCGGCGCGTCGTACGACGCCTGGCTGATCGAGGCGAAGGCGCTGGTCGACAGCGCCGGGGCCGACGCGGACGACGAGCAGGCGTTCGCGGTCCGCTCCAACCTCGTGCACGAATGGCGCAAGTTCCTCTTCCTCGACCCGGGCCTGCCCGCCGAGCTGCTGCCGGAGGACTGGACGGGCGCCCGCGCCGCCGAGTTCTTCGATCACCACGCGAACCGGCTGGGCCCCGCGGCCGGGCGTTTCGTCGACTACTGTCTGTCGATCCACGGAGTTTCTTCACCAAGCGTTGGGAGAGCGCCACGATGAGTGACACCCCTGTCCGGTACGACGTTGCCGACGGCATCGCCACCCTCACCCTGGACCGGCCGGACGCGATGAACTCGCTCGACATCGCGACCAAGGTGGCGCTGCGGGACGCAGTCGAGCAGGCCGCCGACGACGAGGCCGTCCGGTGTGTCGTGCTGACCGGGACCGGCCGCGCCTTCTGCGTGGGCCAGGACCTGAAGGAACACATCAGGCTGCTCCAGGCGAACGACGTCGAGGCCTTGTGGAGCACCGTGCCCGAGCACTACGCCCCGATCGCCCGGGCCGTGGCAGGTATGCCCAAGCCGGTGATCGCGGCCCTGAACGGCGTGGCGGCGGGTGCCGGCGCCTCGCTCGCGTTCGCCTGCGACTTCCGCCTGGTCGCCGACACGGCTGGGTTCAACCTGGCCTTCACCGGCATCGCCCTGTCCTGCGACACGGGTATCTCATGGACCCTCCCCCGGCTCGTCGGTCACGCCAAGGCGACGGAACTGCTCTACTTCCCGCGCACCATCCCCGCCGCGGAGGCGCTGACACTCGGCCTGGCCACCAGCGTCGTACCGTCCGACCAGCTGGAGGCGGCGACCGCCGAGCTCGCGACCAAGCTGGCCAACGGACCCACCGTCGCGTACGGCGCCGTGCGCCAGTCACTCGCCTACTCGGCGACGCACACGCTGGCGGAGTCCCTGGAGTTCGAGGCCAGCATGATGCAACTCACCGGCGCGACCGAGGACCACCGCAATGCCGTAGACGCCTTCGTCGCCAAACAAAAACCCACCTTCGCCGGCCGCTGACCCACACCACGCTCCCCGCCCAGGCGTCAGGCCGACGGCGGGGCGGCGTGCCTGGTCGAGGGTCGCGGCGGCCCACCACTTTGAGCACCCACCAGCCGCCCGAACCCGTCCCACGTGACCGACCGGTGCACAACGTCGAGGAAGCCCACCACCTTGAGCACCCACCAGCCAGTCGGCGCCGGCCCTCGCCGACTGGCCGGTGCACAAAGTGGCCGAGCAGAACGCCGATCTGCCGACTTGGCGGACGGGCATGCCCTCACCGAGCAACGCACTGGGCCAGGGGCGCACTCTCAGCGACTTTGTGCACGGGCCAGCTGCAAAGACCACGGCACGGTCACCAGCCGGTGCACAAAGTCGAGGCAGCCCACCACTTTGAGCACCCAATAGCCACGCGAACCCGACCCGCGTGACCGACCGGTGCACAACGTCGTAGAGGCCCACCACCTTGAGCACCCACCAGCCGTCCGCACCCACCCTCGCCGACTGGCCGGTGCACAAAGTGGCCGAGCAGAACGCCGATCTGCCGACTTGGCGGACGGGCATGCCCTCACCGAGCGACCCAGTCGGCCAGCGGGCGCACTCTCAGCGACTTTGTGCACGGGCCGCTGCAAAGACCACGGCACGGTCACCAGCCGGTGCACAACGTCGAGGCAGCACACCACTTTGAGCACCCGCCAACCACCCGAACCCCGACCCACGTGACCGACCGGTGCACAACGTCGACGAAGCCCACCACCTTGAGCACCCACCAGCCGTCCGCACCCCGACCGAGGTGACCGATCGGTGCACAACGTCGAGGAAGCCCACTACCTTGAGCACCCACCAGCCGTCCGAACCCGTCCCACGTGACTGGCCGGTGCACAACGTCGAGAGAGGCCACCACTCAGAGCACCGACATGCGAGCACCCACCAGCCGTCCGCAACGGCTTGGCGTGACTGGCCGGTGGCTGAGAAGGGCGTCGAGCCCACGCGGCCAGCCGGGCGGCATGGCCTCGCCGGGTGCGGTGTGGCGGCGAGGAGACAACTCGTCCCGCCCGCGCTGGGCGTGCGATCTGCGGGCGGCGCAGCTTTGGGGGCGGCGGAGGGCGTCGGCGGGTATGCCGGGGAGCCTGGGGGCGGTCAGGGCATCTGCAGGCTGCCTGGGATCGGGACGGGGGGTGCTGGGGTCACCGGGCGATGCAGTCGGACAGGTGGTCGTTGACGATGCCGGTGGCTTGCATGAGGGCGTAACAGGTGGTGGGGCCGATGAAGACGAAGCCGGTCTTCTTCAGCGCCTTCGACATCGCGAGGGACTCGGGGGTGACGGCCGGGACGTCCGCGGGCGTCTTCGGCGCCGGGCGGTCCTGCGGGGCGAAGGACCAGAGCAGCTCGGTCAGAGCACCCGCCTCCAGCTCGAGCAGGGCGCGGGCGTTCGTGATCGCGGCGCTGATCTTGGCCTTGTTGCGGACGATGCCGGCGTCGGCCATCAGCCGGTCGAAGTCAGCCTGTCCGTACGACGCGACCACCTGCGGGTCGAATCCGGCGAAGGCGGCGCGGAAGTTGTTCCGCTTGCGCAGGATGGTGATCCAGGACAGGCCCGACTGGAACGCCTCCAGCGTCATCCGCTCGTACAGGCCAAGGTCGTCGCGGATCTCCTTGCCCCACTCGTCGTCGTGGTAGCTGATGTATTCCGGGGCGGAGGTCGCCCAGCTGCAGCGCAGTCGCCCGTCCGGGCCGGGAACGGTCATCGGCCGGCCACCTGCTTCGCGAGCCGGCGCAGCGAGATCCGCATCATCAGCTCGAAGCCGGGACGAACCACCGGCCAGGCGGCGACGCCGAGCCGCCCCAGCGGCGGGATCACATCTTCGGACCAGGTGAACCTGCTACCGGTCGCAGCCTGCTCGACGACGAAAGCGCCCTCGCCGCGCACGAAGGTACCGAGGTGCTTTACCCGGCATTCGTGCGGCGGAGCCCACTGGGTGATGACCATGTCGTCAGTGAACCCGAGAGGACCGACAGCCGTGCGCGCGGCGACCCCACCCCCGACGCCCTGACCGCCCTGCTCCGTGGCCCAGACGCGGGTGAGCAGCATCCACTGCGATTGACGGTTCCAGTCCATCACCACGTCCCAGGCGGTGGCTGGGTCCAGCGGCAGGTCGATCGCCGCCTTGGCGTGGCAACTCATCGAGCCGGGCGTCGCGCGGCGCCAGCGCCAGGTGCCGCGCCCTGCTGCTCACGCGACTCCAGACCGTTCTCCGCGGAGGGGGCCGATCTGTTGTCCGCGGTCGCGGCCAGCTCGTCGGCCTGACTTGATGCAGCGTTCAGCGCGCCGTTCCTGGCGTGGGTTCCCTTGGCGGAAGCAGGAGCCGCACCGGTTTCGTCCACCGCCCCAGTGGGAGCCGCACCGGTTTCGTCCACCGCCCCAGCGGGAGCCGCACCGGTTTCGCCTATCCCCTCGGTGAGAGCGGCTTCGTTGACCGCCTCTGCGGATCGATGCTCAGCCGGTTCACCATCAGGCCCGGGCCGGGGTGACGCACCAGTCGCGGGATTCACGTCGACCGGTTCAGCCCCGCGGTCCTCGGGGAACTCGACCACCGGCCGGTCGGTATCCGTCGCCAGCCGCTCCTCCTCGCCGTACGGGTCGTCGGCGTACGTGAGCGGCACGTTCGGAGCGTACCGGGGAGGCGAGGTGAAGCCCGCCCCGTCAGGCCCGTCGACGATCGGCGTGACGGCGCGCTCGAGGTCGGCGATCCGGCGGTCGCGCTCCGCGACCTCCCGCGCGACCCGTTCCAGCAGCGTGTCGACCTCGTCCATCCGGTAGCCGCGTACGCCGACGGCGAAGCGGGACGACTCGATGTCGTCGGCCGTCAGGGCGTGCCGGGCCGGGACCAGCACGTCCGGCCGGTCGTCGTACGCCTCGCTCATGGCCCCCCACCGCCCCGAGGCCACTACGGCGACGGCACCGATGAGCAGGACGACGACGAGCGCGAAAAACCACATCACGTAGCCGATCGTGCCATGTCGGCGTACCTCAACGCACAACCACCGTGGAAAACAGGCTCTCTTGTCACATCCGTGGGTCGTGTGACCCCGCCGGCAGGCACGCTCGGACTCCCCGACCGAACACCTGCCGGTTGGCGCGCTTCGGTCCGCTATCTGTGGACAACCTTCCGCCGATTCGTCGGCTCTGGGGCGGACTCGCCGCGTCAACGCC
>DASTVQ010000145.1:0-5369 GCA_035759015.1 Kribbella sp.
CCATCGTGCTCGTGCCGGGGGTCGGGATGTTCTCGTTCGGCCGCGACAAGCAGACCGCGCGGGTGGCCGGCGAGTTCTACGTCAACGCGATCAACGTGATGCGCGGCGCCGAGGCGGTGTCGACGTACGCACCGATCGACGAGCGGGAGAAGTTCCGGATCGAGTACTGGGCGCTGGAAGAGGCCAAGCTGCAACGGATGCCGAAGCCGAAGCCGCTGGCGACGCGGGTCGCGTTCGTCACCGGCGGTGGGTCCGGGATCGGGAAGGCGATCGCCCAGCGGCTGGCGGCCGAGGGTGCCTGTGTCGTGGTGGCGGACCTGGATCTGGCCGCGGCCGAGGCGGTGGCGAAGGAGATCGGGTCGTCCGACCTGGCCGTTGCCGTGGGCGCCGATGTGTCGTCGGCCGAGGCGGTCGAAGCGGCGCTGCGCGAAGCCGTGCTCGCCTTCGGCGGCGTCGATCTGATTGTCAACAATGCCGGATTGTCGATCTCGAAGTCGTTGCTGGAGACCACCGAGCGCGACTGGGACCTGCAGCACGACGTGATGGCGAAGGGCTCGTTCCTGGTGTCCCGGGCGGCCGCGAAGGTGCTGATCGACCAGGGCCTCGGCGGCGACATCGTCTACATCTCCAGCAAGAACTCGGTCTTCGCCGGCCCGAACAACGTCGCGTACGGCGCCGCCAAGGCGGACCAGGCACACCAGGTCCGGCTGCTCGCCGCCGAGCTCGGTGAGTACGGGATCCGCGTCAACGGCGTCAACCCGGATGGCGTCGTCCGAGGCTCGGGGATCTTCGCGAAGGGCTGGGGAGCGCAGCGTGCCGCGGTGTACGGCGTACCGGAGTCGGAGCTCGGCGCGTACTACGCGCAGCGGACGCTGCTCAAGCGGGAGGTCCTGCCGGAACACGTGGCGGCCGCTGTGTTCGCGCTGACCGGTGGCGAACTGACCCACACGACCGGTCTCCATGTGCCTGTCGATGCCGGCGTGGCTGCCGCGTTCCTGCGTTAGGGGTCGTTGCGATGGGGAGGATCACACCGCGGAAGACCAGGATCGGCCTGGTCGCAGGTGGGTTGGGTGCCTACTGGCCGCAGTTCCCCGACCTCCTGCCGCAGTTGCAGGCGTCCGCACGGCGGGTGTCGGAGCGGTTCTCCGCGCTGGACTGTGAGGTCGTCGACGTCGGGTTCATCTCGGACGCGCAGGAAGGTGCGGTGGCGGCCGAGAAACTCCGGGTCGCGGACTGCGATCTGATCGTCGGCTTTCTGACCACCTACATGACCGCCTCGATGTTGGTGCCGGTTGCGCAGCGCAGTGGTGCGCCCGTACTGCTGCTGAACCTGCAGCCGACCGAGGCGGTGGACCACGCCACCTTCGACACCGGTGCCTGGCTCGCGTACTGCGGCGCCTGCCCGCTGCCCGAGATGGCGAACGCCTTCGAGCGGTGTGGCATCGACTTCCGCTCGGTCTCCGGCTATCTGGAGGACGAGCGGGCGTGGGCGCGGATCGACCGCTGGATCCGCGCCGCCGGGGTTCGGGCCGCCTTCCGGCACGGGCGGCACGGCCTGCTCGGGCACCTGTACCCCGGGATGATGGACGTGATCACGGATCCGACACTGGTGTCGGCCCAGCTCGGCGGGCACGTCGAGATCCTGGAGATCGACGAGCTGCGGGTCCGGGTGGAGAAGGTCTCGGAGGCGGAGACCGAGGAGCGGATGAAGCTCGCCCAGGACGTCTTCACGCTCGACGACTCGGTGAACGAGGACGACTTCCGCTGGGGCGCCACGGTGTCGGTCGCGCTCGATCGGCTGGTCGAGGACTTCTCCCTCGATTCCCTGGCGTACTACCACCGTGGCCTCGACGGCGAGACGCACGAGCGGGTCGCGGCCGGGATGATCCTCGGCGCTTCGTTGCTGACGGCAAGGGGTGTTCCGGCGGCCGGCGAGTACGAGCTGCGGACGTCGCTGGCGATGCTGGTGATGGATCGGCTCGGCGCGGGTGGGTCGTTCACCGAGCTGCAGGCACTGAACTTCGACGACAACGTGGTCGAGATGGGCCACGACGGGCCGGCGCACCTCGCGATCAGCTCGGCCAAGCCGTTGCTGCGTGGACTCGGGGTGTACCACGGCAAGCGGGGCTGGGGTGTGTCCGTCGAGTTCGACGTGAAGCACGGGCCGGTGACCGCCTGTGGTCTGGGTCAGCGCCGGGACGGTTCGTTCAACCTGATCGCGTCCGAGGGCACCGTCGTACCGGGACCGTTGCTGCAGATCGGGAACACGACGTCGCGGGTCGACTTCGGCTGTGACCCGGGTGAGTGGACGGATGCGTGGTCGGCGTCCGGCGTGGCTCACCACTGGGCACTCGGGACCGGGCACCGCGCCAAGGACCTGGCCGCGGTCGCCGACCTTCTCCACCTCGACCTGACTGTCGTGTCCCCATGAAACGTGTTGCCGCGGTAGATCTGGGCGCGTCCAGCGGGCGGGTGATGCTGGGCGTGGTCGGCGACGGCCGCCTCGACCTGACGGAGGTCCGTCGGTTCTGGAACGGCCCGGTCCGGGTGCGGGACACCCTGCATTGGGACATCCTGCATCTCCACCGCTCGATGCTCGACGGCCTGCGCTCGATCGGCTCGGTGGACGGCGTCGGAATCGACTCCTGGGCCGTCGACTACGGCTTGCTGGACAGTGCGGGCCGCCTCCTCGGCAACCCGGTCCACTACAGGGACCCCCGCACCGACGGCGTCATGGAACGCCTCCTGGAGACCGTGAAGGCCGACGACCTGTACGACGTCACGGGCCTTCAGCAACTGCCGTTCAACACCATCTACCAACTGGTGGCCGAACCGTTCCTCAGCCAGGCGAAGACCTTGCTGATGGTCCCGGACCTCCTCGCCTACTGGTTGACGGGGAAGATCGGGGCTGAGCGGACGAACGCGTCCACGACACAGTTGTACGACGTGCGCGCTCGGGAGTGGAGTGAGCGGTTGGCAGGGCTGGTCGGAGTGCCGCCGGGGATTCTGCCGGAACTGCGGGAGCCCGGAGACGTGATCGGCACGTTGCTGCCGGCGGTGGCGGAGGAGACTGGCCTCGACCCCGCGACGCCGGTGATCGCGGTCGGGTCGCATGACACCGCTTCGGCTGTCGTGGCGGTGCCTGCGGACGGGGAGCGGTTCGCGTACATCTCGTCGGGCACCTGGTCGTTGGTCGGGCTGGAGCTGGACCAGCCGGTGCTGACGGACGAGGCCCGGGCGGCCAACTTCACGCACGAGGGTGGGGTGGACGGACGCATCCGGTTCCTGCGGAACGTGATGGGCCTGTGGATCCTGCAGGAATGCCTGCGGGTCTGGGGGACCACCGAGCTGCCGCGGTTGTTGCGCGACGCGGCCGAGGTGCCGCCGTTCGCCGTACTGATCGATCCGGACGCCCCGGAGTTCCTTGCCCCCGGCAACATGCCGCGGCGGATCGAGGAGCACTGCCGGGCGACCGGGCAGGAGCCGCCGTCGTCGCGCGCCGCCGTGGTGCGGTGTGTGCTGGAGAGTCTCGCGCTCGCCTACCGCCGGACGTTGCGTCAGGCGCAGACGATCGCGGACCGGGGGGTCGACGTACTGCATGTCATCGGTGGCGGCTCGCAGAACGAGCTGCTCTGCCGGCTGACCGCCGACGCTTGTGGGTTGCCTGTGCTGGCCGGGCCGGTCGAGGCCTCGGCGCTGGGCAACGTTCTGGTTCAGGCTCGCGCGCTGGGCGAGCCGTTGCCGGACCTGGGCGCCATGCGCGCGCTCGTCCGGTCCACGCATCACCTGCGGCGCTACGAGCCGCAGGGCAAACCGGCCGACTGGGACGCCGCCGAGTCCCGGATGTTCGGAACAAGGTGATCCGTATGACCGTCCTCCCCCAGGAACTCCGCCCCCTCACTCGCCGGGTCCCACCCCGCGAGATCAGCCACGACGACCTGCAACTCCTCCGGCTGCTCGCCACCGGCCTCCCGGTCGACGGCGTGGCCCGCCGCCTCGACCTCTCCGAACGCACCGTCCGCCGCCGCACCCGCCTGGTCTGCGACCGCCTCGGCTTCAGCACCGCCATCGAAGCCATCGTCTGGGCCGCCCGCCGCGGTCTGGTCTGAGCCGTTAGGCCACGGCGAGCCCGGGTACCGGGAGTTCTGGACATCGAGCCGAGGAGGAGCGATGGATGGAATGACTATCCTGTGGATCGTCGTGGCGCTGGCGGTGCTGGTGATCGCGGTGGCGTTGGTCGCCGGGGCCTTGTCGCGTGTGTCGACGCGGCGGGCGGAACGGCAGCGGCAGGAGGCGTACGAGCACGAGCAGCACGCCAGGACGTCAGCCATGCATGCCGAGAAGCAGCAGGCCGCGGCAGACGAGGTCGATGCGAGGGCACGCAAGGCACAAGCTATTGCCGACGAGAAGGCGGCCGAGGCTCGTCGACTCGCGGCCGGCGCCGACGAACGGCGCGAGGCCGCCACGGAGGCTCGGACGGAGTCGGACGAACACCGCACCCGTGCGCAGGACCTGTGGCCGGACGAGACGCCTCAGGAAGACGACTGGGCGGATGGCAGCCACCCGCACGATCCGCGTCGCCCGAGGCCTTCGCGGCACTGAGGCGTTCAGATCAGGTAGCGGAACTCCGGTGAGTTCGGATTGATGCGCTCGATCTCGAGGGGTGCGGCGTCCATGCGTGCCAACAGACCCTCGAGGTCGTCCGGCCGGCTGATCTCGATGCCGACCAGGGCGACGCCGGTCTCGCGGTTGTTGCGTTTGACGTACTCGAAGAGCGTGATGTCGTCGTCGGGGCCGAGAGCCTCGTCGAGGAACTGGCGGAGCGCGCCGGGCTCTTGCGGGAACGTCACCAGGAAGTAGTGCTTCAAACCTTCGTGGACAAGCGATCGCTCGAGGATCTCGCCGTACCGGCTAACGTCGTTGTTCCCACCGGACAGCAGGCAGACCACGGTCTCACCGGGTCGCACCGTCAGACCGTTGCCCAAGGCACCTGTTGACAGCGCGCCCGCCGGCTCGGCGATCAAACCGTCCGTCTGGTAGAGCTCGAGCATCTCAGAGCACACGAGACCCTCGGGCACCGACATCATCTCGACGCCGGTCCGCTCGACCAACGGCAGCGTCACCTCGCCAACCCGCCGTACGGCGGCGCCGTCCACGAAGCTGTCCAGGTGCGGCAATGTCACCGGCTCACCGGCTTCCAGCGCGGCGGCCATGCTCGCGGCGCCGGCCGGTTCGACGCCGACGATGCGTACGCCGGGATGCCGCTGAGTCAGCCAGGTCGCGACACCCGCGACGAGCCCGCCACCACCGACCGGAACCACCAGTACGTCGGGCGCCTGGCCGAGCTGCTCGACGAGCTCGACGGCCAC
>DASTVQ010000146.1:0-25157 GCA_035759015.1 Kribbella sp.
CGGCCGGGTGCTCGATGGTCCGGGCGACTCCCCCCTGCTCGGACATGGCTGGCCGTCCGCCGTGCTGGGTCCGTTCACTCTCAGCGCTGGACGGCAGCCTGAGGCGCGCGAAGAGGTCGTGCTGGAAGCGTGGACCGCTGATAGGGCGGGAGTGTCCGTCGGCGACCCGGTGACACTGATGGTGGGCTCGACCTCGTCGACCTACCGGGTGAGTGGTCTGGTGAACGCACCAGGTGGGGGTATGGCCCGGCAAGCGGCATTGTTCTTCACCGATGAGCGGGCACGTCGGCTGTCCGGGCAGCCGGACCAGGTGGACACGATCGGCGTCCTGGCCGACCCCGGCGCCGATCCCGCCGACCTCGCCGCCGCCGTCGAGCGGGCTGTGCCCGGTGTGCGCACCTACACCGGCAACGACCGCAGCGACGCCGAATCGCTCGACATCGGGCAGACGCGCTCGTTCGTGATCGAGCTGGCCTCGTCGTTCGGCGCCACCATGGTGATCGTCGTGGTGATCATCGTGGCCAGCACGCTCGCGTTGTCCGTGCAGCAGCGCAGAAGAGAGCTGGCGCTCCTTCGCGCGATCGGGGCCACGCCCAAACAGATTCTGGGTTTGATCGGCGCCGAGGCCGCTCTGGTCAGCGCAGCGGGAGCAGTGCTCGGCGCTGTACCGGGAATCGCGCTGGCGTTGCTGTTCCACAAGACCTTTGCCGCAGTCGGCGTACTGCCCGCGGACTTCACGCTCGTGGTGAGCCCACTGCCCGTGCTGGCAGCGATTCCGCTGTGTGTCTCGGCCGCCCGGCTTGGCGGTTGGATCGCCGCACGGCGGGCCGCGAAGGTCAGCCCGATCGAGGCCCTCGGCGAGGCCGCGGTGGAGCCGCGCAAGCTGGGGTGGATCCGGACGACCATCGGCTTGCTGCTCATACCGGCCGCTCTCGGGGCCGCGGTCGTACTGCCGATCGTCCTGCCGGGCGAAGCGGCCCTGGACGGTGCGAGCAGCTCGGCTCTGTTGCTGGTCATCGCCGTTGCCCTGCTCGGACCTCGCATTCTCGGGGGCGCGGTGTCCGTGCTCGGGTCCCGGCTGAGCAGGTCAGCGGGGGTCGGCGGCTTCCTGGCGGTCGCAAACGCCCGGGCCAGGTCGCGGCGACTCTCGTCGGCCACGACGCCTCTGATCATGGGCGTGACGATGGCCGCCGCGCAGATCTTCAGCGCCACTACCCTCGATGCCGCCGCGCATCAGCAGGCGGCCGACGGAATCCTCGCCGACCATGTGGTGACCCCCAGATCCGCGGGGCTGTCGCCGGAGCTCGCCGACGTTCTGAGGGGGCTGGACGGGGTGTCCGCGGTTGCACCGCTGGTGCGGACCCAGACGATAATCACTTACAGCTCCGGCGACAGCCGGCAGTACAAGATCTTCCCGACCCAGGGCATCGACGCCGACGGCATCGAAGCGACCATCGATCTCGGTGTCCTAGCAGGCAACCTCGCCGACCTACGCGGAGACACGGTGGCGCTCAGCGGACTCGCCGCGGGCACCGTCGGCGCGGGCGTCGGGGACATCATCGACCTGCATCTCGGCGACGGCACCGCCGTCCAGGCGCGAGTGGTGGCGCTGTACGAGAAGGGCTTCGGCTTCGGCGACGTCACCCTTCCGCACGACGTGGCGATCCGGCACACCACCAACCACCTCGACTCCTGGATGCTGGTCACGGCCGAGCAAGGAGCCGAGCCCGCTGCGGTCGGCGAGACCTTGAGATCGGCCATGGCTGGCTATCCGACGGTGGTGGTGGCTGATCGCGAGGCCGTCGTCGCCGCCTGGAGCGGACAGGGCGACGACTCGGCGATCAACCTCCTGTTCAACGCGATCCTCCTCGGCTACATCGCCATCGCGGTGGTCAACACCCTGGTGATGGCTACCGCCGCGCGCGCCCGCGAATTCGCCATGCTGCGGTTGATAGGCGCCCGGCGACGGCAGGTCAGCTCGATGATGCGCCGGGAGGCACAGATCCTTGTGGTTGCCGCCGTCCTTGTGGGCACGCTGGCCGCCGTCCCCTCGCTGATCGGCATCAGCATCGCCGTGTCCGGATCGCCGGTGCCATCCATCTCGCCGCTCGCCTACGCGGCCATCGTCTCGGTCGCCGCCCTCATCGCCTGGCCGGCCATCATGATCGCCGCACGGGTCGCCATGCGGACGGAGCCCCTCGAGGCCATCAACGCCCGGGAATAGCCGCGGTCACCCGAATGACGCCTGACGGCACGAATCTGGCTGATGAGCCCTCGTTTGGAGAACCGCCCACCAGTCGGCTAGGACCGCAACCCGCGCCGCAACTGCCGCCTGGTGCACTCACCCGGTGCGACAACCTCGATCTCGGTGGGCGAGACCATTCACTCTGCGAACGCGTGCCGCTGTTCGGTGCTCTGCCGACGGGCTCGACTGGACGTGAGGCTCTCGAATCCCCGCATCTCCAACGATCTGAAAGCGGAAGGTCGGCGGTTCGAGACCGCCCCTGACCACACCTCTCACGCGCGGGGTGTCTCCATCCGAGAACCGCCGATCCTCCGCTAGTACATCATCAGGCGCAGATGGCCTTGCTCAGGAACGCGTCGACGGCGTCGTCGGGGTCACCGCGGAAGTCGGGCGTGAGCGCGACCGTGACCTGGTGGTGCCCGTCCTGGGTGGAGAACGACCAGGACTGGTACGCCAGGGCATCGCCGTCGTTGCCGTACACACGGACCCCGCACGAGGTGTCCCGCCAGGCCAGCCCGAGCCCGTACTTCCCGCCCTCGATACCCGGTGCCCTCATTTCGTCGAGCAGCTGCCGCGGCAGAAGGTGCCCACCGAGCAGTGCGACGACGAACCGGTTGAGATCCCTCGCCGAGGAGATCATCTCGCCACCCGCGCCAAACACCGACGGATTCATCTCTGTGTAGTCGACGAGTTGCGGCTCGACGTTCCGCTGAAGCTCAATCGGCATGTAACCGCGTGGATGCGGACCGCGAATCCACGGCGACGTCCCCGGCATCTCGGTGTCGCGCAACCGCAACGGCCCGATCACCCGGCGCTCGATCTCCTCGCTGTACGACTGGCCGGTCACCTCCTCGACGATCTGGCCGAGGAGGATGTAGTTGGTGTTCGAGTATGCGAAGGCCGAACCCGGCGCTTCGAACGTCGGAGGGTTGGCTACCGCGCGCTGAGCCAGCTCGGCGGCGGTCCAGGTTCGCCACCGGTTCTCCAGGAACTCCGGCTTCGGCGGCAGCGGCAGTGTGAGCCGGTAGTCGTACAACCCGCTGGTGTGGTTGAGCAGATGGCGCACGGTGATGCGGTGACCGTCTGGAACGACTCCGGGCAGCCACGTCTCGACCGTGTCGTCCAGCCGCAGCCGACCTTCGTTGACGAGCTGAAGGACGACGGTCGCGGTGAACGTCTTCGTGATGCTGCCCACCCGGAACCGGCCGTGGACCGGGACCGGCCGCGTCGTGCCCAGTTCGGCGACACCGCTGGTGCCACGCCACACGCCATGCTCGTCACGCACCTCCGCGAGCGCACCCACCGCGCCGACGGCTACGACGTCGTCCAGCCTCCTCTGCAGCCCGGCGCGATCCCCCTCCTCCGGCGCGGCAATGGCCGGCGCCGCAATCACCGCCGACGCTGCCGTCGCAATCACCAGCGCCCGAAGCACTCGCTTCATCAATACCTCCGTCTGAGCAGTTTGTTTGCCAAGAGCAAGCATCACGGAGTACGGCGACGGACCCATCCGGTAACACCCTCGGTTCTGCCCGAAGGCACCTCCGGGAACACCCTTGGCACTCCCCCGAGAGCCGTCAGACGGGCGAACGATGATCTTGACGTGCTGGTCCGCCGGTTCGGGCGCCAACGCGTCCCCCTGCTGTTCAGCCCGCGCGCAGTACGACCAGGCGATGCCGGCGGGGCAAGATCGAGCGCCCCGAGGGGAAACTCGAGACCGGGCATCAACGTCACGCGACTGGGTGCCGGTGTCGACCAATGTCAAGGGCGCGGAATGAGGATTGCCAGACGGTCGTGCGCGCTTGCGTTGGCCAGCGGGTTGCTCTCAATGATGGCGGGTATGGCGGCCACACCGGCTGTCGCGAAGCGGCTGGAGCGGGGTTCACTTCGACGAGACGACCACTGAGGTGGTCGCGAACTTCTGCGGAGATCGCAGGGTCCGCATCATCAGCGACGTGCACGGCTCGTTCCTGTTCAACTTCCATGGACCGGACCGGCTCGGGTACGGAGCGGAGACGGCACGCTCACGCTGCTGGTCCTGGCCACCGGCTCCTTGAAGTTGTTCGGGCGTGACGACGTGTTCCTGTTCAACGATCCCGGGCAGGTCAGGTTCGAGCTCCTGATCGACCACGCGGCACACCGACCGACCCGAGCGACGATGAGTTCGTCGAGTTCCTCGGCCTCGTCAAGGGCAGCACAGGTCGGAACGACCTCGAGGGCCGCGAATTCTGCGACGTCCTTCACGAGATCACCGGCTGACGGATCACCTGTGCGCTAATCCGCGCAAGTGTGCCCAAGCGCCTGCTGACCAACGAGACATCGGCGCCGTCGAAGGGTCAGTCGTTCTTCGCAGAGCCTGCTACTTGTGAGGGCGTTACATCCCGTTCCAACGCCGCTTCCAACCTGGACACGCGGGTGTGGCGGGCTGACAACGACCGGGCAGTACCGTTGCCCTCACCACAGAGCCTTGGTGGTCGCGGCTGAGTTCCAGAGCGACCGTGCTTCTACTCTTCGTCGGATATCGTGAGGTGTCCGCGAGCGGCGGCCAGGTATACCCAGGGAACGGCAGACAGTGTGCCGATTCCGAGTAGAGCCAACGCCGGCCGCAGTCCGATGGCGGACCCGAGTAGACCGCCGAACAACCCGCCGAACGGGCCCGGACCCCATTCGACCAGCCGGATCACCGCACCGACGCGGCCGAGCAGGCCAGGCGCCACGGATCGTTGCAGCATGGTCGACCGCACGATGATCAGGTACACGACACCCAGGCCGAGCAGGAACTGGCCGACGCCGATAGTGATGATCACCAGCAGGTCCGGGCCTCCGGCCAGCGGGATCAGCAGATTCCCACCGAGCAGGGTCGCGGCGACGACCGAGGTCCAGGTTGTGCCGAATCGGCGGCTGACCCGCGGCGTGATCACGCCGGCCAGCAGCGGCCCGAGCGAGCCCAGGAGCGTGATGGCGCCGATGTCCACCGGGGACAGTCCGAGTTCGCGGATCCCGTACAGGATGTAGAGGGCGATGATGCCCCACTGGAAGAACTCGAAGGTGCCTTTGCCCGCTGTGATGGCGAAGATCCCGCGCCGCCGGCCGAATACGGTGAACCCTTCACGGAGTGACAGCCCGAACCTGGTGCGGGTGGTCGGCTCGGGATCGGCACCGCGTCCGATTGCCTGGAGGACGGCCGCGACCAGGAACGATGCGCTGTCGACGGCCACGGCGATAGGAGCGGTGAGCAGCTGGACCAGCACACCGCCGAGACCAGGGCCTGTGACGGCGGTGATGGAGTCGGTCAGCACGATGCTGCTGTTAGCTGCCGTCAACTGTCGCTTGTCGGTGACCAGCACGGGCACATATGCCGCGTGCGCGAGGCCGTAAGCAAGGGCAAGGCTGCCGGCGAGGAAGGCCACGGCGTAGAGCTGGGCCAGCGTGAGGCGATCGAAGGCTGCCGCGAGCGGGATGGTGGCGATCAGCAAGCCCTGGCCGAGGTTGCACCAGAACAGCATCCGGCCCCGTCGGACCCGGTCGACGAGTACGCCGAGGAACATGACGAGCAACAGACTCGGCAACGACTCCAGCGCCGTGAGAACGCCCATCGCCGTCGGTCCGGCCGACAGCGTGAGCACGGCGATCAGTGGGATGGCGAGCTCGCTGACCTGCGTTCCGGCATTGGATAGCAGTTGGGCGGACCAAAACAAGACGAACGGTCTGTTCCGTCGCAGTGGAACACTGCCGGCCGGGTCGACTGCGACAGGTTCAGACTGCGCCACGGGCTCCCTCAGGATTCTCGTTCCGCCAAGCCGAAGCGCGGCATCCGGTAGCCACACCACCTCCGGTCAGCTCCAGCAGCGCAGGATCACAGCCATACCTAGGGTTCGCGACATATACACGATCAGTGTGCGATCGGCTGTC
The DNA here is from genome assembly GCA_035759015.1 of Kribbella sp. Lineage (GTDB taxonomy): Bacteria > Actinomycetota > Actinomycetes > Propionibacteriales > Kribbellaceae > Kribbella. The sequence goes on from DASTVQ010000146.1 coordinate 6,155, forward strand.
AACCGAATTAGCCCCGAATCCCGGGAGCACCAACGCGATCTGGACGAGGAAAGTTCAGGACTGTTCGTGACGACCCGCCTCATTTCTGACGGCTCATCAACATAGTGGGCCTGTCGCGTGCCCGCTGGGTTCACGCCATCGCGCCGTGAGACTGGATTGACGGCGTAAAGCACACAAGCCCGCCGCGGGTCCGATCAGTCTTGAGGTGACGGGCCCGTCGCGGTCCAGTCGGGGTCGCTGAAGCGTGCTGTGAGCGAGCCGGACGATGCCTCGTGGCCGCATGCGCGACACACCACCACAGGCTCGAGGTCGGCGCCGCAGTCGTGCTCGAAGACGACCGGCGGAGCGTCGGCAAGGTGTCGGTCGCCCCAGTCCATGAGCGTGAGGAGTACGGGCCGCAGTTCACTGCCGGCCTCTGTCGGCCGGTAGTCGTAGCGCGGCGGCCGCTCGCTGTAGGGAACCTTCTCCAGCAAACCCGCCGCGACGAGATGGCGTAGCCGAGCGGCCAGGACGTCCCGCGGGGCACCGACATTGCGGAGGATCGAGTCGAAGCGGCAGACCCCGAAGAAGATCTCCCGGAGCACCAGCAGGGAGTACTTCTCGCCGATAACCGCGAGCGTGTCGGCGATCGAGCAGGGGCGCCGTTGTGTCATACGACTCAGTCTAGCCAAGTGAATTTGCCTTTCCAACTCACCAGCGTTATCGTTAGTCCAATTTTCAAACTCACTCATGGAGACCGCTGATCGCCATCTGGACAACCCCAGCTCGCAGCCACATCAAGGAGGCGATCGCCATGGAAGACGCAGTCATTGTCGAGGCGCTCCGTACCCCGATGGGCAAAGCGAGGCCGAGCGGCTCACTTGCCGGCATTCACCCGGTGGGCCTGTTCGCCCACACACTGCGCGAGCTGATCGGCCGTAGCGGCGTGGATCCGGCGCTCGTGGACGACGTCATCGGCGGCTGCGTGGACCAGGTGGGCCGCCGGGCTCGCAACGCCACCATCTTGGAGAACCTCAGATGAAACTGCAGGGATCGATTGCCCTGGTCACCGGCGCGAACCGCGGCCTGGGCAAGGCCTTTGCCAGCGCGCTGATCGAGCGCGGCGCGAAGACCGTATACGCCGGCGTTCGCGATCCGTCGACAATCACCGATCCGAACCTGGTGCCGATCCAGCTGGACATCACCAACGCACATGAGGTCGCAGCGGCCGCGGAGAGCTGCGGTGATCTCACCCTGTTGGTCAACAACGCCGGCATCCTGCGCGGCACCTCGCTGCTCGGTGCCCCGAACGTGGACGACGCTCGCGCGGAGATGGAGACCAACTACTTCGGCACGCTCGCCCTGTGTCGCCGCTTCGCCCCCGTACTGGCCCGCAACGGCGGCGGGGCAATCGTCAACATGCTCTCGGTGCTGTCATTCCTCAGCCTCCCGCAGGTCGGCTCGTACGCCGCGTCGAAGTCCGCGGCGTGGTCGCTGACGAATGCCATCCGGCTCGAACTGCAAGCTCAGGGCACCCTCGTGACGGCGGTGCACGCCGGATTTGTCGACACCGACATGGCGGCCCGGATCACACAACCGAAGATCAGCCCGGACGACGTCGCCGCGCAGACCCTCGACGCCGTCGAAGCTGGGCGGCACGAAGTACTTGTTGATGCCACCAGTCGTGATGTGAAAGCCGCTCTCAGCGCCGAACTGTCCGCCCTCTACCCCCAGCTGCGGCACGAATCCCCCGAGGGCTGAGGGACCGGTACATCGGTGGCGGCCGAAAGCCTGCTGCCCCGCGTGCAGCCACTCATGCGCGACCTGCATCAACACAACACCGCGAGCTCAGCCTCACTGTGAGCCGACTGCCAACCCACGCCAGGACTCGGACTCGTGATCTCTGAATGTGCGCACTAATCTGCGGGCTGTTTCGCCGTACCTGCCACGGTGAAGAGGGACGACCACCGGCCTCAATATTGCGGTGCTGTGGAGCCGGATCGGGGCATCAGGCGGATGACAGGCAGTTCCCGGTCGGTCTTCTGCTGGAAATGGGCGAACCGGTGCGCGGCGGCGGTGATCTGCTGCCAGGCTTCTTCGCGCTCAGCTCCGTGGAGCTGTTCGGCGATCACCGCGACTTTGCGGCCTTCGATCTCGATCTGGACTTTGTCGGGGTGGGCGGCGATGTTGTAGTACCAGGCCGGGTTGACCGCCGTGCCACCCGCCGCCGCGACGATCAGCCAGCTGCCGTCCTTGCCGGGGAACCAGCAGACCGGGGTCACGCGCTCGGTCCCGCTCTTGCGGCCGATGGTGGTCAGGACGAGGGCGTCGAAGTTGAAGAACCTGCTGAAGACCCTGCGGACGAGCCGCGTGGCCATCAGCTTGTCCAGCCACCGGTCGAGCCGCCCTGAAGGTGGACGGCTCCCGCGGGTTCCGACGGGTGTATCGAAGCTCACGCGGTCTCCCGCTGGTTGTGCTCGTGGCCGGTTACCTGGCCACATCGTATCCGGCCATGGCCTGATGGACGGTGCGCCCGACAACGATCTCGGGGTCGTGGGTAAACGGCAGCCCTTCCCAGGTTGACATTCCCCTGAGATGGCGGGGGTGATCCGTATGCAGGCCGTCCCGAACTGGCCCTGGCGTTCGATGAGATCGGCGGTGCGGTCCAGTCAATCCGTGGGCCGGCGAGCCTGGTTCGCCTCGCGGAGGACCGCCCAGGCGTCCGCCACCGGGCCAACGTGCCCGAGCTTCTCGGGGTTGACCACCGAGCGGATCGTCTGGATCCGCCCGTCGAGTACGTCAAGCGTCCAGGTATTGACCACCTTGTTGTCCCGATCGCGGAAGATAGCGCCCGGCTGGCCGTTCACCTCGTGCTGCTCCACTCTGACGCCGATCCGGACGAGCGCCGGGACGAATGCGGCGAGCACCCGGGTCACGTTCTCGGCGCCGAAGATGCCCGTGCCCCACTGCGGGCCCTTTCCGCCGCTGTCGCCGACCATCTGAACGTCGGCGGCGAGCAGTTCCCGTAGGCCCTCGACGTCGCCGTCCCTGAAGGCGGCGAAGAATCGCTCAGCCAGCTCATCGCGCTCCCTTCGGTCGGTCTCGAATCGCGGCTGACCGGCGTCGATGTGGCGACGCGCCCGCATCGCGAGCTGGCGGCACGCCGCCTCTGACCTCTCCACCGCCGAGGCGATCTCCCGGAAGCTGAACCCGAAGACCTCTCGCAGCACAAACACCGCGCGCTCGAGCGGGCTGAGCCGCTCGAGCAGCAACAGGGCGGCCATCGACACCGAGTCGGCCAGTTCCGCGGTCCGCGCCGGATCCTCGTAGGGGTCGGTGAGCAGGGGCTCTGGGAACCACGGACCGACGTACTCCTCCCGCCGGACGCGGGCCGAGCGCAGCACGTCGATCGAGATCCGGGTGACCACGGCCGAGAGGAAGGCCTTGGTCGACGTGGGTGGTGTCGGGGAGGCCTCAAAGCGCAGCCAGGTCTCCTGGACCGCGTCCTCGGCCTCGCTCACACTGCCCAGGATCCGGTAGGCGATCGAGAACAGCAGCGACCGCAGCTCCTCGAACTCCTCGACCCGGGTCACGTCAGCTCGGCCTTGAAGCCTTGGCGCCACGAGGGGTAGCGCAGCTCCCAGCCGAGCTCCCGCTTGGCTTTGGCGTTGGAGAAACCGCGTCCCTCGGTCATCATCATCACCGGCACGTCTCCAGCCAGCAGCCGGGCCAGCCATTTGGGGACTCGCATCGGTGGCTTTGCGCCCGCGCACTTTGCCAGGTACGGCAGCCACTCGCTGGCAGGGGCGGGCTCGTCATCGACGATGTTGAAGGCGCCTCTTGCCTTTTGCTCCACAGCCAGCACGGTAGCGCTCGCTGCGTCGTCGAGATGCACCCATGAGCTGTAGCCGGCACCGCTCCCGACAAGCGGATACTGTCGCTTGCGCAGCAGCGTGACCTGGTCGTCGGTGGCGCCCGGCCCGTAGAACGCGCCATATCGCAGGGCTGCACCACCCGCTTGAAGTACAACGTCCTCGACGTGGTGAATCGCCGCCATTGATTTTTCCGCCCCTGTCCCCACGTGCAGGGCCAGCGGGTCCTCCTCGGTCTTGACCCATCCGCCCTCGCCGAGCCCATTCCAGCTGCCGTAACTCTGCGCGACGAAGTGGGAGACGCCGACCGCCTCAGCCGCGGCCAGCAGGTGATCCGTTCCCTCCGTGCGCAGCCGGATCGTGGGGGCACCCCACCGGTCAAAGTGCTTGAAGTCGGGCTTACCCGCATGCGCCATGGAGATGCCGGTCATCTGGTGCACGATCACATCTGGCTGCGCGGCGGCGACTGCCTCACCAACCGAAACCTCATTCAAGCCGTCCATCACGATCGCCTCGGCGCCCAGCTGCTCCAGCGATCCCAACTTGTCCGGGTTCGTCGTCGTCGCCGTCACCTGATGATCACGCGCAACCAGCTGCGTCACCAGCCGCCGCCCCAGAACCCCGGCCCCACCTGCCACGAACACCCGCACGACCATCACCTTCCTGATTCCAGAACCTGTTTCTGAAACAGGAGACGAGACAGCCCCGGCAGTCTGTGACATGGAGAGACCAGCAGACGGTCAGGCTCGGCAACGTGATCGATCACGGGTGGGGGTTCACGGGCGGATGTTGGTGGTGCGGTGAAAGACGTTGGTGGGGTCGTAGGTGCGTTTCAGGTTGCGGAGGCGGGCGAGCTTGGCTGGGGAGTAGGCCTGGCGGAGGACGGAGTCGTCCTCGTCGGCGATCGTGTTCACGTACGCGCCGCTGGCGTGCTGCTCGAGACCCGCTGCATACCGGCGGGCAGCGGCGATCCGGGCACCGTCCTCGGCCGGGTCGGTCCAGCCGGCGGATGTGGTGAACTCGACCAGGGCGTCGCGGTGGCTGTACGCCGAGTCCTGGTCGGGCACGTCCGCGATCGCACCACCGTTCAGCGTCAGCCGCCCACCCGGCCGGAACGGGTCGTTGCTCCAGGCAAGGAATGCTTCGAGGGCGGCGTCCGGCAGCTCGCGCAGGTAGTGACCCTTGCAGTACCGGCGCAACGCGTGCCCCTCGGCGTCGTCGTCACCGGTCTGCAGGTCCAGGTAGCTGAGCTCGCGGACCCGCTGGGCGATCGGCCGGCCGATCCGCGAGTACGAAGCCAGCCGGCGGCCGTCGGCCGGATCGCCCACCCAGACGTACCCGATACTCGCCACCGGCCGGCCGCCGAACTCGTCCCGCCGGCCGACGCGGGCCACCGGTGTCGCCCCCCGGGGCGTGTCGGCGAACAGGTCCCGCCAGCCGCGCAGTGCCGTATCGGCGTCGTCCAGCCCATAGAACACGTCCGCGACCAGGGCGCGGGTGCCGACCGGGTGCAGCCGGAACTCGAACTCCGTCACGACGCCGAAGTTCCCGCCACCACCACGCAGACCCCAGAACAGGTCGGGGTGCTCGGTCTCGCTGACCCGCAGCACGGCGCCGTCGGCAGTGACCAGCTCGAAGGAGGCGACGTTGTCGCAGCTCAGCCCGTGCCACCGGGCCAGCCAGCCGATCCCGCCGCCGAGCGTGAGTCCGCCGACGCCGGTGTGCGACACGTTGCCCGCTGTCGTCGCCAACCCGTACTGCTGCGCGGCGACGTCGAGTGCGCCGAGCAAGGCGCCACCGCCGACCCAGGCACGACGGCTGCCCGGGTCGACCCTGACGGCGCTCAGCAACGACAGGTCGATCAGCAGGCCGCCATCCACCACCGGCAGGCCGAGGAAGCTGTGCCCGCCGCAGCGCACGCCGATCTCGAGGCCGGCCTCCCGACCGTATCGCAGCGCCGCCACCACGTCCGCGGTGCTGGCACACCGCGCGATCAGCGCCGGCCGCCGGTCCACGACCGCGTTCCACACCGCCCGGCCCGCGTCGTACCCGTCATCGCCCGGCCGCACCAGCAGGCCGTCGAAGCCGCGGATCATCAGCTCGGTCATCTCAGCGCACCACGCGGAAGCGCAGGTGCGTGACCAGGGGCGACTCGATCACCTGGGTGCGCTCCAGCCGGACCGGTGCCGCGCCCAGCAGGTCGAACAGCCGGACGCCGTCACCGAGCAGGATCGGCACCAGGTGCACGATCAGCTCGTCCATCAGCCCGGCCTTCAGCGCCTGCTGCGGCACGGACGCGCCGTGCAGTCCGACCACCTTCTCGCCGGCGACCGCCTTCGCCTGCGCGATCGCGTTCTCCACGCCGTCGGTGACGAACGTGAACACGTCCGGCGCACCAACCTTCTCCGGTACCCTGTGCGTGACCACGAAGCACGGGGTCTTCCCAGCAGGTCCACCGTCGCCCCACGCCGCGTCACCCTCGCAGGAGTCGTACGAGCGGCGACCCATCACGATCGCCCCGCCACCCGCCGCCATCTCGCCGAGCAGCTCCGCATCCTGCTCCGACGGCTCGGCCAGCCACGCGTGCAGTGGTTCGCCGCCGATCCCGAGCGGGTGCTCGCGGCTGTCGTCCGGCCCGGTGACGAACCCGTCCAGTGACATCGACATCGCCGAGATCACCGTCATCCCCGGACCCCCTTCCGGACCAGCTCGCGGATCGCCGACCGCCGGGCCCACGCAACCAGCGCGGCCACCAGCAGGTACCCGAACGGCAGCGCCGGCGACTCGCCGAGCACGAACACGTTGGTGATGATCGCGCCGGCCAACAGCCCGACCAGCCCGAGCGCGGCCAGACCGCACAACCGCGGCACCAGCAGACCAATCGCTCCCGCCAGCTCGAGCGCGCCGACCAGGTACCGGAACCACTGGCCGGCGCCGATCTCGGCGAACATGTCCACCATCACCGGACTGCCGGACAACTTCATCACCCCGGCTGACGCGAACTGTGCCGCCAGCAGCAACTGCACCATCCACAGGGCGACCGACGCCGGCCGGACCCTGCGCAGCGTGACCGTCGTACCGCTCATCACTACCTCCTTCGTCGTTCGGACACGACAACGGTCGCGGCGCGGGCAGGGTGCGCACATCCGTGCCGAGCACGGATCCGGCACGGAACCGGTACGGATCGGACATGATGTTCGCGTGACTCAGGTGGAGGTGTCGGCCCGCGAGGCCGAGGTGCTGGCCGCGCTCGCGGACCATCGCTCCAACGCGCAGATCGCGCGCTTGCTGCACATCTCGGTGCGCACCGTGGAGAGCCACGTGTCGTCGTTGCTGCGCAAGTACGGCGTCGCGGATCGGCGTGAGCTCGCGGACCTGGCCGGGTCGCGCCGCGGGCCGGGAATAGCCGGGCTGCCGGCCAGCCGGACCACGTTCGTCGGACGGACGGCCGAGTCGACCGCCGTGCTGGACGCGCTGGAGCAGGCGCGGCTGGTGACGCTGCTCGGACCTGGCGGGATGGGCAAGACCCGGCTGGCCGCGATGGTGGCGGCGGTACTGGCCGGGCCGGGGGCCTTCGTGAACCTGGTGCCGATCCGGGACGGGATGGTCGCCCGGGCCGTGGCGGCCGCGTTCGGGGTGACCGAGCGGCCGCCGCAGACGTTGGAGCAAGTCCTGGTCGAGCGGTTGCGGGTGGGCCGGTCGCTGCTGGTGCTGGACAACTGCGAGCACGTGGTCGAGGAGGTCGCCGCGTTGGTCGAACGGCTGCTCGCCGCCTGCCCCGGGACGACCGTGCTGGCGACCAGCCGGGAACGGCTTGGCGTACCAGGCGAGCAGACCGTGCTGCTGCCGCCGCTGGCCGCGGACTCCGACGCGGTCGAGCTCTTCACCGACCGGGCGCGGGCCGTCGATCCATCCTTCGCTGCTGACTCCGGCGACGTCTCCGACGTCTGCGCGCGGCTGGACGGGATGCCGCTGGCGATCGAGCTCGCCGCGGCCCGGATCGGTTCGCTCGGCCTGGACGGGCTGCGGACCGCGCTCGGCGACCGGCTTCGGCTGCTCGCCGGCGGGCGCGGCGCGGACCCGCGGCACCGGTCGCTCGGCGCGGTGATCGGCTGGAGCCACGACCTGCTGGACGACGAGGAGCAGCTGCTGTTCCGGCGGCTCGCCGTGTACGTCGGCGGCTTCGACCTGGAGGCGGCCTGCGCGACCAGCCCGGACCTGGCCCGCAGCGAGGTCGCAGATCTGCTCGGGCGGCTCACTGACAAGAGCCTGGTGACACGAGGCGGGTCCCGGTGGCGGCTGCTGGAGACGGTCCGGGAGTTTGCGCTGTCCCGGCTGACCGACGACGAGCTGGCGACCGCCCGTGACCGGCACCTGCGCTGGGCCGCCACCACGGCTGCCGAGCTGGAGAACCAGGTCGACGGCTCCGCCTGGCGCTCGTCGTACGACGAGGTGGTCGGCGACCTGCGGGCGGCGCTGGCCGGGACCGTGGCGGAACCGGATCCGACCGCGCACCGGCTGGCCCGGTCGCTGGGGCACCTCGCGTTCGCTGGCCGGGGTTTCGTCGAGGCGGTCGGTCACTACCGTGCTGCGGCGGACCGCGCGGAGGACGGTGTGGCGGCGGCGCGCGACCTGCGGACGGCCGCAGATGCCACCATTGCGGTCTCCGACGGCCAGGCCGGCGTCCGGTTGCTGCTCGACGCCGCCGAGCGGGCAGTTGCCGAGGGCAACGTCCGCGCGGCGATGCTGGCGTCCGCCGTGATCGCGATCAACCGGTACCCGGCCGGGCCGATGTTCGACCTGCCCACGGGCCACTCAGGGCGACTGCTGTCCGAGGCGGCGGCCGGCGCCGTGCCCGCTGATCCGCACGTCGCCGCCCTGCTGGCCGCCGCCAAGGCCTGGGAGCACGGCGACCGCCGGATCGGTGCGGACGCGGTGCTGGCGCAGCAGGCGGTCGACGCGGCTCGGCGGGCCGGTGACCCGGTCCTGATCGCGGGTGCGCTGGACGCGCTCGGAACCGCGGCCGGCAACGCCGGGCGGCTGCGCGAGGCCCGGTCCTACGCCCTGGAACGGATGCGGCTGGTGGAGTCGTTGCCCCGGCACGAGCCGTACGCGGCGTCCGAGATCATCGACGCCTACCATGTCGCGTCCACCACCGCGATCGCGACCGGGGACCTGCCGGCGGCGCTGTCCGTCGCGCGTGCCGCCGTCGCGGACGACCCGACCGGGGACCATCCGTACATCTCGCTGCCCCGGTTGATCCGCGTGTACGCCCTGACCGGGCGGTTCGACGCGTGCCTGGAGCAGGCCGACGCGCTGTGGAACCGCTGGCAGCGGGCTGGGTCGCCGGCGATGGAGTGGATGTCGTCCGCGGCGGCCGCGGCGGCGCTGGTGCACGGACTGCGGGACGACGGATCGTTCGGCGAGTGGCAGGCCCGGGCGCTCGAGCTGGCGCGTACCGACGACCCGTGGACGGCGCCGTCGCTCGCCGCTCCTGCGGTGTTCGCCCAGGCCCGGGTCGCCGTGCAGGCCGGGCCCGGGCCGGATACAGCCGAACTGGTCTCGCGGGCTTTCGCGGACTTCTCGGAGCACTGGTGGGCGCCCTATGCCCGGGCCGCCGGGGCGGAGCTCGCGGTGGTGGCCGGCCTGCCGGACGCCGCCGACCGGGTCGCGGCCGCCGGGTCGGCCGCCGCCGAGAACGACTGGGCCGCCGCCTGCCTGACTCGCGCGGCCGCCCGGCTCTCCGGCGATCCGGGCGAGATGCGCTCAGCCGTGGAGGCCTTCGAGCGCATCGATGCCCGATTCGAACGGGCCTGCACCCTGCTGCTGACTCCGGACGGCGATGCCGACGGCCGTGCCGAGCTCGCGGAGCTCCGAGTACCTATTCAGACCGACCGTTCTGGAATGTGACACGGTCCGCCCCTCCTTGTACGCCACCTTCGGCGGCAAGCACGGATGCGCGGCGGGTAATGGCGTTCTGCCGTTCCTTGGGCCCGCACAGCGAAGCGCCCTCAGCGGGCCAAGGCAGGGTGGCGAGACCCATCCACCCCAACCTCCGGCGCGCGCCCGTCAAGCAGACGAGCATCGGGGTCGAAGGTCCCAACAGCATCGGGGACAACGGCTCTACCCGTCGGCCCGCCCGGTGGTGGCATGGAGCCTGCAAGGTCGCTTATGGGAGCGCGCCGAATGACGAGAGGAGGCGAGCCATGAGCGGGACGCTGGACGGAAAGGTGGTCCTGGTCACTGGGGGCGGATCCGGAATCGGTCGCGCCACCGCGCGAGCACTGGCGCGGGAAGGCGCGGAGGTCGTCGTGACCGACCTGGTCGACGAGGGAGGGAACGAAACCCTGCGTCTGATCGAGGAGGCGGGCGGGAAAGGCATGTTCATCCGGGGCGACGTCGCAGCCTCGGCGGACGTGCAGGCGATCGTTCGAACGATCGAGGAGCAGTACGGTCGGCTGGACTGCGCCTTCAACAACGCCGGCATCGAGGGTGTCCAGGCGCCGACGGCCGAGTGCACCGAGGAGAACTGGGATCGGGTCCTGACCGTCAACCTCAAGGGCACCTGGCTGTGCATGAAGTACGAGATCCCCCTGATGCTGAAGCAGCACAAGGGCGCGATCGTCAACACCGCCTCGGTAGCCGGCCTGGTCGGGTTCCCGAACATTGCCGCGTACAACGCGTCCAAGGGTGGCGTGATCCAACTGACCAAGACGGCCGCCCTCGAGTACGCCAAGGACGGCATCCGCGTGAACGCGGTGTGCCCTGGAGTCATCCGAACCCCGATGGTCGAACGGTTCCTCGGCGATTCAGCCGAGGCCGAGGCGCAGTTCGTGGCGATGGAACCGATCGGGCGGATGGGCACGCCCGAGGAGATCGCCGAGGCCGTGGTCTGGCTCTGCTCCGACGCCTCCTCCTTCGTGACCGGAGACGCCATGCCGGTCGACGGCGGTCTGGTGGCGCAGTAATTAGGGGGATTCACTAGCTGAAGATGGAGTACCTATACGCGTGAGGTGTGGCAACAGCCGCTCGATCAATGTTCACTCGCCACCTGGACCAGGGCAGGTACGGCGGCGGTAGTCGGCGATCGCGAGGACGGCGAGCAGGTGACCACGGCGATTCGCATCATTGCCATTCCGGGCCTTCGCAACCGCGCCCGGCTGGCTGGACGGGTGAGCGCGCTCGCCGGCAGCCCGTTCCCCGAGGGCACGCACGCCCCTGATCAGGCTGTTCCTGGTTCGGGTGTCCGCGTGCAGGGCCTGTTCGGAGCGGCCGATCCCTTCGGCGTGCCGATGCGGCGCCGGTGCGCGGCCAGCAGGCGGGACAGGCGCTCCACGACGCGGCGCGGGACGTCGAGCGTGGCAGCTGAACAGGAATCCGAGCGCAGACGACATAGTCCGCGGCCGCAGGAAAGCCCGTGGGGCGCGCCCAGTGATTAACACGTAGACAGGTAGACAGCCTCAAGTCCGGACAGATCTGGGCAGTCGGACCTCCGTGCTCTCTCAGCTGGCGTGGAGGATCCGAAAGCGAGCGGGTTCCGCCGGATCTCGATCAACGACTTGGATTGGCGTCCAAGCCCATTGCCAAACGCTGATGCCTGGCGTGCGGGAGAACTGGATCTGTCCGCGGGTGCCTTCGACTGCAACGCGCGACCAGGATTCGGCAGTGCGCGCCCGGTCCGCGCCGTGAGAACGCAGCACATCGGCGAGGACGGCGACCGTGTCGTAGCCCTCGAAGGCGACGAAGGAGGGCGCTTCGGCTAGCCGCTCACGGAGGGCCGTCTCGACTCGTGCACCGAGTGGGCTGAGGCGCTCGGGCAGGTAGCGCAAGAACGGGATCGCGGCGCTGTCGTCGCCCAGCAACGTCGCCCATTCGGCGAACTCCGGTTGCCCGGCCGGAGCACCGATCATGATCTCGGCGAGGCGCTGGTCGTGGCGGACAGACTTGACGATCGACACTGCCGGCTCCGGGTGGCCGACCAGAAGAAGGAGGGCTGTCGCGCGGTTGTCGACGAGTTCGTCGCACACCGCCGTTGGGGCGAGCGCGCGCATGTCGAGTTCGATGACGGTGCCGCCGCGTGGAGCGAGGTAGTCCCGCAGAATGCGGGCCCCAGATGCCCAGTAGACACTCGACTCGGCTGCTACGGCGATTCGACTGTGGCCCGCGCTGAGGAGGAAGTCTGCGTAGATCTGCCAGCCGTGGGACTGCGCCGGGGCGAGGCGCGCGACCCATTCCGTTGGCTGTTCGGTGAGCGCGTCGAGAACCGCTGACGAGCAGAGGAACGGCAGGCCGAGGGCGTCGGCCCTGGCGGCAGCGGCGCGAGCGACGACGCTGTGATACTCCCCCGCCAAGGCAGCCACGCCCAGGCGAGCCAATTCATCTACGGCCGCCGCGGCCCTCTGCGGATCAGCCGCGGTGTCTCGGACCACCAGCTCGAGTGGTCTTCCGACGATCCCGCCGGCGTCATTGACTTCGCGAACGGCCAGCTCGAGTCCAGCGAGCAAGTGTTGGCCTGCCTCGACCCAGCCAGGCCGAGTTAGCGGAACGAGAGCGCCGATCTGGACGGCTGATTCGTCAGTCCGCTCCGCTCCAGGTGACGATGGTGGCGTATTCATGCGTTGGCGTCTCCCGAGTGCCGATTCGGTTGCAGTTTGCCCGGATCGCAGAGTGAACGTCAGTGGCGCCGAGAGTAGCCGAGCCGAGAATAGCCGGCTTCGGCGCCCCGTCCCGTGGCCGTCAGCCGGTCCTCGCGCCGCCGATTGCGTCTGAGGGGCTTCGGGCAGCTCTGCCCTGACAGGTCCTCCAGGAGTTGCCGAGGCTCACCACGCGGCCCACGCCGAGTGACCTACACACCGGTTGGCTCCTATCCTGGTCGAATGAACTTGGAGTTCAGCGGCGAGATGTGGTTCTGGAAAGGCCCCGCGCCGTGGCACTTCATCACCGTTCCGGAAGAGGAGTGCGGTGAACTGGCAGCGGCTTCCGCATTCGTGACCTACGGCTGGGGCATGGTCCCGGTCGCCGCGCAGATCGGGGAAACCGGTTGGACGACGTCGCTGTACCCGAAGGACGGTCGGTACATCGTGCCGGTGAAGGCGTGGGTGCGGAACGCCGAAGGGCTTGAGGTAGGCGACATGGTGGCGGTTCGCCTGGCCGTCGATATCTGAACCTCCGGATGACCAACGAATTCACCGTACGCGGCATGAGCGAGCTTCGGGACCGCGGCGCCTCGGCTTGGGCGAGGCGGGCTCGTGAGTGTCATCGAGGGGTCAACACGCAGAACTCGTTGCCGTCGGGATCGGCCATCACCACCCAGCTGACGTTGCCCTGGCCGATGTCGATTCGCGTCGCGCCCAGGGAGACGAGGCGGTCGACCTCAGCTTGCTGATCCCCGTGGATCGGTGGTGCGAGATGGAGGTGCAACCGGTTCTTCCCGGTCTTCGGCGCTACCGGCGGGCCGCCCCAGGCGACCTTCGTACCGCCGCCCGGCGACTGGATCGCGGTCTCCTGGTCCTGGTCCCAGACCAACGGCCAGCCCAGCGCCTCGCTCCAGAAGTACCCGATCTCCTGCGAACCGTCACAGGTCAGCTCTCCGACGAACCCGCAGTCGGCCAGGAAGTTGTTGCCCGGCTCGATCACGCAGAACTCATTGCCCTCGGGGTCGGCGAGCACCACGTGCTCATCCTCCGGGCCCTGGCCGATGTCGAGGTGCCGGCCGCCGAGCCCGAGCGCCCGAGCCACCGTCGACTGCTGGTCGTCGAGGGAGGTGCTCGTCAGGTGGAGATGCATCTGGTTCGGGCCGGCCTTCTGCTCCTGGGTCGGCTGGAACTGGACGCTGAACCTGGTGTCATCACTCGGCAGTAGCGTCAGGCCGTCGTCGGCGATCTCCCGATCCAGCACGCCAGCCCAGAAGCGCGCGAGACGGTTGGGGTCGTTCGCATCGAAACAGAGCGCGACAAGGTGAGAAGTCATCGAGCATCTCCGATCTGCTGACGGACCGCCGCAGACCGGGAACATCGTCCGCGCCGAGAGAGGTAGGCAACGCTAAGGCGCTCGGGGATCACGAGGCAAAGCGATTTGAGTCAGCGGCGATGCCCATGCAGATCGCCGGCGTTCGAGGCTGCGCGTCACTGGATCCTCGCCGACGCCGAGCGGCCACATGAGCGCCTGCACCTCGACCGGACAGCGGCGATGCCGCACGCGATGCGGCAGATCCGCGGCATCAACGAAGTTGTCGACATTCACCGTCGGTACGCCGCCCCAGGCGGCTTCGCGGGACCTGTTGGCCCAGCTGAGCCCCGAGATGCTCTTCGACGCCCTCGCGATCCGGGTCGACGGCCCACGCGCCGGATGAACGACTGACGATCGACGTCAGGTTCACCGACCACGACGCGCACTATCGCCTGGAGCTCACCCACGGCGTGCTGACCTACAGCTCGGCCGCGAAGCGCGACCAGCCGGATGCCACGCTCACACTGCCGAGGTCGTCACATGTCGGGCTGGCAGGTGGTCGGCCGACCCGGCCGCCCTGTCAGCCGCCGGCATCGAGGTCGAAGGTGACTCCTCGGTCCTGGGCCGGCTTTTCGCCGTGCTCGAGCATCCGGACCCGAACATCGCCATCGTCACCCCCGAGGCCGACTGAAGCGGCGCCCACTCGCGCCCTGGACGTCCCGCGGTTTGGTCCTGCACGTGCGGCATACTCACCGCATGGCCGATGCGGTGGACAAGCTTCTGATGACATTCCTGGACGCCCAGCGCACCAGAGCGTTGGCCCTCGTCGCCGACCTCGACGACGACCAGCTGGCAACGCCGGTGCTGCCGTCAGGCTGGACGCCGCTCGGGATGATCGAACATCTTGGGCACGCTGAGCGGCACTGGTTTCAGGACGTCGCCCTGGGATCCGCGGTACCGCTGCCTTGGCCTGACGACCCGGCCGAGGACGATGACGGGCCGTTCACGACCCCTCGGCAGGCCGACGTGGTGTTCGCGTTCTACCGCGATCAGATCGAGCGCGCGAACGCTGTCCTGGCCACGACGCCGCTGTCGACACCACCCAGGGGTCGGCACAACCAGGGCGACGCCGGCCAAGTCACCGACCTCGGCTTCATCGTGATGCACATGATCGAAGAGACGGCCCGCCACCTCGGGCACCTCGATGCAGCTCGCGAACTCCTCGACGGCCGCGTCGCTCTCGGCCAGGACGACCTCTGACGCCGGACGCGCAGGCCGCACTCTCACCCTCGACCAGCCCGACCGCATCGCCTGCTCGATGAAGGAACTGCCGGTTCCGGCTGGAAGGCCAACCGCACACCGGGCGGTCGCGAATCCAGCCACCCAAGGGCCCCGCGGGTTGGTCAGAGGACGGTCAGGACGATGGTCCCCGGTGCCAGCTTGTGACTGTCGACCTTGTCCTTGCCGGCCCGCGTGTCCACCGTCAGCCGGTCGGTCGGCTCCGCGTGGGTGATCCGGACCTTCGGCTTCAGGCCGTTGACGTTCACGGTGCCGCCGTCCCCGGAGACGCGGACGAAGTCCTTACCGGCCGTGCCGTTGACTGTCACCGAGTCCGTGGCGCCGTCGCCACCGCCGGTCTGACCGCTGAGATCGACGTCGACCCTGCGGACGTCGGTCCTGCTCAGGTCGTCGATCGTGGTCGAGTCGTCGCCGCCCAGCGCGTTGAGCGCGACCCGCTCGACGTCGGCGGTGTCCATCACGATGCTGCCGAGGTCGCGGGTGAACCGCAGCCGCGATCCGTTGGCGGTGGCCGCGAACTTCTCCGCAGCGTTGTTCCCGTTGAAGATCATCCGGTCGGCGCCGCGGCCACCCTCGATCACGTCGCTGCCGTCGCCCGGGTCCCAGACGAACGCGTCGGCGCCGTCGCCGAGCAATGCCGTGTCGGTTCCACGGTTGCCGTCGACGAAGTCATTGCCCTCCCCGGTACGGAACAGCTCGCTGCCGCTGCCACCGGCCACGACATCGTCTCCGTCCCCGGTGTCCACGACCGTGAACGGCTGGACCTGGTTGCCGAAGTCGATCCGTACGTCGTCGTTCCCGGCCAGGCTGTTCACCTGTAGCTGGCCGAAGTCGGCGAGCTTGACCGTGTCGTCCGCCTTACCGTCGTTGCCGAAGTCGACCTCCAGCACCGTCGGATCGGCGGTAGGCACCCTCAAGGCGATCTCGTCCGCCTGGTTGGTACCGGTGACGATCAGCTGCCGGGTGTCGATCCGCACGGTCCCGTTCGGCTCCGCCGCGGCGGCCGGACCAGCAAGACTGAGCGCGATGCCGGTGGCGACGGCGGCGACGGCGGCCGTACTGAGGCCCCGCCGCAGTCGAGTTGCGTGATTCATGGTGTAGTTCCCCTTTGTCGGGTCACGGCCGCTGCCGGTTGTCTCCGCGCGCCGTGCTTGGTCTGGGCTGTCCACACCGACACGGCGCCCGGCCGCCTTCAGTTCAACGCGTTCCAGAGATTGTGGCCTGGCCCAGATCCGGTAGTGCCGCACCGGCCGACCTCGAGCGGCGCTGGACGACCTGCGGCACTGGCTGGAAAGCGTCCGCGGCCGGCGCAGCTACCCGGCAACATTGCGAGTCGACGGATAGCACCACCCGCGCATACAAAACCCGGCTGAAGCGGTTCGCCGTCGTCCGACCGGAGTTGTGTACGCGCGCATGGCGGTCAGGCCGCGAGTACCGCGGGACTGTACGAGTCGCAGCGGGCCGGCTGTCCTCGGCGCTCACTCGATGCGGGCGATCGGGCTGCCCTGTGTCACGGCGGCGTCCTCCGCTACGAGGAGGCGCACCACTCCGCCGACGGGTGCCGGCACCTCTGCGGAGACCTTGTCGACCTGTACTTCGGCGAGCAGTTGGTCAGGGGTGACGGTCGCGCCATCATCGACGAACCAGGTGGCCAGGACTCCCTCCGCATCCGGTCTCTCCTTCGACAATGGAGGGAAGAGCACGTCGGTCATCCGGCCACCGCAGCGCGTATCGCCTTCTCGATCCGGTCGTGGCGCGGCAGGACGGCGTACTCGAGTGCGTGGGCGTACGGGATCGGTACATCGGGCACCGCGACCCGCTGCACCGGGACCCGCAGCATCGTCGGGTCGTGGTCGGCGACCGTGGCGACCACCTCGCCGGACAGACCGAACGAGCGGTAGTCCTCGTCGACGACGACGAGCCGGCCGGTCTTGGCCACCGATGTCAGGATTGCCTCGCGGTCCAGCGGGACCAGGGTGCGGAGGTCTACGACCTCCACGTCGACGCCCTCGCCGGCCATGCTCTCGGCGACGTCCTGCGCGTGATGCACCGACAGCGAGAGCGTGACCACCGTGACGTCGCTGCCTTCGCGGGCGACTCTCGCCTTGCCGATGGGTACGGCGTACTCACCTTCGGGCACCTCGTCGGTGGAGCGAGGGTTCTTCGCCATCCAGGGCAGCCCCATCACGCCCTTGTGGAACATGTAGACGACCGGGTTGTCGTCACGGATCGCCGAGGTCATCAGGCCCTTCGCGTCGGCCGGGGTGCTGGGGACCACGACCTTCATGCCCGGCAGGTGTGCGAACGTCCCCCACAGGCACTGCGAGTGCTGCGCGCCGTCGGAATAGCCCCCACCGACGGCGGTGGTCAGCACCATCGGGACCGTCACGTTGCCGCCGGACTCGTAGTGGATCTTCGCCATGTGGTTGTAGATCTGGTCCAGGCACACGCCCATGAAGTCGGCGAACATCAGTTCCACGATGGGCCGCATGCCCTCGACCGCGGCGCCGATGCCGAGGCCGATGAAGGCGGTCTCGGAGATCGGGGTGTCGATGATCCGCTCGGGCCCGAACCGTTCGAGCAGACCGGTGGTCGAGCTGAAGATTCCCCCGTACGGTCCGACGTCCTCGCCCAGGTAGAACACCGAGGGGTCGCGCTCCATCTCTTGGGCGATGGCCTCGACCATCGCCTTGGACGTGGTCAGCCGGCGGCTCGCCTGGGGCGCGGGGACAGCCGGGGTGTCGGTGATCGTCATCGTCGTCTCCTCAGGCGAATACGTAGGAAGTTGCCGACGCGGGGTCGGGCACCGGGCTGTCCTTGGCATAGGTGATCGCGTCCTCGACTCGCTCGCTCGCGGCGTCCTTGATCCGCGCCACTGCGGCGTCGTCGAGGTGCCCCGCCTCCCGCAGGGTCCGCTCGTAGCGAGGAATCGGGTCGTGGTCGGGCACCTCGGCGAGCTCGGGGCGGTATCCCTGCGCGTCGCCCTCGAAGTGGCCCCACAGACGCAGGGTGTGTACCTCGATGAGCGACGGGCCCTCCCCTGCCCTCGCTCGGGTGACGGCGCGTTGGGCGGCGTGGTAGACACCCTCGACGTCGTTGTCCTCGACCCGCTCGCCCGGCATGCCGTACGCCGCCGCGCGGTCCGCGTTCGAGTCGATCGCCGTGGACGCCGAACGCGGCACCGAGATGGCCCAGTCGTTGTCCTCGACCACGAAGACCACCGGCAGCCCCCACCGGGCGGCCAGGTTCAGCGATTCGTGGAACCCGCCCTGGTTGGCGGCACCCTCACCGGTCACCGCGACTGCGATCCGGCCGCCGCCACGGCTCTTGAACGCGAAGGCCTGCCCCAGCGCGGGTGGGTAGCCCTCGGCGATGATCCCCGAGCAGGAGAAGTGTGTGTCGGGGTCGAAGAGGTGCATGTGGCCGCCGCGGCCGCGACCGAGACCGGTCTCGCGGCCGAAGATCTCGGCGGTCATCTTCCGCAGGTCCGTGCCATGGGCGATCGCCAGGTGGTGCGGGCGGTGCGTCGCGGTCACCGCGTCATCGGCGGTCAGGTGTGCGCACAACCCGGCTGCCACGGGCTCCTGCCCCGCGGACAGATGCATCTCGCCGGGGACGAGCCCCTTGCCGATGTCGAAGCCGGGTCCCTTGTCTGCGTGGTACTCCCGCAGGATCGCCTCCTCATACGTGCGGGACAAGACCATGGTTTCGTAGAGCCCCACCCGCACGGCAGGGTCGAGGGTGGTCCCGCCCTCCTGGGGGATCGACGTCGAGGGTGCTGCGTGTGTCGTCATCACGGCCTCCAATGCCTGTGTCGCCCGCGGGCAGTGGCGTGGGATGCGGTCGCCCACCGCGGCCGGCGCGGCCATCCCAGGAGAGGCCGACTGGCCACCTCCAGCGTATGC
>DASTVQ010000147.1:0-23105 GCA_035759015.1 Kribbella sp.
CCGGTCGATCTTATTGACGAATATGAGCGTAGGGATGTGCAGCCGCTGTAGCGCCCGCATGAGCACGCGGGTCTGCGCCTGCACGCCCTCCACGGCGGATATCACCAGCACGGCGCCGTCGAGCACGCTCAACACCCGCTCCACCTCGGCGATGAAATCCGGGTGGCCGGGTGTGTCGATCAGGTTGACCAGGACGTCGTCGATGACGAAGGACCCGACCGCGGACTTGATCGTGATGCCGCGTTGCCGTTCCAGGGCCAGCGAATCGGTCTGGGTGTCACCGCCGTCGACGCTGCCGATCTCGTCGATGGCACCGGCGGCGTAGAGCAGCCGCTCGGTCAGGCTCGTCTTACCGGCGTCGATGTGCGCCAGAAGTCCCAAGTTCAACGTTTTCACAGAGCGTCAAGTCCTCTAGACAGGTGGCAAGAACCTTCTGGCGGGACGTTGACGCTCGGCGCATCGGTTTCTCCTCGGGTGGTCGATCGTTTCGACCAGTGCAGCAGACCGCCGACTCAGCCGGCAACCGAATTGTCGGTCTCCAGCAGCAGGCCGACGACGAGGTCGTGGGGTAGGCCGTGCGTGTCATGCAGGTAGTGGAAGTCCTCCTGCTTCAGCGATCCCCGGAACCGCTCGTGCGACAGCACCTTGCGCCCGCGCTCCAGCAAGTTCTGGAACCGGCGCTCCTCGTCGAGCAGCACCTGCCGCAGCTCGGGTACGTCGGAATCCAGGCGGAAGTGGTTGCACGTGTGCTGGAACAGGTCGGTCGGCAGTTCCGTCAGGCTGCGCGAGCTGTCGTCTCGCCACAGCGTGGTCAGAACCCGGCGGATCAGCCGGCGAAGCACGTAGCCGCGTCCGGTGTTCGAGGGCCGGACACCGTCGCCGACGACCACGACGCTCGATCGCAGGTGATCGGTCAGCATGCGCAGGGACTGCTCATCGGGGCTCCAAAGCCCGGGCAAGGTCTCCATCCAGGGCTCGAACAGATCGGTCTCGTAGACGGAGCGCTTGCCCTGCAGCACCATCAGCAGCCGCTCCAGGCCGAGGCCGGTATCGATGTTGCGCTGCTCGAGCGGGTGGAGCGAGCCGTCATCGAGACGGCGATAGCCCATCATCACGTGGTTCCACACCTCTACCCACCGCTCGTCGGTGGTCGGGGTGCCCTGCGGCGGTGTGTCGCCGGTCCAGACGAACATCTCCGAGTCAGGCCCGCAGGGACCGGTGGGTCCGTTCGACCACCAGTTGTCGTCCTGGGTCAGCTCGACCGGAAGGCCCAGCTCGTCCCAGGTCTGCTGTGACTCGGTATCGGGACCGAGCTGATCGTCGCCCCCGAAGACGGTGACGTGCAGCCGGCCCGGGTCGATTCCGAAACCGTCCGTCAGCAGCTCACAACCCCACCGCAGGCTCTGCGGACCGCCGTAGTCCCCCAGCGACCAAGAGCCGAGCATGCCGAACACGGTCAGATGGGTGCGGTCACCGACCTCCTCGAGATCGGTGGTCCGCAGGCATCGCTGGAGCCCGACCAAGCGGCGTCCGGACGGATGCGGCTGTCCTTCGAGGTACGGCGTGAGCGGGTGCATGCCCGATGTGGTGTACAGCACCGGGTCGCCCGGCGGACGCACGAGCGAGCTGCTCGTGATGGGCTGATGACCACGCTCGGAGAAGAAGTCGTGGAAGGTCTTGATGGTGTCGTCGGTGTTCATGGTGATCCTTTCGGGAAGGACCGGAACGCGGGACCGCCGACGCGAGCATCACCGACAGGAGTCAGCTCAAGATCTCACCGGCGGACCGATTCCGGTCGCCGGTGGGGAAGGTTTGGTCAGGCAGCGGCAGCCGGAGAGCAGAGAGCTCGTGCGGCTGCGGCGAAGGAGAACCTGACGTGCATGGGTCCAGGATACGTGCCCGCACGCAAGAAGCCTCCTGGTTTTGCCTCAGAGGTCGAGGAGCTCACGCAGGACGGCGCCTGAGTGGTCCCAGCTCCACTCGGCTCTGACCCATTCGCGCCCCCGCTCGCCCATGGCGCGGGCGGCGGCCGGATCGGTCAGCAGCTCGGTGAGCCGGACGGCGACGGCCATCGGGCTGTACGGATCCACCAGGTAGCCGGTCTCGCCGTGCAGTACCGTGTCGGCGGCTCCGCCCGAGTCGCCCACCACCACCGGCTTGCCCGTTGCCGCGGCTTCCAGGAAGACGATGCCGAGCCCCTCCGGCTCCAGCCCGAACCGCCGGGTTCGGCACGGCATCGCGAACACGTCCGCCGCATCGACGTACGGCGGGAGCGCGGCCCACGGCACCGCCCCCGTGAAGCGGATCGCCTGGGCAACGCCGGTCTCCCGCGCCAACGCCTCCAATCGGGCCCGATCGGGGCCGCCACCCACCACGAGCAACACGGCCTCGGGTACGACGGCGAGCACGCGAGGCCAGGCGCGGATCAGCGTGTCCTGCCCCTTGCGCTGAACCAGCCTCGAGACGCACGTGACGACCGGTACGTCGCCCAGGCCCAACTCCGCCCGGACCTGCTCTCCGCCACAGCCCGGGCGGAACCGGACCGGGTCGACGCCCGGCGTCAGGCGCCGCATCCGCGCAGCGGCTGCCGGCGACAGAGCCGGGGCGATCCGGGCGGCGCACCAGGACGACACCGACGTCACCGTGTCAGCCGCGTCACCGATCCGCCGGAGCGCCTGACGAGTTCCGGGCAAGCCTGCCCACCAGGTCTCGTGCCCGTGGGTCAGGGCAACGATCCGCCGGGCGCCTGCCCCGCGCAGCGCCGCTCCCATCAGTCCGAGCGGTGCGGCGGCGCCGAAGAGCACGCGGTCGGCCCCGTACCGGCGCATCACCCGCACGGCATGCCGGGTCACTCGCGGGCTCGGCAGCAACATCGACGTACGGTCGCGCTCGACCGGGAACGGCAGGGCCGCGTCGTACGCCGGGTGGCCCGGCATGGAGGCGGTCAACACCACCAGCCGGTCGGCGGGCAACTGGTCACACAGCGAGCGGACGAAGGTCTCGATACCGCCCTGCCGAGGCGGGAAGTCGTTGCTGACGACAAGGACACGCCCGGTCATCGCCGCACCAGCGGCGGGACGACGTCACCGTGCTGCTTCGCCCACGCTCGGCCCATGGCGATCCGCTCCGGAGGTGTCGGGTGACTCGCGAACATCAGGTAGCGCCAGCGGCTCGGCTCCAGGCCGGCCAGATTCGTGACCGACAACCGGTGCTGCATGTCGATGAAGTCCGTGGGGTCATCGGTGAGCCGCAGCGAGTGGAGGTCCGCGCGTGCCTCGATCCGGCGGCTGACCAGGTTCTGCACCGGCGCGGCCAGGGTGGTGCCGAGCGCGATCAGAGCCAGCAGCGTCGCGGTCCTTCGTGGGTCGGCGATGCGGGCACCGAGCAACAACCTCAGCGCCACGACGGCAAGTGCGGCGCCCAGCGCGCCGATCAACGTGCCGTGCAGGACATCGCCCTCGGCCGCGTGGCCGAGCTCATGTGCCACCACCAGCCGGACCTGCGCCGGCGGCGCGTCCTTGAGCAGCGTGTCGTAGACGACCAGCCGCCGCGTGGAGCCGAACCCGGAGACATAGGCATTGAGCGTGGTCGTCCGTTTCGAAGCGTCCGCGACCAGCACGTCCCGCACCGGCACGCCGTCCTCGGCCGCCAGGTGCATGAGCTCATCACGCTGCGGGCCCGGCGCCATCGAGGTGAACTCGTTGAACCTCGGCTCGACCAGGATCGGGTAGGCGAACGACACGCCCAGGACCAGAACGGCAGCCGAGATCGCGGCCGGAACCCACCACCACCGGCGCCACCGCTTGGCACAGGCAACCAGGCCTAGCACGACGACCACCAGGGCAAGCGTGGCCAGCAACCAGCCGACCGCACGGTCGCGGCTCCACATGCCCCAGTCCTGTGTCGACAACCCCCACCGCCGCAGCACCCGCTCCGCCATCACGTCGGTCGGCAGCGTGACCACGCTGGCCACCAGTCCGAGGAGTGCCACCACCACCGGTACGACGACGTACCAGCGGCGCAGCCTGACGGCGTCGTACACGCGACGGCCGAGTGGGGTGAAACCAAGCACCAGCGGTACGAGCACCGACAGCACCCACGAGGTCGTCGTCCACGGCAACAACTGCTGCCGGAACTCCTGCTGCCGGGCGATCTCCACCGGGGTGAAGTCGAGTGCCGGGTTCGGCGTGGGAAGGTCGATCAGGTGCCAGGGCGTGGTCCAGACGATCACCGCAGCCAGCGCCACCGCGAGCCCCACACCCGCCCACCGTGGTGCCCACCGGGAGGCCCGGTCAGGCACCTGCAAGCCTCTTGAGGTACTGCTGCCAATCGGCGACGAACTGCTCCTGGGTGGTGCCCAGCACGGTGCGGAACGCATCCGCGAGCCCCGTGGGTCCCTTCGACGCGTGCACGGTCCGGTAGAACTTCACCAGCTTGCTCTGTCCTTCCCGCTCGCTGATCAGCCGGCAGGCCAGCCAGCCCGACTCGTAAGCCTGGGGCAGCTCCGTCGACGACGCGGCGAACGCCTCCGGCGTGGGCAGCGACTTCGGCACCTTGCCCGCCCGGATCGCCTTGAACAGCTCCTTCGCCGCCGACTCGTCCTGCACGGACACGGCGGTGAAGGCGACGTAGTCAGCGAAACCCTCGGCCAGCCACAACGGTACCGGGGAGGCGGTAGCGGTCGAGGCGACGTGGGTGGTCTCATGCGTGAGGACGATCCGGCGGCCCTGCCTGCCCAGCTCGTCGAAGAGCTTGGGGTTGGCCACGATGCGCACCGGCGCACCGGCCTGTGGCACGTCCAGCTCGGCCATCGTGACCGCCGCGATCTGGACATAGCTGTTCGGCTCGGCGCCGAGAACCTGCTCCATCTGCCGCTGACTCGCCGGCAGGTAGACGACCGCTTTCTGCCGCCAGTTCCGGCCCCAGACCTTGCTGACCGACTCGACCGCCCGGTCGGTGACGGAGGCATAGGCCTCGGGGTCCGACGCGGGGTCCAGACTGATGACCAGACTGTGGTCGCCCTTGGCGACCGTGATGCTGCCGAGCGCCCACATCGGGCGCCGCTGACCTGGCACGAACCGCTCGGAGAAGGACGCCGCGTACGTCGTGTCGCCGCGAGTGACGAAGGTGACCGGCAACGTCGCGCGCGCGGGCCGCGCGTCGATGGCCGACAACTGCCAGGACACCTCCACCTGGGCCAGCCAGGACCTCGAACCACCGAGCACGCGCTGCCGGTCCGGCGGGAGCGCCGCGGGATCGTCGCCGACGTAGCGCAGCTGAAAGGTGGCCAGCGGCAACTTGCCGAGATTGGCGAAGATCATCCGCGCCTGGTCACCGAAGGCCCTCGCCTGCGGGTCGACCGTCGCCAGGAACGCGCTGCGACTGCCGGTGCGGACGCCGTCAGCCATCCGCTGCAGAACGGCCTCGCCCGCGACAGCGCGGCGGACCCCTTCGGAGGCCGCCGTCTGGGAGGCGGTGGGCTGGTTCGGCGACTGGCTCGAGGGCACCGGCCTCGAGTCCGTGGGAGCGTCGGCGACCTCGCGCAGGCCGGCGTAGCCGCCCACGGCGACCAGACCGACGGCAAGGCCGAGGGCGACCCGCCGGATCAGCCGGCCGTGCGGATGACCCGAGGGCGCGGCAGCCGGCGGGAGGGTCGCGTCGCCAGGCTCGTCGCTCACCTCGGCTCCCTGCTGCTCACCTACCCCGTTCCGGGGAGTCACTGTGGGTGACGCCACCGGTAGTGGGCGCCCCTGAATGGTGAAACGATCCGGCTCCGAGGCTGGTGCCCCGGAGCCGGATACATGTCGAAGCGGACCGCTCAGCCCGGGCGGACCGCGCCGCTGTACGGCATCAGGTCGAGGGGGTCGGTCTTGACCGGCTTGCCCGGGCGGCTCGCGTGCACGATGCGGCCGTTGCCGATGTACATCGCGACGTGGCTGATCGGGCTGTAGTAGAAGACGAGGTCGCCCGGCTGGAGGCTGCTCTTGCTCACCCGGCGACCCTCGCTGTACTGCGCCTTCGAGGAGTGCGACAAGGAGACACCCGCTCGCGCCCAGGCTGCCATCGTCAGGCCGGAGCAGTCGAACGAGCTCGGGCCGTCGGCACCCCAGACGTACGGGTCGCCCAACTGGGCCAGGGCGTACTCGACCGCGGCCGAGGCCCGGCCGGAGACCGGCACATTGATGTTGTCCATCCGCTCGCTGCTGCGGCTGGCCCGGGCCTGGCTCGCTTCACGATCCTGCTCGGCCTGGAGCTTTGCCCGCTCGGCGTCGCTGAGCTTGCTGAGCACCTTCTCCGCGGCGTCGAGGTTGGCCTCGAGCTGCTTCTTGAAGCCGTCCTGCTTGGCCTGCACGGCTTGCAGGGCGGCGAGCTCGGCCTGCTGGCTGGCCTGCAGGTCGGCGAGCTTGCCCTGTGCGGCCTGGAAGCGGCGGAGCGCCGAGTTCTGCTGACCCGCGAATGCCTGCGCGGTGGAGGCCTGGCTGAGGAACTGGTCCGGGTTCGTCGACAGCAGCAGCTGGGCGGTGGTGGTCATCCCGGAGGTCTGGTAGCCCGCGACCGCCAGCGCGCCGATCTGCCGCTTGACCGCGTCGACCTGGGTCTGCTGCTTCTTGATGCCGGCCCGCAGCGCCTTCACCCGGTCGCTGGCCGCCTTGATCTGGCCGCGCAGGTCGTTGGCCGCCTCGCCGGCCTCCTCCGCCTTGTGCTGCAGGCTCGCCACCTGCGCACGGGCCTGGGGCAACGTCGGCTTGGGATCCGCGACCGCCGAGCCCTGGATGAACGTCACCCCCAGAAGAGCGGTGCTGGTGATGGCGGCGAGGGCGATGCCCCGAGTGCGCTTCGTGCGGCCGATGGACACAGCCCGGTCGGTCCCTTCCTCTGCTCGATGCCGTCCCCGTCGACCCGGCCGGAACGCCGGCGGGTCACACCTCGGCTGTGCTGCCCGGCCGGTCCGGAAGACTGACACGCTGAGGCAACGAGAGGTAACAGTAGTAACCGATTCGTGACCGGTGCAATCCGGCCCTCCGGTTTGGTCCAAAATTTACGTGCCGCGCCGGCCGGTCAGCCCGCACCGGCTACGTCCAGGCCGTCGCCGGCGTCGCTCGGCTCCAGGCTGCCGACCGCGTGCACGAGGCGCAGCGGTGGCACCAGACCGGACTGCGCGAGAGCGTCCAGCGCAGCTCGCTCCTCGTCGTCGATGACCAGCGATCCACTCCGCTCCGCAGGCGGGCCGAGCAGCACGCTGACCACGCAGTCCGGGCAGCCGGGGCCTCTCATCACACAAGCGTCGCAGTCGATCAGCACAACGTCCTCCAAGGTGGGGAAGCGCCGGACTTGCATCCGGTTGTGAAGGACGCTAAAGAACGCCGCCGACAGTTTCCGGTCGCTTCCTTCGCCACGCATTGCGAGCACATCCGTACGATCCGTTGCCGACGGCCTCCATCGGCCGGCCGCGCCACCGACTTGACCGAATCGCCCGTCAGGCGCGGGCGATGCGGGCGGTGAGGCTGGTGGCGGCAAGGGCGCGGGCACCCATCGTCACGATGCTCTCGGCGATCTCCCGGTCACTGGACACGACCACGACCGGGCGGCCAGGCGGCTCGGCGCGAACCAGTTGGCGGATCACCTCGTCGGCGGTCACTCCGGCAGGGCTGAAGCGGACGCGAACCCCGCGCGGTGAGTGCAGCTGGACAGGACCGGACAGCTCCGCGCCGTCGAACACGACAGTTACCTCCACCCGGCGTTGCGCCACCAGGGCGCCGAGGGCGGTGACGAGGCGTTGACGCTGCGAGTGCAGTGGCGAGGTCGGCCATGCCGTCTTGGTGACGTTGTAGCCGTCCACGATCAGGTGCACCTGCGGCAGCGAGAGCAAGTCATCGAGGAGCGCGGGGTCGTCTCCCGGCGCCGACCGCCCGACCGGTGCGGCGGACGGCTCGACCCCCGCGACGGTGTCGGCCGGACGGAGCTCTCCCCCGGGCGGCAGCGCGAGCTCCCGGCGGAGCCCGCCCGCCGCCTCGACGAGGGTGTCGAGCAACAGCCGGGTCCGGACCGAGGCGAGCTCACGCTCCTGACCCGCCGTACGACGGGCGGCGTGTTCGACGGCCTCCAGCTCGGTGACGCGGGCGCGGAGCTTGCGCAGCTCGCGATCGACCTCGGCACGGGCGGCGTCGACCCGCTCGTCCGCGCTGCCCGCCTCGGCCGTTCGTTGCTCGAGATCGCTCTGCAAGCCGCTGATCCGCTGCCGTGCCTCGTTCAGCTTGCGCCGCAGGATGACGTTCTCGGCCTTCAGCTCCGTGATCTGCTCGCGCAGACGCTCGCGGACCTGGCGGGTCTCGGTGCGTGCCTGGTCCAGCTGATCCGCCAGCCGGCTGATCGCGTCGTCGTCCACCCGCGGGGGCTCCGGCACCACCTGGGCTGCGTCCGCGATCCGCTGCTCCCAGTCGTCGGGGCGCAAGAGGTAGGCCAGCGCGGCCACCTCGCCCGGCTCGGCGGCCGGCACCGGCAGCCCCTCGGCCACGGCATCACCGAGCTCGGGGTGCTCACGCCGCACCTCGAAAGCCACCAGGCGCCGAAAGTGCGCGTCCGTCTCGAGGATCGGCCCCAGAACCGATGCGGACAGCTTGGCACGCTTCCCCGGGGCGAAGCTGGCGAACCGCCGCAACGGTGCCGGGATGTCGGTCGCCGGCAGCTGGCCGAGCGCCTGGGCAGCCAGGGTGAGGACCCGTTGCCGAACCGGCTCGGGCAAGGTGGTGGCAGCGGAGCCGGCGGTGCTTGCCTCAGTCACCGGTCCGCAACCCGGCCGGAACGGTGATCGGGCAGCACCCGTGACGCAGACCACATCCGCCCGGCGAACGGCGCGGCGGCCGGGCCGGAACGGCGGTGATCGCATGTGTAGCCATGCAATGAGCCTAGTCGGTCCGGCTGCGTGTCACCCGAGGATTGTCGGTGCGTCCACCTAGCGTCATCGTCATGAGCAGCCCTCTGCCGGATCCCGCCGCCGCCCCGGCGCCCGAACCGGTCTCGCCGATCCGCGGCGTGCAGCCGAGCTTCGACGAGCTGGGAACGCCGCTGCGCGACGTGACCTTCTGCGTGGTCGACCTGGAGACCACCGGCGGCGCGCCCGGCGCGTCGGGCATCACCGAGATCGGCGCGGTCAAGGTGCGCGGCGGCGAGCTGCTGGGCGAGTTCCAGACGCTGGTCAACCCGGCCGAGCCGATCCCGCCCTTCATCGCCGTGCTGACCGGCATCACGGACCTGATGGTTGCCTCGTCCCCCCGGATCGGCTCGGTGCTGCCGGCCTTCCTGGAGTTCGCCCGCGGCTGCGTGCTGGTGGCGCACAACGCGCCGTTCGACGTCGGCTTCCTGAAGCACGACGCCCAGGTGCACGGGTACGACTGGCCCGACTTCGCGGTGGTCGACACCGCCCTGCTGGCCCGCAGGGTGCTCAGCCGCGACGACGCCCCGAACTGCAAGCTCGGCACGCTGGCGAGGGTGTTCCGCGCCGGCACGACGCCGAATCACCGCGCCCTGGCCGATGCCCGGGCCACAGTCGACGTACTGCACGGCCTGTTCGAGCGGGTGGGGTCGCTCGGCGTGCAGACGCTGGAGGAACTGCACACCTTCTCCGCGCGGGTCTCCCCCGCCCAGCGGGCGAAGCGCCACCTCGCCGAATCGTTGCCTCACGCACCGGGTGTGTACCTGTTCACCGACGACCGCGGCGAGGTGCTGTACGTCGGCAAGTCCAAGGATCTGCGCAACCGCGTCCGGTCGTACTTCACCGCCTCCGAGACGCGGACCCGGATCGGCGAGATGATCGGCATCGCGAGCGGGGTGAGGGCCATCGAGTGCGGTACGGCTCTGGAGGCGGAGGTGCGTGAGCTCCGGCTCATCGCCGAGCACAAGCCGCGCTACAACCGCCGTTCCCGCTTCCCGGAACGCCAGCACTGGTTGAAGGTCACGGTCGAGCCGTTCCCCCGGCTGTCGCTGGTGAAGCAGGTGCGCGATGACGGAGCGGCCTACCTGGGCCCGTTCAGCTCACGCAAGATCGCCGAGCGGGCGATGGCCGCGCTGCACGAGGCGTTCCCGATCAGGCAGTGCACGGACCGGATGTCCCGCCGCCCGCAAGGCAGCCCGTGCGTGCTCGCCGACATGGGACGCTGTGTCGCGCCCTGTGACGGCCGCATCGGCGTGGCGGAGTACGGCGAGTTCGTGGTCGCCTTGCGGACCGCGCTGACCATCGACCCGACGCCGGTGATTCACGCCCTCACCACCCGGATCGACCTGCTGTCGGCGGTCGAGCGGTTCGAGGACGCCGCCGTGCACCGCGACCGGCTCGGCGCCTTCGTGCGCAGCAGCGCCCGGATGCAGCGGATGGCCGCCATCACGAGTTGCGCCGAGGTGTGCGCCGCCAGACGGACCGAGGACGGCGGCTGGGAGTTGCACGTGATCCGGCATGGACGGCTGGCGGCAGCCGGGATCAGTCCGCGCGGGACCGACCCGAGGAGGTATCTGGAGATGTTGCGCGCCTCCGCCGAGACCGTGCTGCCGGGCATCGGGCCGGTCGCCGGCGCCTCCCCCGAGGAGATCGAGCTCGTGCTGCGCTGGCTCGACTCCCCCGGCATCCGGCTGGTCGAGATGGACGGCACCTGGACGTGCCCGGTCAGCGGCGCCGGCCGCCACCTGGGCCGGCTGGACAGTGCCCGGTCCACCGACGAGCACCACGTGCCCGGCGAGCGTCGGCGTCGACTGCGCCCGCTCGGCGTGACCGCACAGGCGGGATGAGGCGCACACTATGCTTCAGCGCGGTAGCAGCAGCTCTTCGAGAAGAGGACCACATGGTCACCGCGATCGTGTTCATCAAGGCCGACGTCGCGCGGATCCCCGAGGTCGCCGAGCAGGTGGCGGCGATCGAGGGTGTCAGCGAGGTGTACTCGGTGACCGGCTCCCTCGATCTCATCGCGATGGTCCGGGTCGCCCACCACGATGACCTGGCCACCGTGATCCCGGACCATGTGAACCGGGTGCCCGGAGTGCTGAGCACCGAGACGCACATCGCGTTCCGTGCCTACTCCACCCACGACCTCGAGGCCGCGTTCAGTCTCGGGCTCGACTCCTGACCTCCCGGGGACACCTCGTCGCGACGGCGCCGGCCGTCGGCACGACCGCGTGGTCCCGCGACCGGAGACACGGGCCTGACTGACACGAACTGAAGTTACGGTGACCCCCATGAGCAATCCGCCCGCCGGCTGGTATCCGGATCCGACCGGACGGCCGAACACCATCCGCTGGTGGAACGGGACGAAGTGGACCAACAAGACCGAGAAGGAGACCGACGCCGACGGCTCGCCCAACCAGCCGGCCGACCCGACCGACGCAGCGACCGAAGCGGCCAGTGCCGATCCAGCCAAGGCTGAACCGGCGACAGCCGATCCTGCAGAGGGCGAGCCTGCCGGCGGCGACGCTGAGGCCGCGTCCGAAGCTGGGGTGACGGCAGAGGCCGCAGGGGCCGGTGCCGACACCGCCGCGGCTGCGGCCCAGCCGACCTGGACGCAGCCGGACACCGATGAGTCAGGCGGTCACTGGACCCAGCAGCCCGTCGCCAATGCCGGTATGCACTGGACCCAGCGGCCTGCAGTCGATGGCCAGGAGAGTCAGCCCGCAGCCAATACGAGTGGTCACTGGACTCAGCAGGCTTCGGCTCAGCCCGACGCAGCACAGGCCCAGGATCAAGCGGCGACCGGGCCGTGGGCGCAAGAGCAGCCGAACCAGGAGTGGACAGAAGGCCCTGGACAGGGCCCGGAGCCGAGCTGGTCGCAAGGTACCGAGCAGGCCTGGTCCCAGGACCCGAACCAGGGCTGGACCCAAGACCCGAACCACGGCTGGACGCAGGACCCGAACCAGGGCTGGACGCAGACCGCCAACCAAGACTGGTCGCAGAATTCGGGGCAAGGCTGGACCCAGACATCCACACAGCAGTCCTCACCACCTCTCGCCGAGGACCAGCCGCAGCACCAGAACCCGTGGTCGACTGCGTACGAGGGCTCGAGCGGTCAGCAGCCTCCGAACCGGTGGCAGTCCGCGGACGCCACCCAGCAGCAGTTCTCGCAGCCGCCCCTCGCGCCCGCCGTCCAACCGACGGATCGTGACCGCAAGCCGGGCTCGGGCTCGCGGGCCCCGCTGCTGATCGCCGGGGTGGTCGCCCTGGCGCTGATCGTGGGGACGGGCGTCTTCTTCTTCCTCGACCGGCGCGACGCCACCGCTGGTCCGACCCCGCAGACCACTCAGCCGATCGACCCGGCGACCTCCACCTCGGCCACCGGCAAGCCGTCCCCGGCCGGGACGCCGACGGGCGGCCAGACCACGGTCCCGGCGGGTCAGTCGAAGAACCCCAAGCTGCACGAGGGCAACCGGATCTCCGCCGACGCGATCTCGTACCCACGCCGGCAGCCACCGTGGTCGGACCGCAAGCGATTCGTGCCGCAGGTGCTGAACTCGAGCGGCCAGTACGTACTGCTGCAGGAGAACTTCGACGGCGACAACGACTGGTACGCGGACATCTTCGTCGGGGCCTTGGGCACGTCCGTACTGTTCAACGGCGACCCGCGGGCGACTGCCGCCGACCTGTCCCGGCAACTGCGCAGCAGTCTGTACGGCGACATCTCGATCACGGCCAGGCCGCTGCGCAACGGCGCGGTGAAGAGGTCCGGCAAGTCCGGCTGGTTCTACCAGCAGAGCATCACCGCCAACTCATCGAAGGTGACGGCGCGAACGCTGACACTGACGGTGGCCGTCTTCGACCTGGGCGACGGCACCGCCGTCGCCTATGTCAGTGACATCCCCACCAACCGTGCAGATCTGAAGGCTGCCGAGAGCCAGGCCTACAAGGGAATCAACGTTGGTTGAGAACGAGGACCAGACACAGCGACCGGCGCAGCAGCGACCCACCCCGCGGCACAGCGCCCCCGCGCGCACGCAACCTGTGCAGCGACCACCGGCATCGGCCGACCCACAATCGGTTGCACCCCACCCACAGTCGGCTACACCCGACCCACTGGTGGGCACGGCCGACTCCGTGTTGGGCGCAGCCGATCCGTTGCTGGGGCAGTCGCGCGCGTCCGCACCCTCACTGCCGTCGCCGGACCCACAGCAGCAAGGTGCGCAGCAGCACAGGCTCCAGCAGCCCGCCCCCCAGCATCGCGCCGCCCAGCGCCCACCCGCTGAGCAGCCGGCGGCTCCTCAACCCCAGACCGCTCAACCACTCAGCGGACAACGCCCTGCCGAGCAGCGTCCGGCCGGTCCGCCGCAGGGTCCACAGCAGCCGCTGTACGGCCAGACGCCAGGGCCGCAGCACAGCCGGGCGCAGCCGCCACAAGGCCCACGCCAACAAGCTCCACAGTCCGGGCCTCAGCAGCGACCACCGTCCCAGCAGTTTGGACAGCACCCGGCCCAGCACGCCGCCCAGGCGCCATACGGCCCAGGGCCTCAGTACGGATCGCCTCAATACGGCGGCCCGCAATACGGGCCGCCACCGCAGCAAGGCGCCCCGCAGTACGGGCCCCCGCCGCTCCAAGGCGCCTCCCAGTACGGGCCGCCGCCGCACCAAGGCATGGCGCAGTACGGGCCCCCACCTAACCGGCCGCAAGGTGGACCTCTATGGCCACCGTCGGACGGACCGGGCGTGCCCGCCGGCCAGAGCGACCCCGACACACCTACCCTGCGCCGGCGCGACGGCGCGAGCCGGACACCACCGCTCGTCGGGGCACTGGCACTCGCGGTGGTCGCCGTGATCACGACGGTGACCTGCGTGTCCTGGATCTGGAACAAGGCCGAGGCGATCAGGCCGGTGGACCTGCCGTCGGCGAACGCGACGCCGATCAAGACCGTCAACCCGTCGGTCAAGCCAACCGCGGCCCCGCCGCCGGTCGGACACGTCGTCGGGTCCAACCTGGTTGCCTCGAACAACGACACGATGCCGCTGCTGTCCTCCGCCTGGTCAGACAACGACGAGAACTCCGGGCTGCACGGCGGTGCCGCGACCTGGCTGACCGTGCACAAGAACTACGACGGCAAGACGGCCAGCTGGGGCAACTACGTCGCGTTCGGCGGGGTGAACAAGACGATCCCGTACTCCAACACGCCCGCGGGCCTCAAGGAGACCGCGGTGCAGACGGCCGGGATGGCGCTGGCGAACCTCTACGGCAAGGACGTCAAGCTGCTCGGCAAGGCCGTCCACCGGCCGGTCACCGTTCAGGGTCGCCGCGGGCACGAGCTCGTCGTCCGGGTCGAGGTGAAGGTTCCGAAGCTCAAGGAGTCCTTCTCGACCGTCGCAGTCACCGTGATCGACCGCGGCGACGGTACCGCTGACGCCAGCGTGGGCGACTTCGCCGGCTCCACCCCGCAGTGGCTGGCCATCTGGCGCGCGAAGGTGCAGCAGATCACGTTCGCGAGCTGATCGGCGCCGCCGGCCGGGCTGAGACGCGGCGCCGAGCCGATCTTCAGCGGTCGGTCCGGACCTCCGCGCAGGCCGCGACCCATCGCTCCAGCACCGCCTTGGCGGCGCCCGAGTCGAGGGCCTCGACCGAGCGGTCCATGCCGGACCGGATGCGGTCGATCAGCGATCCTGTCCCGGCGTCGTGGGCGGCCAGCGCCGCACCCGCGTTCAGCAGCACCACGTCCCGCACCGGGCCGCGCTCGCCATCCAGCAGCGCGCGGACGACCTTCGCGTTGTACGTCGCGTCGGCGCCTTTGAGCGCCTGCGCCGCCACCGGCTCGATGCCCAGGTCGCGCGGGTCGAGCGTGATCGGTCCCTCGGCCCCACCGCGGCCGACGGTCCAGACCTGGGAGGTGGTCGTGGTGGTGAGCTCGTCCAGCCCGTCGTCGCCGTGGAAGACCAGCGCGTCGATGCCACGCCGCGCCAGCACGCCGGCCATCAGCCCGGCGATCCGCCCGTCCGCGACGCCGACCGCTTGCGCGGACGGGTCGCCCGGATTGGCGAGCGGCCCGAGGAAGTTGAAGGTGGTGGGCACGCCCAGCTCCCGGCGCGGTACGGCGGCATGCCGCAGAGCCGGGTGGAACGCGGGCGCGAAGCAGAAGGTGATCCCGGCGCGCTCGGCGACTTGAGCCACCTGGGTCGCGCTCAGGTCGAGCGGTACGCCCAGCTCCTCCAGCACGTCCGCCGTGCCGCAGGCCGAGGAAGCCGCCCGGTTGCCATGCTTGACCACCTTCGCCCCGGCTCCGGCGGCCACGAGCGCCGACATCGTGGAGATGTTGACCGTGTGCGCCTGATCGCCGCCGGTTCCCACCACATCGAGTGTCCGGCCCGGTACGTCGACCTTGGTGGCGAAGTCGCGCATGGTGGCGACCAGGCCCTCGACCTCGGTGACGGTCTCACCCTTGGAGCGCAGCGCGACCACGAACCCGGCCAGCTGAGCCGGCGAGGCGGCACCGGAGAGGATCTGCTCCATCGCCCACGCCGTCGCGGACGCGTCCAGGTCCTGGTGCCGCAACAGTGGACTGAGCACCTGCGACCAGCTCAGGCGGGCCACCGGGGTCGTCATGGCGCCCTCAGGTGGTCGCGGGCAGCGAGGTGACCCGCTGCCGGAGCAGCTCAGCGGTCACCTCGGCCAGCCGGACCGGGTCGATCGGGTGGGGAACCGCCGCCTCGGCGCGAGACCAGGTGGCCAGCCAGGCGTCCTGTGGGCGCCCGGTCAGCACCAGCACCGGCGGGCACCGGAAGATCTCGTCCTTCAGCTGCCGGGCGACGCCCATCCCACCGGCCGGCACAGCCTCGCCGTCCAGGATCGCCAGGTCGATGCCACCCTTGTCCATCGCCTTGATCACGGCGGGCTCGGTGGCGCACTCGATGTACTCGAGCTCGGGCAGATCGGCCGCGGGGCGCTTGCCCAGCGCCAGCCGGACCGACTCCCGCGTCGTACGGTCGTCGCTGTAGACCAGCACCCTCAGCGGACGCTCTGAACTCATCGATTCATCCCAAGCTGTATGTCGTGACCGGTGGACATCGCAGATGCTACCGGGGTCCCTGCCCGGCCCGGCGTGCCTGCTCCTCCAACCGGTCCAGGCGGCGGTCCTCACGCCTGGCCTCGCGCTGCGACTGCCGCACCCACTGCACGAACAGCACCGCGAAGAAGAAGACCCCGACGATGTCCCCCGACCCCCAGAGCAGACCGCCCGCGATGTACTGGTCGTGCAGAGGGCTGGGCGGCCAGGAGCGTCCGAAGTCGGTGTACCAGTCTTCCGCGATCAGCTTGGTCGAGCTCATGATCGTGATGCCGAGGAAGGCGTGGAACGGCAACGTCAGGAAGGTGAGCATCAACCGGAACGGGTAGATCACCCGGCCCGGGACGGGGTCCAACCCCAGCAACGGCCAGAAGAACAACGCGCCCACGAGAATGAAGTGCAGGTGCAGCAGGTCGTGCAGCGCCGCCGAGCGCAGCGTCGCTTCGTACCAACCGCTGAAATAGAGCGCCCACGGGCTGAGCACGAACAGGGTGAAGCCGATCATCGGGAAGCACAGCACCTTCGCGACCCGCGAGTGCAGCACCGCCAACAGCCAGCCCCGGGGCCGGCCCGGGAGGGTGCGCAGGGCAAGCGTCACGGGCGCGCCGATCGCGAGTGCCAACGGTGTCAGCATGGACAGGATCATGTGCTGCGCCATGTGCACGCTCAGCAGCACAGTGTCATATGTGCCGAGCGCGGACTGCGTCGCGATCAGCGCACTGCCCAACCCCAGGCCGCAGAAGGCGAACGTCCTCCCCTTGGGCCAGTGATCGCCCCGCTGATGCAGCTTGTGCACGCCGTACAGGTAGAGGCCGCCGAGGAGCAGGATCGCCGCCAGCAGAACCGGCTCGAAGGTCCAGGCGGTCAGCAGTCGCACCGGTGTGAACGGCGCGATCTGGTCGCCGGGCGCGGCGTGGAGGGGAAGCACTGTCCCACAGTAAGGACGTGATGTCGCCGACATGCATGGGGGTGGGCGTGCTGTTGGACACCGGGACCGACATAATGACCGCGTGGCCACCGCAACCGCGCTCCCAGCGTCTCGTGAACACGGACACCACGACCGACCGAGCATGGTCAGTGTCGGAACGATCGTCTGGCTCTCGAGCGAACTGATGTTCTTCGCCGCCCTGTTCGCGGCGTACTTCACGATCAGATCCGTGACGACCGCAGCAGCGGCGCCGGGGGTCGAGACGCTGTGGGACCAGTCCACGGCGAATCTCAACATCCCGTTCGCCTCGGTCAACACCTTCGTCCTGGTCGCGTCGTCCTTCACCTGCCAGGCCGGCGTCTTCGCCGCGGAGCACGGCAAGGTCGGGCGCTCGGGATCGGCGCTGAACCCGCGCACCTGGGGCATGCGTGAGTGGTTCATCCTCACGTACCTGATGGGCGCGGTCTTCATCGCCGGCCAGGTGACCGAGTACGCGACCTTGGTGCAGGAGGGCACCACCATCTCGTCATCGCCGTACGGGTCGGTGTTCTACCTGACCACCGGGTTCCACGGTCTGCACGTGACCGGCGGTCTCATCGCTTTCGTGTTCGTCCTCGCCCGGACGTACATGGCTCGTAAATTCACCCACGAACAGGCTGTGTCCGCGATCGTCGTGTCGTACTACTGGCACTTCGTCGACGTCGTGTGGATCGCCCTGTTCGCGACCATCTACCTGCTCAAGTGAGCGAGAGTCGGAGAGGACTCCCCTTGTCACCGGCGCGTTTTCTTTCCGCGCGACGAAGGCACCGCTCGGCCGGCCTCGTCGTCCTCCTGTTCGGCCTCCTGGCGGTGGGCTCCGCTTACGCGGCCTTCGCCCCCGACAACGCGGTCGCCGACAACTCGGCCCAGTCGCAGCAGATCGAGGAGGGCAAGAAACTCTTCGCGGTCGGCTGTTCCAGTTGCCACGGCCTGAACGCCGAGGGTGGCACGAACGGTGAAGGCAGGGTGACCGGACCCTCGCTGATCGGCGTCGGCGCCGCCGCGGTCGACTTCCAGGTCGGTACCGGCCGGATGCCGGCACAGCAGCCGGGCGCGCAGGTCCCGCGCAAGCAGGTCACCTACACCCCCGAGGAGATCGAGGCGCTCGCGGCGTACGTCGCGTCGCTCGCCCCCGGCCCGCCGGTCCCCGCCGAGGAGGCGTACGACGTCAGCAAGGCCACGGACGAGCAGGTCACCCGCGGTGGTGAGCTCTTCCGGACGAACTGCACGGCCTGCCACAACTTCGCCGGCAGGGGTGGTGCGCTGCCGAACGGCCGCTACGCACCGTCATTGATGCAGTCCACTCCGAGCCACATCTACGAAGCGATGCTCACCGGTCCGCAGCAGATGCCGGTCTTCTCCGACCAGGTTCTGACGCCGGAGGACAAGCGTGACGTGATCGCGTACATAACGAGTTTGCAGAACCAGCAGGACCCGGGCGGCTTCGGACTGGGCCGGCTCGGCCCGGTCTCCGAGGGCCTGTGGGGCTGGCTGGTCGGAATCGGCCTCCTGGTCGCCGTGGCGGTCTGGATCGGCGCCAAGGGAGTGAAGGCCAGATGAGCACCGACGAGAACGCGAACCTGCCGGTGGCCGGCGGGCACCCCCAGCACGAGGAGCACGGCGCCCTCGCGACGGCCGAACCGATCCCCGACCCCGGCATGGAGCCGCATGGCGAGCGGATCACCGACATCGACCCGAAGGCGGCCGACCGGGCCGAGCGTCAGATCGGAGGCATGTTCACGCTGGCGGCGCTGCTGAGCGTCGGCGCGTGCGTGGCCTACCTCGCCATCCCGCGTGACTCCATGGTCGACTTTGGCCCGCTGACCGGCAACGCGAACAACCTCACCATCGGGCTTTGCCTCGGTCTGGCGCTGTTCCTGATCGGCGCCGGTGCGATCCAGTGGGCGAAGAAGCTGATGGTCGACACCGAGATCGTCGAGGAGCGGCACCCGATCGCTTCGTCGCAGGACGACATCGAGGGATCGATCGAGGTCTTCCAGACCGGCGTCGCCGACTCCGGCTTCACCCGGCGCAAGCTGATCCGGCGCTCGCTGATCGGTGCGATGGCGCTGCTCGGTCTGCCCGCCATCATCTTGTTGGGCGACCTCGGCCCGCTGCCCGGCCGGAGGCTGTTCAACACCATCTGGGCCAAGGGCATCCGGGTCGTCAACGACGTCACCCTGCGCCCGATCAAACCGTCCGACATGGTCGTCGGCCAGCTGGTGAACGCCGCCCCGGCCAACCTCGCCCCCCTCCAGGAGGAGAGCGCGGTCGAGTACCAGAACGCCAAGGCGAAGGCCTCCGTCATCCTGGTCCGGATCGCCCCCGCCGAGATCCGCACCCCTCCCGGCCGGGAGAACTGGGGCGTCGACGGCATCCTGTGCTACTCCAAGATCTGCACCCACGTGGGCTGTCCGATCTCCCTGTACGAGCAGACGACGCACCATGTGCTCTGCCCGTGCCACCAGTCGACCTTCGACCTGGCCGACGGAGCCAAGGTCGTCTTCGGTCCGGCTGCCCGTCCACTGCCTCAGCTACCGTTGATGGTGGACGCAGAGGGCTATCTCGTCGCGCAGAGCGGCTTCACCGAGCCGGTCGGCCCGAGCTTCTTCGAACGAGGGTGACACCAGTGGCTTCCAAGGAACTCATCCCGCCCGTCAAGTGGGCCGACGACCGGCTCGGTATCGCCAGGCTCGGCAAGAAGGGCCTTCGCAAGGTCTTCCCCGACCACTGGTCGTTCCTGCTCGGCGAGATCGCGCTCTACAGCTTCATCGTCTTGCTGCTCACCGGCACCTTCCTCACCTTCTGGTTCAGGCCGTCGATGGCGGAGGTCGAGTACCAGGGCTCGTACAGCCTGCTCAAGGGCCTGCACATGTCGGAGGCGTACGCGTCCACCCTGGACATCACGTTCGACGTCCGCGGCGGCCTGCTGATGCGGCAGATTCACCACTGGGCGGCCGTCTTGTTCGTCGCCGCGATGATGGTGCACCTGCTTCGCATCTTCTTCACCGGCGCGTTCCGCAAGCCGCGCGAGCTCAACTGGCTGATCGGCATGACGATGCTGCTCCTCGGCATCATCGAGGGCTTCATCGGCTACGGTCTGCCCGACGACCTGCTCTCCGGCACCGGTCTACGGATCACCCAAGGCATGATCCAGTCCAGTCCGGTGATCGGCACGTACCTCTCGTTCTTCATCTTCGGTGGCGAGTTCCCGGGCGATGACATGGTCTCCCGGTTCTTCACGGTGCACGTGCTGCTGATCCCGGGGTTGATCCTGGCCCTGGTGACCGTCCACCTGATATTGATCGTCTACCACAAGCACACCCAGTACCCCGGCGCCGGCCGGACCAACACGAACGTCGTCGGTCCCCCACTGATGCCGGTGTACATGGCCAAGGCCGGCGGCTTCTTCTTCGTCGTCTTCGGCATCACCGCGCTGATGGGCGCCCTGCTCCAGATCAACCCGGTCTGGCTGTACGGCCCGTACAACCCGGCCGAGGTCACGGCCGGCTCGCAGCCCGACTGGTACATGGGGTGGCTGGAGGGCTCTGTCCGGCTGATGCCGGGATTCGAGTCCAGCTTCTGGGGGATCACGCTCAGCTGGAACCTCATCATCCCGGCCCTGCTGATACCTCCCGCCTTCGTCACCGTGGTCGCGCTGTACCCGTTCTTCGAGCAGTGGGTCACCGGCGACAAGCGTGAGCACCACATTCTCGACCGGCCCCGCAACCAGCCGACCCGGACCGGTATCGGCGCCGCGTTCATCACCTTCTACGGACTGCTCTGGATCGCCGGCGGGAACGACGTGGTCGCGACGCACTTCGGCGTGTCCCTGAACAACGTGACCTGGGTGCTCCGGTTCGCGGTGTTCCTCGGCCCGGTGATGGCGTTCTGGGCGGCCCGGCGGATCGCGATCGCGCTCCAGCGGGCCGACCGCGACCGGCTGCTGCACGGCCTCGAGACCGGCGTCATCCAGCGCCTGCCGCACGGCGAGTACATCGAGAAGCACACCCCGATCTCGCCATACGAGGCCTACGCGCTCACCACCCACGAGCGCCAGACCCCGTACGAGCTCGGTCCGGAGACCGACGAGAACGGCGTCGCGGCCCCGCGCCGCGGGCTGCACAAGCTCCGGGCCAGGCTGTCGCGCTTCTACTTCGCCGACACGATCCAGAAGCCGACGCGGGCCGAGATCGAGGAAGCACACGCCCACGGCCACGTCGACGAAGGCGAAGCGATCGAGAGCTTCATCGGCACGGTCGAGCTCGACGAGCACACGGCGCGCGAGGTCGACGAGGAAGAGATGGCCAGGCTCGAGGCGGGCGGCACCACCGAGAACCGCTGACCAAGCACCAACAAGAGTGAGGGCCCCGGCATCGGCGGGTTCACGTGGTCGTCGCAACACCTCGATTTGAGGAGTTGCGGCGGCCATGTCGTTTTTGGAGGATTCCGAGCGTCACGGTGATGCTTTGGTGCGGATGGTGGATTCGGGGGTCGCGGTAGCGGCGGCGTGTGAAGTGTTGGGGATCAAGCGGGGTCGTGGCTACGAGATCCTGCGAGCTCGTGGCGGTGGGTCTGGCCGGCGAACGGTCATCACCGACGCGGTGCGGGGGCAGGTCATCGCGGTGTTTGCCGAGTCCGCGAGCATCAATCGTGCCGCGATCGCCTGCGGGGTGAATCATGGCACTGCCCGGCGGATCCTGGCCGCGGCCGGGCTGGTTCCCGCGGCGACGGCCGTGAGGGGCAAAGCGCAGGCGAAGGCGCGGTTCACCGAGTTGATCGAGTCGGGATGGTCGATCACGCGCGCGGCCCATGAGGTGGGCGTGAACCGGCGCACCGGGCAGGATTGGCATAGCGGAGTCCGCAAGGTGAACAACACGCGGATCCATCCCGACGGGCGGGTCGTGGACTCCGGCGCCGCAGCCCGGTATCTGACTTCCATGACCGGACCAGCTGGGGTTGTGATCAGTGACCGTTACCTGTGCCTGGATGAACGGCTGGCGATCGCCGACGGGCTGATCAACAAGCTCACCCTCACCGCGATCGCGGCCGGCATCGGCAAGCACAAGTCCACGATCTCCCGCGAGGTCCGCGCACACAGCATCGAAGGGCTCTACCTGCCGCACCAGGCTCACCGTGACGCTGCGGCGGCCCGGGCCCGGCCCAAGACCTCGAAGCTGGTCACCGATCCGGTACTGCGCGGCCAGGTCGAGCAGGGCCTGGAACGGAAGTTGTCACCGGAACAGATCTCGAACAGGCTCGTCAAAGACTTCCCCGATGACGAGAGCATGCGCGTGAGCCACGAGACGATCTACCAAGCGCTGTACTTCCAGGCCCGTGGTGGCCTCAAACGCGAAGTCGTCACCGCGCTGCGCACCGGACGGACCCGCCGCAAACCACAACGACAGCCCGGGCAGCGCCAGCGCCGGTTCGTCGACGAGATGATCATGATCTCCGAACGGCCGGCCGAGGTCGACGACCGCGCGGTCCCCGGCCACTGGGAAGGCGACCTGATCATGGGCGAGGGCAACCGGTCCGCGATCGCGACCCTGGTCGAGCGCGCCACCCGCTACACGATGCTGGTCCACCTGCCCGACGGCCACGACGCCGAACGGGTCCGTGACGGACTCATCGCGACGATGAAGACCCTGCCCGACCACCTGCGCGGCTCGCTGACCTGGGACCAGGGCAGCGAGATGGCCCGGCACAAGCAGTTCTCGATCGCCACCGACATCGCCGTCTACTTCTGCGACCCGCACTCACCCTGGCAGCGCGGCACCAACGAAAACACCAACGGACTGCTCCGCCAGTACTTTCCCAAAGGCACCGACCTGTCCGTCCACGGACCCGAAGACCTCGAACACGTCGCCCAGCAACTCAACCACCGACCACGCAAAACGCTCGACTGGGACACCCCAGCCGAGCGCTTACGTGATCTACTCACCACCTAGAAACCACACCGCGTTGCGACGACCCCTTGAAACCGCCGAGGCCGGGGCCTTTCGCTGGTACGACGTCAGGAGCGGTCGCGGGTGACCTCGCGGTAGGTCTCCGTCTCGGTGAGGTCGTGGATCTCGTCGGAATCGTGCCCGTGCTCGTGAGCCTCTTCGAGCTCCTGGACGGT
>DASTVQ010000148.1:0-7750 GCA_035759015.1 Kribbella sp.
CCGAAGTTGAGGGTAGGTTGCTCACGTGTTACTCACCCGTTCGCCGCTCGTGTACCCCCGAAGGAGCCTTACCGCTCGACTTGCATGTGTTAAGCACGCCGCCAGCGTTCGTCCTGAGCCAGGATCAAACTCTCCGTTGAATAATATGAACAAACCACACCCGAAGGCATGGAGAGTCAACACATC
Source organism: Kribbella sp. (assembly GCA_035759015.1). Classification (GTDB taxonomy): domain Bacteria; phylum Actinomycetota; class Actinomycetes; order Propionibacteriales; family Kribbellaceae; genus Kribbella. The sequence continues at coordinate 187 of DASTVQ010000148.1, forward strand.
GAGTAGATCCTTTGAATCAGAAACAATCAAACTGACTTGAATCAATTACAAAGGAATCCGACACGAACAACAGACAACCAGGCACCCAAAATCTCGACGAGACCAGGGCTACAAGCCGTCCAATGCCCGTGAACGGGGTTAATGCATATTTCGGCATTGACTTTCGGCACGCTGTTGAGTTCTCAAGAATCGGACGCACACCGCGCTTCATACTCTCGTTTGAAGCTCCGGGGCAACCCGCCAAACTTTACTGTTTCGTCCGGGGCCAGTCAAATCGGCCTCCTTCGTCCCAGCCTCTCTGCGTGTCTCAGTGACCGAAACCCGCTTTGGGGCGTGATTCGGCTACCAGGACCTTCAGGGAGTTCGGAGCGTCCGGCCGCTTCCGCGTCCCGCACTCGCTCCAACAAGAAGAACATTACTGACATTCGCGGTGAAGATGCAAATCGGGGTGCCCGACCCGACACGACCCTCACCCGGACCTCGGTCCGGTCCCTCCTGTCACATCCGTTCACCCGCACCACACGGGCTCCCGTTGCGCCGGCCGGCGACCCAGCCGGGGCATCCACCGCGACCGGCTCGAGGCCGGAGTTCAGACAGGTGGGAGAAGGTCGCCCCCCTCCCACCTGTCGAGAACTGCACCGTCCAGCAGACGCCTCTCGGCGAGTGGCCGCTCGCAGCGGCTGAGTTTGAGGCCCGGGGGTCATGTACCGGACGGCATCTGGCACAACCGCCCCGGCCGCTCCCCTATTCCGGTCGTCGGCCACCGATCTGAGGTCACGTCCGCTCGGGTCGCATGGTGATCGACCCACTCGGGCACTCCGTGACGCACAGCCCGCAACCCTTGCAGTAGTCGTAGTCGATCTCGTAGCGCTCGCCGGGACCCAGCTTGATCACCGCGTTGTCCGGGCACACCCCGAAGCAGTTGTCGCACTCCAGGCAGTTCCCGCACGACAGGCACCGTCGCGCCTCGAAGAGAGCCGTCTCCTCGTCCAGTCCCCCGGTCACCTCGTCGAACGTCGTGATCCGCCGCGCGACGTCGAGCTGGGGACGTACGGTCGCCGGCGCGTCCGAGTAGTACCAGGTGTTCAGCAGGTCGTACGTGGCGAGCTCGTGCCGTTCCGGAGCTACGTAGTCGGAGCCACGCAGCCAGGCGTCGATGTTCCGGGCGGCCTTCTTGCCGTGGCCGACGGCGATGGTGACGGTGCGGTCCGACGGAACCACGTCACCCCCCGCGAACAGGCCCGGATGGCCGGTCATCATGTTCGGCCCTACCTGGAGCACCCCGTCGGTGATCTCGACATCTGTCAGTCCGTCGACGACGGACAGGTCGGAGTACTGACCCAGGGCGAGCACCACAGAGTCCGCGGTGAGTTCCTCGAACTCGCCGGTCGGCTGCGGGAAGCCTGTCTCGTCCAGCTTCATCTTCTCGATCGTGATCTGCCCGTCGCCGGCATACGCGATCGTGGACAACCAGCGGAGCTGGATACCCTCCTCGACGGCCTCCTGCACCTCGATGTCGTGGGCCGGCATCCGCTCGCGCGTACGCCGGTAGACCACGACAGCGTCGGTCGCGCCCAGCCGCCTGGCGGTGCGGGCGACATCCATCGCGGTGTTGCCGCCTCCGTACACGACCACCCGGCGGCCGAGGCTCGGCGGTTCGCCGTCCTCCATGTCGGCCAGGACCGAGACCGCGTCGAGCACTCGGGCCGAGTCCGCCGCCGGAAGGTATGCCCGGCGGCCGACCTGGGCACCGACGGCCAGGAAGACGGCGTCGAAGTCGGCCAACGTCGCCGCGATGTCATCCACCCGCGTGCCGAGCTCGATCCGCACGCCGAGGTCCGCGATGCGCTGCACCTCGGCATCCACCACGTCCCGGGGGAGCCGGTACGACGGAATGCCGTAGCGCATCATGCCGCCGGCCGCCTCCCCCGCGTCGCGGATCGTCACGTCGTGCCCCCGCATGGCCAGGTGGTAGGCCGCCGACAGGCCACAAGGCCCGGCGCCCACCACCAGCACCCGCTTGCCACTAGGTGATGCCTCGACAGAGACCGACCAGCCGCGCTTGATCGCCTCGTCGCCCAGGAACCGCTCGACCGAGTTGATGCCGACGGGCTGGTCCAACGTCGCGCGGTTGCACGCGGTCTCGCACGGCCGGTAACAGACCCTGCCCATCACGGCCGGGAACGGGTTGTCCACCATGATCTGCCGCCAGGCCGCTTCGTAGTCGCCCTCCTCGGCGTGGAACAACCATTGCTGGATGTTCTCGCCCGCCGGACACGCGTCGTTGCAGGGCGGCATCCGGTCGAGGTAGACGGGTCGTTCGGTCCGCCACGTCCCGGTCTTGTTGTCGAGGCTCGACCCGACGTCGAGCGTGATCGCGAACGGGTGCTCCGTCCGCTGCTCGTCTGGCGCTGACATCTAGCTCGCCTCCTCGGCATCGGTGAGGCCGAATCGCCGGATGTTGCGATCAGCCTCGGCCTGGATCCGGCGGATCACGGCATCCGCGGGCTGCTCGCCGAACAGGTGCGCGTACCGCCCCTGTGGGCGCAGGTACTCCTCGACTGGTAGCTGCCGGCGGATCCGCGACACCGCGGTGACCTCGCCGTTCTCCGCCTCGAAGACCGGGAAGATGCCGGTCTCCTGCGCGAGCCGGGCGATCCGTACCGTCTCCGCTGATCCGGTCCGCCAGCCGAGCGGGCAGGGCACCAGGACGTGCAGGTACCGCGCTCCCCGGAACTCCATCGCCCGGCGGGCCTTCGCCTCCAGGTCGCGCAGATCCGCCACCGTCGCCGTGGCGACGTACGGGATGTCGTGCGCCATGGCGATCAGCGGCACGTTCTTGCCCTGCCCGAACAGGTTGCCGGGCTCCGCGCCGACCGCAGGCGTCGTCGTGGTGGCGGCCGCGGGCGGCGTTGCACCCGAACGCTGCACACCAGTGTTCATGTAGCCGCCGTTGTCGTAGCAGACGAAGAGCACGTCGTCGTTGCGCTCGAACATGCCGGACAGGCAGCCGAAGCCGATGTCGACGGTGCCGCCGTCCCCGCCTTGCCCGACGACGCGGACATCAGTACGACCCTTTGCCCGCAGCGCGGCGGCCACACCGGTGGCCACCGCCGGAGCATTGCCGAACAACGAGTGCAGCCAGGGGATTTGCCATGATGTCTCGGGGTACGGCGTCGAGAACACCTCCAGGCACCCGGTCGCGTTGACGGCGACCATCTGCTTGTCGGTGGCCCGCATCACTGCGTCCAGCACGTAGCGCGCACCCAGTGCCTCGCCACACCCTTGGCAGGCCCGATGGCCCGAGTTGAGCGAGTTCGTCCGTCGCGTGTCGGCCTGCACTGAACGCTGCGAGGGGTCCAGCAGCCGGTTGCCGACCGCAAAGCTCCCGGTCTGGTAGAACTTGATCCGCTGTACAGCCATGATCTGCTCCCTCATCCGGTCCGCGTCGTGCCGAGGTCGCGCACCAGGTTCTCCGGAACCGGGCCCGACCGCCGGCTCCGCCGGCTGCGCTCCAGCTCGCGCTCGACCAGTGCGCGATCGAGGTCGAGGAACGTCAACGGATCCAGCCGGTCGGCAACGGCTTCACCGAGCATCCGGTGCAACGAAGCCTTGGTGATCGGCCGCCCACCGAGTCCGGCGACCACCGTGCTGCTGCGCACCGGCAGCCCGGCGAGTGCAGCCCGTACATCAGCGGCCACGATGCCGCCGACACCGACCGCGAAGGCCCGCTCGAGTACGACGATCCGGCGCGCGCTCTGCAACGCCGTACGAACGGCTTCGAAGGGGAATGGGCGGAAGGTGGTCAGACCGAGCACGCCGACCTTCACGCCGGAGTCGCGTAGCTCGTCCACCGTGTCCTTCAGCGTGCCGAGCACCGAGCCCAGGGCGAGGACGATCGTGTCGGCGTCCTCGGTACGGTACGGCCGGACCAGGCCGCCGGAGTCGCGCCCGAAGTCGGCGCGGAAGTCCGCCGCCACCGCGGGGATCAGGTCCAGCGCCTGCAAGTGCTTGTCGTGCGCGAGGTATCGAACCTCGGTGAATGCCTCCGGCCCGACCATCGCGCCGATCGAGACGGGATCGTCCGGGTCGAGCACCTGGCGCGGCTGGTAGGGCGGCAGGAAGTCGTCCGTCTGCTGCTGCGTCGGCACATCGACCGGCTCGACGGCGTGGGTGAGGATGAATCCGTCCATGCAGACCATCACGGGTACGCAGAGCTCCTCGGCCACCCGGAACGCCTGCAGGTGCAGGTCGACCGCTTCCTGATTGGTCTCGGCGTACAGCTGGATCCAGCCGGAGTCTCGCTGCGACATCGTGTCGCTGTGGTCGTTCCAGATGTTGATCGGGGAGCCGATCGCCCGGTTGGCCACGGTCATCACGATCGGCAGCCCGAGTCCGGACGCGTTGTAGAGAGCCTCGACCATGAAGAGCAGGCCCTGGCTCGCCGTAGCCGTGTAGGCCCGGGCACCTGTCGCGGACGCGCCGATGGCGACCGACATCGCGGCGAACTCCGACTCCACCGTGACAAACTCACATGGGCTGAGCTGTCCGGACTTCACCAAGGTGCTGAGCGCCTCGACGATGTGCGTCTGCGGCGAGATCGGGTAGGCACAGATGACCTCCGGCCGGCATGTGGCTACCGCTTCCGCCACGGCCCGCGATCCCTCCAGCTGCCTATGCATGGGTCGACTCCTTCCCGTTCCCCACCAGGCTGTACGCCTCTCGCGCGGCAGCCAGGTTGCCTGCGGCAACAGCTCCGTGGAACCGCTCCCGGATCGCCGACTCGACAGAGCTCAACCGCACCTCACCGGTGAGCGCTGCGAATCCCGCCAGCAGGACCGCACCGGGCAATGGGCGCCCCAGGTGGGTCAACGCCAGCTCCGTCGCCGGCAGGGTCTGCAACCGACCGGGCCCGAGGACTCGCGCAACATCGTCGAGACCCAGGTCGGCCGGGCAGCGGGTCGAGTTCACCAGCAGGAATCCGCCCGGACGCAAGCCGGCGAGCACGTCGACCTGGCGCAGCAAGGTCGCGTCCTGAACGATCACCGCGTCGGGCTCGCTCACGGGCTCGCGGACGCGGATCGGCCGATCGTCCAGCCGGCAGAACGCGACCACGGGGGCGCCGGTGCGCTCCGACCCGAAGCTCGGGAACGCCTGCGCATGACGCCCCTCGGCGAAGGCTGCAACGGAGAGCAGCTCGGCGGTGGTCACCACGCCTTGGCCGCCGCGTCCGTGCACCCTGACCTGGATCATCGCCGCGACCGCCCGGGACGTACGACGGCAACAGTGCACCTGGCCTGGCGCAGGACCTTCTGGCTGACCGAGCCCAGCAAGAGCCCGGTGAAGCCACCACGGCCCCGTGAGCCGACCACTAGCAGATCAGCCTGCCTGGACAGCCGTACGAGGGCGTGCGTAGGTCGGTCCTCGATGAGTTGCGCATCGACCTGGACCTTCGGGTATTTGTCCCGGTAGGGCTCGATGCTCGCCTGCATCCACGCGTTGTGCTCGTCCTGGGCGCCACGTGCGGCGTCGTCGGACCAGCATTGCGGCTCGACCTCGCCGAACTGCTGCCAGCAATGCACCACGCCGAGCGGCACGTTCCGGCCGGCCGCTTCCTCGAAGGCGAAGGCGATCGCGTCCTCAGAAGTCGGTGAACCATCGATTCCGACCACCACCCGGCCGTCCGGGCTCGGCTCCGCACCGCTGCGGACGACGACCACGGGGCAAGGTGCGGCCGGCGGCAACGTGGTGGTCACCGATCCCAGCAACGCCGCGGCCGTCGTCGTACGGTGTCGTGAGCCGACGACGACCATCTCGGCATCCACGGCGTCGCTGAGCAGCACGTCCGCCGGACGGCCCGGCACCAGCACGCCGGATGCGCGTCCTCGGCCAAGCCGATCGCGGGCGAAGGCCACGGCGGCGTCGAGTTCCGCCCGCAGATCCCCCACCGGCGTGGGATCGTCGGGCGCGAGATCGTATGCGCGCAGGACCCGCACGTCGCGCCCGCGCAACTGGGCTGCGGCCACCGCCCAGCGCAGGGCGATCTGGCTCTCCGGCGAACTGTCCACTCCCACGAGTAGCGGTTGAGGGGTCGGGTAACCCTTCACGTTCCCCAGTTCCGCGAATGCGCCACCAACCGTGGTGCCCCTCGACCGTGCCGACATGGAAACCTCCTCGCCTCGCCGCTTGTATCTCCACGATCGGGCGCGGCGCGGACGCAAAGGCACGGCCGAAGGTCCCCAGTGGGCGGGTACGACGTCAGTGAACAGTCCCGAACGTCACCGAACAGTCCCGTACGCGGGGCAGCTCCGTCCTACAGACGCGGGCAGGTGATCTCCGCGCCGTTCTGCACGAAGACGAACGATGCGCTTGCGTCGGTGTGTTCGGCGCGAAGCTCGGTGTCGGACGTTCGTGCGGCGAACCGCTGGGGGCCGACCGCCTCGAACCGCAGCGGCGCCTGTCTCGCGAACACCACTGACAGTCCGCCACCCTCCACGCTGACCTCGAAGGTGAAGTCGTCGCGTAATCGGTAGGTGCCGGTCAGGCGCTCCAGCGCGCTCACCTCTGGTTCATCCCGATCGTCCAGCTCCATCAGGTAGTCCGGCCAGCCGAACGCCTCCGCAATGCTCGCGAAAGCCTTCTGGACAAGCCAGGCGCCGTTGTCGCCGTTCGTCATCACCGCCGCGCCCTTGCCGGTGTCCCGGTAGGCGAGGAGGTGACACCTGAACCCCTCATTGCCGCCGCTGTGCCCGAAAGTGCTCCCCTCTCCGGCGCCGCCGAGGAACAACCCCAGTCCGAGTGCGTTCAGTCCCCCGATCCGATCGGTCGCGGGGATCTGCGGAGTCAGCAACTCGCGCGCCAGCTCGGGAGACAGCAATGCGCCGTCGCCCGCGGCGTACGCGTCCTGTACGGCGAGCGCGAAGGTGGCGAGGTCGCCGGGTGTGGTCCAGAGACCTGCGGCCGACAGCTCCGGATACGTGTGCCAACGCCCGTCGATCGGTCGGCCGAGCTTGTCGTGCGCCGTCGCGGCTCTGCTGTGGAGCTCCAAGGGCAGTGGTTGCGCGTAATCGCTGTTCGTCATGCCCAGCGGGTTGAGAACCAGCTCGCGCATCAGTTGCCGAAACGGCGAACCGGTCACGTCCTCGAGCAGTTGCTGCATGATCACCGTTCCGCCGCCGGAGTACCGGAACTGCGCTCCGGGCACTGTGTCGACCCGGACGGCGAACGTGTTGGCCGGGCGTACTCCGTCGAGAACCTGCACAGGCGTGGGCAGCTCAGCGTCGTAGCGGTAGCCAGGAAAGCCATGGGTCGTGAGCCCGGCGCTATGGCTGACCAACTGCCGCAAGGTCACGACCGGCTGCCAGTTTCCCGTCGGTGGAACCTTCCAGGAGGTGAGGCGTCGATTGACGTCCTCGTCGAGATCGAGGAGCCCACGATCCACCAGGCGCAGCATCGCGAATGCTGCGATCGGCTTGCTGATCGAGCAGGCCTGGAACAGCGTCCCCGACGTGACCGGGTCGTGCCGGCGGGCATCGGTCCGCCCGATGCCCGCCTGGTGCACGAT
>DASTVQ010000149.1:0-6095 GCA_035759015.1 Kribbella sp.
CCGAAGTTGAGGGTAGGTTGCTCACGTGTTACTCACCCGTTCGCCGCTCGTGTACCCCCGAAGGAGCCTTACCGCTCGACTTGCATGTGTTAAGCACGCCGCCAGCGTTCGTCCTGAGCCAGGATCAAACTCTCCGTTGAAAACAATATGTAAACCACACCAACACAAAGCCGGCGCAGTGAACAAACAACAGAAAACGATCCCAATGCAATCAGAAACAAATCAAACTGACCTGAATCCAGAAAAATTACAAAGGAATTCCGACACGAACAACGATGAACCAGACCAACCAACCTCGACGAGGCCAACCGACCAAGACACCGAAGCCCGTGAACGGGGTTAATGCATATTTCGGCATTGACTTTCGGCACGCTGTTGAGTTCTCAAGAATCGGACGCACACCGCATCCCCAGCCTTTCGGCCTGGACTCCGGGGCAACCTGCGTTACTCTACCGGATCCGATCCAGCCAGTCAAACCGACTCTCTCGGACCATCACCCCGCGAGCCGACGGCCGACCCGAGCCGTGAGGCCCGGTTCGACAGCGTTGGTCTTGGGGGTTTCGGAGCGTCCGGCCGCTTCCGCGTCCCGCACTCGCTCCAACAAGAAGAACATTACGTAGCCCGTGGGCGATGAGTCAAATCGCCTCCCGGTGGGCAGGATCACAAGGGTGTAATTTGCCTCGCGCGACCCCTCCGTGCGAAGGCTCAGCCGCCGGCGGGCGACGCCAGAACGCCGGCGAACGACCGCTTCCCGCGCCGCAGCACCAACGCGCCCCCGGGCAGCAGGTCGTCCGTGCCGGGCACGTAGTCGGCGTCACTCACCTTCACGTTGTTCAGGTATCCCCCGCCCTCCGCGACGGTCCTGCGCGCGGCGGACTTGCTGGCGACCAGCCCTGCCTTGACCAGCAGGTCGCCGTACGAGGGCATCGGCTCACCGGCCGCGAGCTCCACGTGGGGCGCCTCGCGCAGGGCTGCGACGAGCGTTCCGCCGTCGAGCGACGCGAGCTCCCCCTGGCCGAAGAGCGCCTTGGACGCCTCTTGCACGCGGCGGGTCTCGTCCTCGCCGTGAACCAGGCTCGTGAGCTCCTCGGCCAGGGCACGCTGTGCCTCGCGGGCTTGCGGCCGGTCCGAGGTCGCTTGCTCGAGCGCAGCCAGCTCGTCGGCACTGCGGAAGGTGTAGTACCGGAGCAGTTGCACCACATCGCGGTCGTCGGTGTTGAACCAGAACTGGTAGAAGGCGTACGGCGACGTCAACTCCCGGTCCAGCCAGACGCTGCCGGTCTCGGTCTTGCCGAACTTGGTCCCGTCCGCCTTGGTCACCAGCGGCGTCGCCAAGGCGTGCACCTTGCCCGACTCCACTCGCCGGATGAGCTCCACGCCGGCCGTGAGGTTGCCCCACTGGTCACTGCCCCCGGTCTGCAACGTGCAGCCGAACCGGCGGTACAGCTCGAGGTAGTCCAACGACTGCAGGAGCACGTAGCTGAACTCCGTGTAGCTGATCCCCTGCTCCAGCCGCGCCTTGACCACCTCCCGGCCGAGCATCCGGTTGATCGGGAAGTGCTTCCCGATGTCACGGAGGAAGTCCAGCGTGTTGAGGTCCTTGGTCCAGTCGTAGTTGTTCACGATCCGGGCCGGGTTCTGCCCGCCGAAGTCGAGGAAGCGCTCGACCTGCCCGCGGACCCGCTCGACCCACTGGGCGACGACGTCCTTGGGGTTGAGCACGCGTTCGGACGACTCCTTGGGATCACCGATCAGCCCGGTAGCGCCACCGACCAGCCCGATCGGGTTGTGACCGGCCAGCTGCAGCCGGCGCATCGTCAGCAGCTGCAGCAGGTTCCCCATGTGCAGGCTCGGCGCGGTCGGGTCGAAGCCGACGTACGTGGTGATTGGTCCGGCCGACATGGCGGCCCGCAGGGCATCGGGATCGGTGGAGTGCGCGATCAGGCCACGGCTCTCCAGGTCGTCGAGCACCTGGGTGCGGCTGTCGGTCCCGCTGTCGGTCACTTGGTTTCTCCTCGAGTACGTCGAATCACGCACCAGTGTCCTGGGTCTGAGCTGGCGACCCGCCTGCGAGTCCAGGTCCTGGTGACAAGGCTCTAGCCTGCCGTATGGTCGGCAGACCGCTCACTCAGGCCGTCTCCGGGCGGGACAGCACGGCACGCAGCTGGGCGACCAGCGCATGACCGTCCGGACCCTGCACGGTGGCTGCCGTCGGGCGGTGCGGACTGTGTGCGCCCGGGTCCGGATTCGGCACCGGCAGACCGTGCGACAGGACCTGCTCGGCCGGAGTCAGCTGGCGGATCGCGATCGCGCGCACGTGCTCCGGATGCGTCTGAGCGAACTCGCCGTACAGCTGAGGGTCGTGCTGCCCGTCGTCCCCGACCAACACCCAGCGCACGGACGGGAACTCCCCCGCCAGGCGGCGCAGCGCACTGGCCTTGTGCTCCCGGCCGCTGCGAAACCAGCCGGTGTTGGTCGGCCCCCAGTCCGTCAGCAGCATCGGGCCGGACGGATACCCGTGCCGAGCCAGGAAGCGGGTCAGCGTGGGAGCGGTGTTCCAGGCGCCTGTGGAGAGGTAGAAGATCGGCGCACCCGGATGGTCGGACAACAGCTCGCGGTACATCTCGGCCATGCCCGGCACCACCCGGCGAGCCTGCTCGTCGCGCAGGAAGGTGTTCCAGGCCGCGATGAGCGGCCGCGGCAGCATCGTCAGCATCACCGTGTCGTCGATGTCGCTGACCAGCCCGAACGTCGCGGCCGGATCAACCACGTGCACCTGCCCGCGGGCCCGCCGGTCGCCATGCACGCCGAGACTGATCTCGTGCCAGCCCGGCTCCAGCGAAACCGGCACGCACAGGTCCACGAACCCGCCACGGTCGGTGATCGCCTCGAAGGTCTGCCCCGCGACCGTGACCGACACCGGTACGCCGGTGGCCGGGGCGGTGACGAAGACCCGCCAGCCGCGCACGACCTGGTCCTCGTCGTAGCGGGGCTGGTTGCGGGGATCGCGGCTCAGCACCACGCGGGCGAGTACCCGGACGAAGTCCTCGTTGCCGTACCCGATGTGCGGGATGATCCGCTCCCGCCACCCGCGCCGGCGCAAGAACGCCTGCAAGCCGACGTTGAACCAGTCCTCCAACAGCGAGGAGTAGTGCGGACGGGCCATGGGCACGAACCTACCTGTCCGGAGGGCCCGTACGCGCGTTGTCGAGATTGTCGGAGCGGGCGTTTACGGTCTCGACATGACTTCGACTTCTGCCGCCCTCGGGATGTGCTTCCCGCGTACCTTCCCGGCGGCGCTGGTGACCGACGTCGCCCGCCGGTTGGAGGCCGGCGGCGCCGACGAGCTTTGGGTGATCGAGGACTGCTTCTACACCGCCGCGCCAACGCTGGCGGCCGCCGCGCTGAGCGTGACCGAGCGGCTCACCGTCGGCATCGGCATCCTGCCCGCGGTCGCGCGGAACCCGGCAGTCACCGCGATGGAGATCGCCACTGTCTGCGCGCTCGCACCCGGCCGATTCCTGCCCGGCATCGGTCACGGCGTGCAGGAGTGGATGGACCAGATGGGCGCCCGCACGAGATCTCCGCTGACCACCCTGGAGGAGGTGACGGTCGCCGTCACCCGCATGCTCGCCGGGGAGAGCGTCACCATCGAGGGCAAGGAAGTCCACCTACGGGACGTGAAGCTGGACCAGCCGCCGACAGAGCCACCGCCGCTCCTGCTCGGCGTTCGCGGGCCGAAGTCTCTCGCGCTGGCCGGCCGCGTGGGTGGGGGCGTCGTCCTCGCCGAGCCCGCCAGCCCGTCGTACGTGCGGGCAGCAGTCGACCAGGCCGGCGCGCCGGACGGCTTCGTGGTGACCGCCTTCAGCGCCTTCTGTGTGCGCAGCGACCGAGCCACGGCGTACGAGTGGTGCGCACCCTGGCTTGCTGGGCTTCTCGACGAGCGCATCCCGGCGCTCAAGCCGTTGCCGTTCTACGACGACCTGGTCGGCCGGTACGAGAGGTCGGGCGTGGCGGGCTTGGTCTCGATGCCGCCCGAGTGGTGGCAGGAGATCGGCCCGATCGGCACTCTCGACGACGCGGCGGCGCACCTGGATGCGCTGGCTGCGGCCGGCGTGCACCACATCGGGCTGTTCCCCGATCCAGAGCCGCAGCACGGTCTTCCGCAACTCGACCATGTCCTTGAGCTCGCCCAACGCTGACCGGGGTCGAGATGCGCTCTGTGGGTGCTCAGGTCGCCGAAGGGCGACGCTTCGGAACGTGCGGGCGGTACGGCGAGACGGTCGGGTCCCCGCCGATCCAGAACCGCCATGGCCGGTCCGCCGCCTCGCGCAGGCCTACCCGCGGTCCGGTCTCCGCAACACCGTCGAAGCCCGACCCCTCCAGCAGTTGAAGGCGCTCGCTGGGGGCGAGCAGGTCAGCCCCGTTCGCGGCTCGGTCGATCCCTAGGGCGACGCACATCCGGGCAGGGCCGCGCGCGAGATCCCGGTGCGCGACAGTGGTGCCTCTGCGGGATCGGGCCAGCTCGATCCCTTCGACGATCTCGCCGGCCCGGAGCAGAATCGCCGATGGCCTTCCGTCCGGGCCTGCGCTGATGTTCATGCAGAAATGCATGCCGTAGGTGAAATAGACGTAGAGATGCCCGGGCGGGCCGAACATCACCGCGTTTCGCTGCGTCCTGCCCCGGTAGGCGTGCGAGCCGGGGTCGTCCGGGCCGTCGTACGCCTCGACTTCCGTCAAGCGAACCGCGACCGTACCGGCTGCGGTGCTGCTGCGAAGCACCGTGCCGAGCAATCGGGGCGCGACGTCGAGCACCGGTCCGGCCAGGAGGTCCCGACGCACCGGTTCCGACCGCTCGAAGCGCGGCTGGGTCACGGGGCCGGGTTGCAACGGAGATCGGGGCATGGAGGCGAGACTAGGTCACGCCCGGGTGAGGCGATCGCGGTGGACAGCGGCGCGCGCACGCATCTCAGCCAGCTGCTCCTCGACCCGGACGCGAGCGGTGCCACCTCGGCCGTCGCGCGAGGCAACGGAGCCGGCGACGCTCAGCACCGACCGCACTTGCGGGGTCAGCTCGGGCGAGATTGCGGCCAGCTCCTCGTCGGACAGGTCCCACAGCTCGATGCCACGCTTCTCGCAGGCCTGTACACAGGCCCCGGCCAGCTCGTGTGCCACCCGGAACGGCACGCGCTGCCGGACCAGCCACTCCGCGATGTCGGTCGCCAACGAGAACCCCTGCGGCGCCAGCTCCTCCAGCCGCTCGGTGTTGAACCTCAGCGTGCGGATCATCCCGGTGAAGGCCGGCAGCAGTACCTCGAGGGTGTCGACAGAGTCGAAGACCGGTTCCTTGTCCTCCTGCAGGTCGCGGTTGTAGGCGAGCGGTTGTGCCTTCAGTGTGGCAAGGAGACCGGTGAGGTTGCCGATCAACCGACCTGCCTTGCCGCGGGCGAGCTCGGCGACATCCGGGTTCTTCTTCTGCGGCATGATGCTCGACCCGGTCGAGAACGCGTCGTCCAGCTCGACGAAGCCGAACTCCTTGGTCGCCCAGATGATCACCTCCTCGGCCTGCCGGGACAGGTCGACGCCGAGCTGTGCCGTGACGAAGGCGAACTCCGCCACGAAGTCGCGCGCCGCCGTCCCGTCGATCGAGTTCGCCGACGAGTTCGTGAACCCCAGCTCGGTCGCGACGAACTGCGGATCCAGCCCGAGCGAGCTACCCGCCAGCGCCCCCGACCCGTACGGCGAATCGGCGGCGACCCGGTGGTCCCACTCGGCGAGCCGTTCGAGATCGCGGATCAACGGCCAGGCGTGCGCCAACAGGTGATGGGACAGAAGCACCGGCTGCGCGTGCTGCAGGTGGGTTCGTCCCGGCATCGCGACACCGAGGTGCTCCTCGGCCCGGTCGGCGAGCGTCTCGACCTGATCGAGCACCAGTCCGCTGATGATCCGCCCGTGATCGCGCAGGTAGCTGCGGAACAGCGTCGCAACCTGGTCGTTGCGGGACCGGCCCGCGCGCAGCCGACCACCCAGCTCCGGGCCGAGCCGCGCGAGCAACCCTCGCTCCAGCGCGGTGTGGACGTCCTCGTCGTCCTCGG
>DASTVQ010000150.1:0-25237 GCA_035759015.1 Kribbella sp.
CCAAGAAATAAAGGCGTTTCGGGCCACAACAAGCAACATCGAGCAGATCGGCCCGATTATCAGCGGGCTTGGGGTTCGGCTATCGCCCGGTACAGCAGCGAAGTACAGCAACCAGTCCGGCCAGCATGGTCTCGGATGCCCATCGAGCGGCCGGCAGCTACGCCTGGATGGCCCGACATGACCAGGGCGCGCCGAGTTCGCAACGAGGAGGCCAGGGGTTCGAATCCCCTCAGCTCCACCCAGGTCAGAGGCCCTTTCCGGCTCATCGGGAAGGGCTTCTTCCGTCTGATGCAGCAGCAACGCGCAGCAGTCGGTCCCGCTCATGAGCCCAGCCCGTCCAGGCTGGCCCCTAGCTGCTTGAGGGCCTGCCGGGTCACCTCTGACCGCACGTGGGTGTAGATCGGGCCAGGGCGCGCCGAGGGCGAGCTGGTGACCGTCCTGCACGACCCTCCGATGGCGTAATGCCGCGGTGCAATGTCGAGAGGGTCAGAGGCGCTGTTCGTTGCCGACCACCGGCGCACGCTCGCACGAAACGCACTCCCATGGCGTGTCCGGCTCGCTCTGGCGAGCGGAGACTCCACCTATCGTGCCTACGCTGTCGCCATGACCGATGTGGCGCCGGTGGCGCGCTCACGACCGATCCAGCACGGCTCCGAAAGGACGATGCTGGACAGCATGCTCGACTTCTATCGTGCAACGGTGGTCAACAAGGTGGCCGGTCTAACCGACACCCAGGCGTTCACCGCGGCTGCCTCGCCGTCCACGCTGACGCCGGCCACCGTGGTCAAGCACCTGACCGGAACGGAGCGGTTCTGGTTCAGCATCGACTTCGCGGACCTCGACGTGACCTGGCCGTGGACCGACGACGACCTGCACGGCAACTTCCGGATCGAGCCCGGCGACACGCTCGCTACGATCGTGGCCGACTACGTCGAGGAGTGCGCGAGGTCTCGACGCGCGGTCGCAGATTCCCACCTCGACGATGCCGCCCGCGGAGAGGGCATGGACTTCACACTGCGCTACGCGATGATCCACATGATCCAGGAGACGGCACGGCATTGCGGTCATCTCGACTTGTTGCGTGAGACGACGGATGGTGCGGTCGGCATGTGATGGGCGTTTGCTTCGCCCACCTGTTGTCAGCGAGGACGGGCAACGCTACTGCGAGCAGAGCAAACCCTTCTCAAGCCACGCCTCGCCATGGCAACCGGCCGGGGCCGCACGCCATCAAAGAGCAACACCAAACCGCGGTGGGCAGCCGCGACAAGCGCGTCCGGCCGGGCAACTCAATCGAGCCTGCGCCGGCCCGAGCGGTCATGGGAACACATCAGTAGCCGCGTTGTGCGCGGTTGTTCCGATGAGCGGCGGACCAGGTGAGCGCTACGAGGCCGTTCAGGCGATGCTCTCTCGGCCATACGCCGGGGCGACCATGATCACTCGTCGGTGCCTGGGAACCATTTGGGGACCGCCGCGGTCATGTCGTCGCGGGCGGCGACGAGGAGTATTCCATGACAAAGTCGCCGGCGCGGAGGACCATCGGTTCCGCCGGGAAGCGTTGAGCGACAGGGGGACAACCGTGAGCCGGAGTCGGATGAATGTGGTCGTGGCGGCCCTCGCCGCTGGTGTGATGATCGGCGGCTGCGCGCGGGGAGCGGCGGGGAATGCGGGAGAGACCCAGCCTGCCGCCACGACGTCGACGACGTCGACGGCGCTGCCTGCCAGCGGCACGTCGACCGCGGCCGCCGCCTCGCCTGGTGACGTCGTTCGCCGGATCCCTCTACCGGGGGCGTTTGTCGCGACCACTGGGTTCGGCGCGGTCTGGGTGACGAGCCCTGCGACGCACACGGTGGTCAAGGTCAGCGCTGCCGGTATCCCAGTGGGGCGGGTCGTCCTCGCCGCCGCGGCAACCGAGACCGGAACAGAGGCGTTCGTCACCACCGACAAGGACTCGGTGTGGGCCTCGGACACTGCAGCCGGAACGGTGGTCCGGATCGACCCCAGGACGCTCAAGGTGCGGGCCGTCGTCAAGGTCGGCGACGCACCCTGGGGCCTCGACGCTGGGAAGGATGCGGTCTGGGTCGCCTTGCACCACGGTCGCGCCCACGGCGCGCTGGCCCGCATCGAATCGGCGACCAACAAGGTGACCACCCGGATCCCGCTCGGTGCTCCCACGCAGGGACCTGGACACGTGGCAGTGGACGGAGACGACGTTTGGGTTGGCGTGGACAGCGACAAGACAGTCGTCCGGGTCAGCGCCCGAACGTATCAAGTCCTGGCGACCGTGCCGGTTCCCGGGGGTTCCTGCGGGGGTCTGGACGCTATCGCAGGGGCAGCCTGGGTCGGCTCGCGGATCTGCGGGTCCAAGGTGAGCCGGATCGATGCCCGTAGCAACGCGATCACGGCCATGAGGGAAGAGCCGGGCCTCATCCTCGGGCTCGCTGGTGACGCGGACTCCGTATGGGTGGTGGACAAGAGCGGTCCGGGCAGCAGCGCGCTACTACGTCTCGACCCGACCACGCTCGAGGCGGTGGGTTCGCTGGAACTAGACACGGGAGCCGCTGGTGTCACCAAAGGCTTGGGCTCGGTGTGGGTCACGGGTGGCGACGAGCTGATCCAGATCGCCCCGCGCTGAGGCGCCAACCGCGCTTCCGTCGGCCCATCGGCCGTCTCCTTGGCGGAGGGACCTCGCAGCGCCGTTGGGAAGATGCCACCGGCGACCTCAAGGTCTTGTGGGTCGGGGTGCGCTGTGACGCTGCCGTCGCTGCGGGCCGCGAGATCGCCCGGGGTGATCGGATCGCGGGAATGGCCGCCTCGCAGGCTGACGCGGTCCACCAAGGCGTGAAGTATGACCTGGAGGTCGATACCACCCACGCCGAGGCCATCGATTGCGCTGGGACCATTGCCCTCCACGTCAAGTAACGGCAACCTGACAATGCGCTGTGATGCCGATGACAGGGAGGTTTGAGCGGGATGCGGGATTGACGGTGTTGATGCCGGTTCGGCGCATTCGGCCGACGCCGGTTCACGCGTCGGACTCCGCCTCGATCGCGTCGAGGTCGCGTACGGCGTAGCGGTGGTGCTCCCACTCCTCCTCGAGGATCACGTGCAGGCAAGAGAGGGTGGTCTCCTCGTATTCGGGGTCCCACGGGTTCTTGCGCGTCGCGGCCAGCTCGTCTGATGTGACGGAGACGAGGAAGTTGCGCACCATGGCGACGTGGCCTGCTCGGACCTCGAGCACTTCGGCGTACGACGGTGTGACCGTCGTGAAGATCGACATGTCGTTGCCGTCGGTCTCGTACTCGGCGTTCGGTTGACCGATGGGGTGGAATGGCTGCTCGATCTCCAGGATCGCCCGGCCCAGCCATGTGTCCGTGGCCATGACCAGGTGCCGCAGCGTCTGCGCGAACGACCACTCGCCGCCTACCGACACGTCGACCGTGCCAGCCGGCATGGCCGCGACGCGCTCAAGCGTGGCCGCCCATGTGCGCTCGAGCGTGGCCCAGGCCGCGCGTAGGCCATCCGGGTCTCCGGCGCGCCCGCGTCGACGAACTCCGCTCCCTGCAGTTCGTCGGATCGGGTAAAGGTTGCCATGACGGTGACTCTCTCACGCTGGACCTGCGCTCATGCAGCGCATGGTGATCTCGTGAGGCGATTGACGCGGCCCGCATGGTTGCTCGGCTATGGCTACATGGAGAAGTCACAATCGGACCAGGCCGTGTGCGGTGTCGTCGTCACAACGTCGCGCGTCCGACAGTCAGGAGCCAGTCAGTTCCCAAGGCGGTTTAACCAGGCCGGCAGGGAGCACGGGAGACGTGCTGAAGGTCATCGATCACTGACTGGATGCCGAGTCGCCTAGCAGTGGCGCGTTGATCGCCCGAACCTCATCCGCAAGGTCAGGAATCTCGATCACCTCGCAGCCGGCAGATTGCAGGAGTTCGACACCTTCGCAGCCGACGAAGAGCGGCGGTTCGCGCCAGGCGAGGACAACCCTGGAGATTCCCGCGGCCAGGATGAGCTGTGTACAGGTCAAAGGGTGCGAGGACCGCTCACTGCACGGCTCAAGGCTGCTGTAGATCGTCGCCGACGTGAGCCGGGCGTCAGCCGGCGAGAGTTTCGCGAGGGCCGTCTCTTCGGCGTGGTCGTGCGGATCGCCCTCGCGTGAGTAGCCGGTCGAGATGACGTCGTCGTCGGCCCCGACCACTAACGCGCCCACGGAGAATGCCGTCGTGGAGGGTGGACAGGATCTCGACAGATCGATGGCCTTCTGCAGCCATTCGCGATCTCGAGGGGTGATGGCGTCAGGCATCGGCCGGCTCGTTGAGCTGGTAGCGCAGAAAGGCGATATCGCCGATCTGCTGCACCTCGGTCAGGTTCATCCGATTCCGGAGATCCTGCGTGAACGCCCCCGGGACGACCATACGGGGCGCGGTGGGGTCGCCGACGAAGAACGGGGCGATCGCCAGCTGGATCTCGTCGACCAACTCGGCGGTGAGGAACTGGGTGTGGATGTGACCGCCGCCTTCGACCATCAGACGCCGTACGCCGCGCTTGGCAAGATCCGGGAGCACGACTCCAAGGTCGAGAGGATCGCCGGCCCCGACCACCGTCGCCACATGTCCCAGCCGACCGGTGGCACTCGTAACAGCCGCAGACGGCACGTAAACCAGCTTCTCGACGTCTTCGGTGGCGAAGAATTTCGAGGCAGGATCGAGGTCACCCTTGCTGCTGATGGTGACTTTGAGCGGTAGCTCAGGCAGACCGGCAGCTACTCTGCGGGCACGCCGCTCCTGCGAGCGGACCCGCAGTCGTGGATTGTCGCGCCGGATGGTGTTGGCCCCGATCAGCACGGCGTCGACCGTTGCGCGAACCTCGTCGACGCGGTCGAAGTCGGCCTCGTTGGACAGGTCCAGTCGTTCGGGATTGTTGTCGTCGATGTAGCCGTCGATCGAAGCGGCCACCGACAGCACTACATACGGACGGTCAGGCACACGGTTCTCCCGTGATCATCGGCTCAGAGGGCATTTGGAGAATACTGTCCCGCATCAAGCCGTGGCTGACGGCCACCTACGGCCTGATGATCGGGAGCCGACGAAGGCTCGTCGAGCGGCGAGGTCGCGGTGGCTCCCATTCCGAGCGCTCGGAAACATATCTGCACGTCGAGATGTGATATCGAATCGAGGATGCAAATTCGTGCAAGTCACCTTCGTCCGATGGCACCGGATGGGTCCGCTCGATAATTCGCTACGCCGATCGGTGTCGCGCATGACAGGCTGACCCCGTCGGTCGTCTGACGGAGGGCTGCGGTGTTGGCTGGGGAACCCCGTCCGGTGAGGGATTCGGGTTGCGATCAGGCCGCCCCACCGGAGAGTCAACTGGTGGAGGTCGCCTGCGACGAGTCCGGCTACGAGGGCCAGAAACTCGTCGGCGGAACCACAGATGTCTTCGCGCACGCCGGCGTTCGGTTGGACTTCGAGGCGGCGACCGAGTGCGTCCACGAGCTGCGGAACAGGATTCGCTCACCCGCGACGGAGTACAAGGCCACTCACGTGCTTCGCGAGAAGCATCGACCCGTGCTCATCTGGCTGCTCGGGCCTTCGGGTCCACTCCACGGCAGCGCTCGCGTGTTCCTCATCGACAAGACGTTCTTCGTCGTGGACAGAGTCGTCGACCTGCTCGTCGGACAGCCCGGTCCGGTTGTCGGTCTGGAGACCAACGCACCGGCTGTCACGTTGTACCGCGAGGGCCAGCGCGCGTTCGGGAACGAACAGTGGCAGGCCCTCTTGGCCGCGGCCAACGACCTGATGCGGGCCACCGATCGGCTGGACGTGACGACCTCGGTCGACTCGTTCTTCCGCACCATCGACAGCTTGCTCCGCACCGGACCATCCGGTCCCGCTGCCGAGATCTTGGCGCTGCTTCGGCAGGCCAGGCCTCTTGCCGACTCCTACCGGGCCCGGCTCCTCGAGAGGCCGCAGCTGGTACCGGCCCTGGACCCCTTGATCCCCGCCCTCGTCCGCGCGGTCGACTACTGGGGGGAAGGGCGGCATGCAGTGTCCATCGTTCATGATCGCCAGAACACGCTGTCGGCCTGGCGCATCGCTCAGCTCAAGGAGCTGGTCAGTGGGCCGGAACCCAAAGGCCGATTGTCGAGCCTCACGCTGGTGGGATCAACTGTGGATGCACGCGTACAGGTCGCGGACTTCCTTGCCGGAGTGGCGCGGAAAGTCGCGTCGGACCAGCTCAACGACCGGGGCGACGCGGAGCTGACGGACCTCCTGCGGCCGTATCTGGACCCGTACTCGATCTGGGCCGACGAGCGCAGTTGGTCCCGCCTCGCCCCCGCCTCGACCTGAGCGCCGCCGGTCGTACCGTTCAGGTCCCGGACTTCGCCCCAAGCACCTCGCGTGCCTTGCCGACCGCTGCCTCAGTGGCTCCGTCGACGTCTTCGGGTACGCCGGCCACGATGGTGAGCGAGACGACGACATCGTCCACACCTGTGGTCACCATGGTCACCTCCAGCCCCTCGAAGGGTCCGCTGGTGGCGGTGAAGCGCACCGCGACCGGGCTCGTCCCGGCCTGAGGTGCAGAGACCAGGCGGACGCTGACGGTCGAACTGCCTTCACCAGGGATGGTGAGCTTCATCGAACGGCAGGCCTTGATGGCGTTCCTGAAGTTCTGCTGCAACGTCGCGACCGCCTTGGCCGATCCCATCGCGTCGAGACCTTCGTCGATGAACGGACCCTGCAGGCCGCCGGAGAACGACTCGTGGGCGGACGCCTTGGATCCTGGTGGGTTGTCCGCGTTGGTCAGGGCCACGAGACGGGCGCAGGCGGACTTCGTCGATGACGCCCTGACATCCCCGCCGCCGTCAGCCTCCTCGGGCTCGATCGAGAATCCCGATGGCATGTCGCCGAGCGTCAGCAGAGCCTTCTTCAGCTCGGCTTTGGTCCTGGTCTTCCCGGCCGCCGGCTTGGTCGACGGGGAGGTCGGTTTCGCGGACACGGCCGGGGTGGCCGTCGTGGAGGTGTCGGCCGAGGGGGATGGAGCCCCTGAATCCTTGGCGCTCGAGCAGCCTGCCAGGGCCGGGGACAGCGCCAGGGTGGTCAATGCGGCGAACGTCAGCAACCTGTGGTTGATCATGTACTGTCTCCGGGTTTCGAGCAGGGGTGGGTCATCGCCGACCAGACTTCCCGGCACACCCAGGCGCACCCTACAGCCGCCGGGGGCAATTCGACGGCTCGGCCGCGCGGCGAGTTTCTGCAGGTTCAGCCTGAGGACCCGGCCTGGACCTTCAGCCGTTCGTACCCGCGATCTGAGGTGGTCTGCGGGTTGATCTGAGGGGTTGCGCCCGATGCGGCGCGGTGGCCTCGGCACCGATCGTCGAAGGAGACGGCGATCCGCGCCGTGAGGAGGAGATCATGAAGCACATCTATTCGGTCGCAGCGCTGCCCGTACTGGTGATCGGCGCTGTCGTGTTCGGCGCGAGCGACGCGTCGGCACGCGACATAGAGCCCGACACTCGGCAGCAGGAGCCGGTCGTGCTCGTCCCGAGCCCGCCGGCCGTCACTGAGGTCGCGGTTGACGACACCGCCGACGAGACACTGCAGACAGGTGCCGGAGCACTCGGCGGAGCCGGCCTGGCCGTCGGCGGCATCTGGCTGTTTCGGCGCCGGTCAGCGCCCGCGCACTGATCGGCTGGTCAGACGGTCTTGGTGGCGAAATCAACCGCCACCAAGACCGTCCAGCCGTTCTGCCAGGGCCGCCGCCTCGACGCGGCTCGAGGTTCCGGTCTTTCGAAGAATGTTGGAGACATGGACGCTGACGGTCTTGTCGCTGATGACGAGCTGCTTGGCGATCTCTCCATTCGAACGGCCTGCCACCAGGAAGGTCAGGATCTCCCGTTCGCGATCCGTGAGGCCTGACAACGGGGTGTCAGCCTGCCCCGCTACGGCGACCGGTGCCGGCTGGCGGAGGCTGATCCGCGAACGCCGGGCCAGTGATTCGGTCTGGTCCTGCAGCGGTCTCGCCCCGATCGCGACGGCGCAGCGATGTGCACGACGCAAGCAGTCGCTCACGCTCGGCGTCGACCGGCCGGCCGCAAGCGCCGCTTCGGCGTACCGGAACCGGGAGAGCGCCTGCGCCCATGGTGCGCCGGCCACGCCGCAGGTCTCGATGGCGCGTTGCCACCGTTCGGCCTGATCGGGATCGTCTCGACAACGGGCAAGCTCGGCCAGGAAGAGCGACTGGTTCATCGACTGGACGTCGACAGCGGCTCGTTGCGTCACGAAGGGCTCGCGCGGCCAGTCGTCGATGACCTGCTCGACCGCTGCCACTGCTCTGGCGACGCCGGCGAGGTCACCGCTGTCCCTGGCTGTCCGAGCGAGCTCGGCCGCCGCCCGGGCGTACATGACCAGCGAATCGTCGTCCTCGTCGAGCGGAGCCTGCCCCGGGACGGTGAGTCGCGGGCGGAGCCAGTCCAGTGCCTCCTGCGGTTTGCCCTCGGCCACGAGCACCTCGGCGCCGATCACGCCCAGGCCGTCGCGCAGCCCGGCGAACTCGTCAGAAACCAGTTCCAGAGCTCGGCTGAGGTGCTGCCTCGCCTCGGTCAGCCGACCCGACCTGACGGCCAGTTTCGCCGCTACCAGCCTGACGCCACCTCCGGGGATGCCGGTGCAGCGGGCGGCCAGCGCCGACCTGAGCACCGTGTGCGCCTCGTCCCAACGTCCGGAGACGATCAGGTTCTGTGTGGCCAGGCACGCGAGGAAGTAGCCCCATGCTCCGGCGCCTGCGGCAACGGTGTCCTCATAGGCGGCCAGGGTCACGTCCATGGCCTCCTCGGTGCGACCGAGCTGCTGCAACGCGTTGTAACGCCAGATCGCCGCATCGACCAGACAGTCCATGTCACCACACGAGCGCGCAAGTCGCTCGGCTTCTTCCGCGTCTGCCAAGCAGACCTGGGGGGCCTCGTTGCAGTACGCGGACGCTCGCGACTTGAGTGCCTGCGCGAGTACCGGCTCGGAGCCCGTTCCCCGGGCGACCCGAACGGCTTCGTCCGCATGCGACGTCGCCTCGGGCGTGCTGCTCCAACTCTCCAGAAAGGCGAGCTCAGCCAGAGCGGCTGCGCGCTCAGGGCTGTCCGGGAACGCGGCGGTCAGCTTGACGGCTTCCAGAAGCTCATCGAGCTCGGCCGTCCTCGGTGCCGTCCGCCGCCAGTGTGCGACGGCACGGCTGACGAGCAGAGTGCTGGCCAGGAGTGGCTCGCTGTCCCTGTCGACCAGGCCGAGTGCCTGGTCCAGCAGCTCCATGACGACGTCCACCCAGCCCGCTCTCGTGCAGACGATGCTTGCCCGTCGCAACAAAGCGATCCGGTCGGGGCGTGATCCGCGAATCGCCGGCGAGACCTGGTCCCAGAGTCTGCAGGCTCGCTGTAGCTGGATGGCTTCCTCGGTCGGCGTCTGCAACCGCGCCGCATGGTCGGCAGCCGTCAGGGACCAGCGGTACGTCTCATCGATCCGTCCAGCCCGCTCGTTGTGAACCGCGAGGTCGGCGGCGACCGCCTCCGGCGAACCACCGCTCAGTGACTCCAGTACGCGTACATAGCTGGCATGTATTCGAGCCGCTTGGGCGGCAGGCATGCCGTCGTACAAGACATCGGCGAGTAGTGGGTGCCGGAACCAAGGCGTGCCGTCGACGGCGGGCTGTGCGACGCCGTGCTCCTGGGCCTCGGCCAGGCAGTCGGGCAACAGTTCGGCTTCGACTCCGTGTTCGGCCGCGACCGCGGCCAGTACGGCGGGCAGTGTCGGGCGACCGCCGACTGCGAGGACTCGGGTGAGCTGCCGCGACTTCTCCGACAAGCCGTGCCAGGTGGAGAGCAACGCCTCCCGAAGCGCGGTCGGGACAGTCGCCGGGTCAACGGGTTCGGAGCTGGGCAGACCCCCGACCAGCAACTCCGTCAGGTACGGGTTGCCGCCCGAGCGCGCCTGGATCTGTGCGGCGAGCTCGATGTCCGCGGGCCGGCCCAGCAGGTCCTCGATCTGCGTGACGGTGGCGTCGAGATCGAGCCGTTCCAGGCGGATCTCGTGGAATGACGGCATCCTGCGCATGTCGGCCAGCCAGGTGTGCAACGGGTGGCCCGTGTGGCGTGCCTCTTCCCGGCAGGTAGCGAGAACCAGCAACCGCTGCCGCCGGAACCCGGCGATCAGATAGGCGAGAACGTCCAGTGAGGCGACATCCGACCACTGGAGGTCGTCGACGATCATCACCGTGGTGCGTCGCTCGGCGATGCGGTGGAGCACGAGGTCGACCAAGGGGAGCAGGCGGCCCGCGTCTGTGGTTCGGGCGATGCCCAGAGATGGCAGCAGGGTGCTCAACTCATCGATGCCGGCCAGAACCTCGTCACGCTCGGTCTGGTCAGCCTCGGTCAACCAGTCCTGGAGCGCGCCGGCGATCGGTGCGAACGGTACGGACGCGTTGCCGAAGTGCACGCAGGTGCCCCAGAGCACCTGTATCCCGCGTTCGCCGCACAGCTCTCGCACCAGCCGGGTCTTGCCGACCCCGGCCTCCCCGTGGACGACCACCGCACAGGGTTTACCGTCTGCTGCGCTCTGCAGCAGCTCGGCAAGGAGTTGCTCCTCGGCACCTCGCCCGACCAGTCGATGATCAGGCCGCACAGGCACGAGCCTCATTCCCTCAGTGTCCGCCAGCCACCAACCCGTTGCCAGGCGCCCACCGTGAGAGCATCGGGGGGTGGGGCGGTGGATCCTCGAGCGGGAACGCGAGCTGGCCGAGCTGGCCGACGCGGCCAGGGGCGCGGCGGCGGGTGACGGCTGCGTCGTGCTGGTGTACGGCGAGGCCGGTATCGGCAAGTCGAGCATGGTCGAGGCGGTACGTGGACGGCTGCCGGCGGAAGGCCGGATGTTGGTCGGGCACTGCGACGACCTGGCCACTGCGCGTGTCCTCGGGCCGTTCCGCGATCTCGCCGGAAGCGTCGGCGCGGACCTGACCGCCGCCCTGACCGGGGGAGCAGACCGGGACCGGATCCTGGCGGCGCTGCGCTCGGAGCTCGACTGGTCCGGCCATCCGACCGTGCTCGCGATCGAGGACGTGCACTGGGCGGACGACGCCACCCTCGACGTGCTGCGCTACCTCGTTCGCCGGATCGGGCAGCTGCCGGTCGTACTGATCCTGACCTACCGCGACGACGAGCTGGACCGCGAGCATCCGCTGCGGCAGTTGCTGGGTCTGGTGGCCGGGAGCGATCGCACCCGGCGGTTGCCGCTTCGCCGACTCTCGCCGGAGGCGGTTCGTGAGCTCAGCACCGGCAGCGGCGTCGACGCGGCGGAGGTCTTCGCGGTCACGTCAGGGAACCCGTTCTTCGTCAGCGAGGTACTGGCATCCGAAGCCGCCGCCGGCGTTCCACGCACCGTGGTCGATGCGGTGCTCGCTCGGCTTCGCGGTCTGGATGACGCGACGCGGGATGCGGTGGAACAGCTCAGCGTGGTGCCGTCCACGATCGATCGGTGGCTCGTCGAGGCAGTGGTGCCGGGCGGCCTGGCGACCTTGAGCGCCGCCGAGGAGCGCGGCCTGTTGGCGGTCACACCGAGACGGGTGGCGTTTCGGCATGAGCTCACCCGACGGGCTATCGCCGACGCCCTCCCGGCCGCGCGTCGTACGGCGTTGAACGGACAGCTGCTGGCGACACTTGTCGAGCATGGTGGTGTCGACCTGTCCGAATTGGTACACCATGCCGCCGAGGCAGGCGACCAGGCGGCCGTCGTACGGTACGGGCCGGCCGCGGCCCGCGCGGCGGCGACCAGTGGCGCGCATCGGGAAGCCGGCGCCCACTACAGGCTCCTGCTGCAGCTCCGCGAGCTGTTCGAGCCGGCGGAACTGGCTGAGCTGCTCGAGCAGTCGGTCATCGAGCGCTACATCACGGGTGACCAGGGCGGGAGCGCCGTACCTGACCAGGAGGAGGCGGTCGCGCTTCGCCGGGCGCTCGACGATCCGGTGTCGCTGGGTGGCAGCCTGCGATGGTTGTCCCGCATCCGTTGGTGGCAAGGTGATCGGCCGGGCGCGGAAGTCGCCGCCCGCGAGGCGGTTGACGTGCTCGTGAACGCCGGCGACCGGCGGATGCTCGCGATGGCGTACAGCAACCAGGCGCAGCTCGACATGCTCGCGGATCGCAATTTTGAGGCGATCGCCGCCGCCGAGCGTGCCATCGCACTGGCTCGGGACAGCGGTGACGCCGCCGTGCTCAGCCACGCGCTGAACAATCTCGGCACGGCCAAGTGGGACCTGAACGATCCGGGCGGTCGTGAGGCGCTCGCGGAGAGTCTCCAGGTTGCCCTGGACGCCGGTGAGACCGACCACGCGTGTCGCGCATACGTCAACACGATCTGGCAGTTGCTCGATGAACGCCGGCCGGCAGAGGCGGCGACCTACCTCCCCGACGCGATGGACCTCGCGGAGAAGGCGGAGCAGACCGTCTTCCTCCAGTACCTGCACGTGGTGCGAGGCCGAATCGAGCTGGCGGCGGGCCGTTGGCAGGAAGCGACGCGGGAGGCCGAGCACGGCCTGACGGCGAACGGTCCGGTCCGGTGTGCGGCACTGACCGTGACGACGCGGGCGGCAGTCCGGCGCGGCCGCGCCACTGAGGCGCTGCTTGCAGACGCCTGGCAGCTGGCAGCGGAGCTGGCCGAGCTGCAGCGGACCGGTCCTGCCGCCTCGGCGATCTGTGAGGCTGCCTGGCTCCGTGGCGACCTCGAGACCGTACGGCGGACAGCTGCACCGGTGCACGAGGAGGCGCGGCGCCGGAACCAACGATTGATCCAACCCGAGCTGGCCTACTGGCTGGCCAAGGCGGGCGAGCACGTCGAGCCGCTGGCCGAGGACGATCCGTACGCGTTGCAGTTGGCCGGCCGCTGGCGAGATGCGGCGAAACTGTGGGAGGACTTGGGCTATCCCTACGAGCGGGCGGCCGCATTGGCAGACAGTGAGGACCCGGCGGACCTGCTGGAGGCGCTGACCGAGCTGGACGCACTGGGTGCGGTGCCGCTGGCCCAGTTGGTCCGGCGCCGACTTCGCGAGCTCGGGGTCACGGGGATTCCCCGAGGTCCAGCCGCCAGTACACGGCAGAACCTGGCCGGGCTGACCCGGCGTCAGCTCGAGGTCTTGCGGCTGCTGTCCGCCGGCCTGACGAATTCGGAGATCGCCGGCCGCCTGGTGGTGTCCGTCCGCACGGCCGACAACCATGTCGCCGCGGTGCTCGACAAGCTGGGCGCACACAACCGCGCGGCTGCCGTCGTACGGGCCGGTGAGCTCGGGTTGGACGTCGAGGCGACGGGGGAGAACTGAGTAGCCGGGTCGCTTGATGTAGGTAGGCGGAACTCACGAGCGCCACGCCGCGAGCACCGTAGAACCTTTCCAAGACCTATTTGGGAGGGATACGGCAAATGGCTGTGGATCAGGATCGATTGATGGACTTCCTGCACCGATTCGTCGGCGACCTGGGCGCCGCGATGGCGGCGGGCGGCGTGGTGGTGGGGGACCGGCTCGGGTTGTACCGGGCTCTCGCCGAGGCGCCACTGCGCCCGGAGGAGCTCGCCGGGCGGACGGGAACCGTACCGAGGTACGTCGAGGAGTGGCTGCGCGGCCAGGCCGCCGGCGGCTACGTGGAGTACAACGCGGAGACCGGACAGTACTGGCTGACCGAGGAGCAGGCGTTCGCGCTGACAGATCCGGACGGACCGATCTACGCTCCGGGTGCGTTCCAGCTGGCGCTGGGCACGCTGCGCGCGGAGCCGCAGATCACCGAGGCCTTCCGGACCGGCGACGGTTTCGGCTGGCACCAGCACGACCCCGAGGTGTTCGCCGGTTGCGAGCGGTTCTTCCGGCCCGGCTACATCGGGAACCTGGCGTCGAGCTGGCTGCCGGCGCTGGAGGGTGTCGAGGCGAAGCTGCAGGCGGGCGGGCGGGTCGCCGACCTCGGTTGCGGCCACGGTGCCTCGACGGTGCTGATGGCCGAGGCTTTCCCTGCGTCGACCTTCGTCGGCTCGGACTACCACCAGGCTTCGGTCGACCAGGCCGCGAAGCGGGCAGCCGACGCCGGTCTGGAGGGCAGGGTGAGCTTCGAGGTGGCGTCGGCGCAGAACTTCGGCGGCGGACCGTACGACCTGGTCACCACCTTCGACTGCCTGCACGACATGGGTGACCCGCTCCGCGCGGCCCAGCACATCCGCAAATCGCTCGCCCCGGACGGTACCTGGATGATCGTCGAGCCGTACGCCGGCGACACCGTGGCCGACAACCTGAACCCGGTCGGCCGGGTCTACTACTCCTTCTCCGCGTTCCTCTGCGTGCCGAACGCGCTATCCCAGGAAGGCGGGTACTCGCTGGGCGCCCAGGCCGGTGAGGAACCCATCCGGCGTCTCGCCGGCGATGCCGGGTTCAGCCGGTTCCGCCGGGTCGCCGAGACCCCGTTCAACATCGTGTACGAAGCGCGTCCCTGACCGGGCACCACACGGTACGGCGACCGCCCAGGGGTGGCGGTCCGCATCCTCGGGGTGAGCGAGGGGGTCTCCGAGGGTGATGTCGAGGGCCCTGGCCATCGCGGCGGCGATGGCCAGGTCGTCGGTGGGGAGGTGTTCGCGATAGTGGCCAGGGTCGGGGGACGGAGGGTCGGAGCGGGGCTGTGGAACCATGGTCGGCGTGTGGCCAGGCCCCGGTTGCGCACCTGCTGACGACGAAGGTGACCAGTTGCGCGCTGAGATCCGTGCGACGTCCGCCGTCACGACGCTGAGCGTCGCGGCGGCGGTAGGCGGTCACACCACCGGCCACCTGCACGAGCCCACCATGTCGATGTCCGGAATGTCGACCTCGGGCAGGTCCGGACACGATGGGATCGCAGGGGCATTCAGCATGTCCGGCGGCGGGCATGGAGGCGTCACGAGTGCCTTGGCGATGTCGGCTGTGCACCTGGGCGGCCTGCTGGCGGCTGTCGCCCTGCTCGGACGGGCGCATCGCTGGGCCCAGCGGATCGGGCGGATCTTGGCCCGGCTGGTGCCGGAGCTATCGGCCACTGTCGTACCGGTGCCGGCTGTCGGTCGCCTGCTGTCCGACATACCTGATGTGCGGTCGGTCGCGGCGCGGTGGTTGCCGTCCAACGTCTCCCGGCGCGGACCACCGCCGATGCCTTGTTCTCACAGCATCGTCCTGACCGGCTGCGCGTCTCGCTCGCGGGCCGGGTGATCCGTGTGTCCGTGAAAGGTTCCCCAGCTATGTCCAGTTGTTCCGCCATGCGACGACCAGCCGCTTTGCTGGCTGTGGCGCTGCTCAGCCTGGTGGCCTCCACCGGGGTGGCCGCGGCACACGCCAAGCTCGAATCGATGTCGCCGCCCGACGGGTCGACCATGGCCGTACCGCCGACGGCCGTGGTGCTGCGCTTCAACGAGCCGGTCGGCAGCACCGGCGCCGAGGTGGTGGTCAAGTCTCCGTCCGGTGGAAACGTCTCCACTGGTTCGCCCGCGGTCGTCGACGCCACCGTCACGCAGGCGCTCGGGGCGATGACGGAGGCCGGGCGGTACCAGGTCGACGCACGCATCGTGTCCGATGACGGTCACCCGATCACGGTGTCGGCGAGCTTCACCGTGACCCATGCGGGCCACGCGACCGGGCAGCAACCTGCTGCGAGTGCGCCGCAGGGTGGTAGTTCGTCAGCTGTCGTCATCGTCGCGATGGTGCTGGTGATGCTGGTCGTCGTGGCGCTCGCCATAGTGATCGTGCGTCGCGGCCCGGCGCCTGGGCCGCAATGACCGTACAGCCCGAGCGGGAGCGGACTGGTTCCGCTCCCGCCCTGGTCGTTGCGATCGCGGTTGCCGGCTCGCTGGCGATGGTCGTGGCACTGCTCGCTGCCGGTGGTGCCCCGAAGTCGACGTCTGCACGCCTCGCAGGAGCCAGTACGACGGTGTCGTGGGCGGTGCCGGTGCTGCGTCTGTTGGCGGACCTGGCCGCCATCGCCTGCTGTAGCGGCGTGATGGCGGCTGTGGTGTTGCTACCGGCAACAGCTGGTCGGCTCACGAGCCCAGGACTGCGAGCCTGCCAGGACGCCGCTGCGGCGGCAGGCGTCTGGGCTGTGGCGAGCATCGGCCTCATGGTGACCACCGCGACGGTGATCCTTGGTATCCCGCTGGCGCATCTCGGAACCCATGCCAACGACGCTGCCGGACTGGATCAGGTGCGTGCGCTGGTGGCCGCTGTGCTGCTGACCGCCGTTCTCGCGGTGGTCCTCAGCGGATGCCGCACTGTTGCGACAGCTCGGGTTGCTCTTGTACTGGCCGCCGCGGCACTGACGGGCCCCTTGCTGACCGGACACGGGGCGTTCGAACGTACTGCCTTCTGGTCGATTCTGGCGACCGCATCCCTGGTAGTGCATGTCTTTGCCGTCACTGCATGGGTTGGTGGTCTGTGGGCACTGCTGCGCTACGTACGCTCGGGTGACTCCGCCGTTGCCGTGGGGCGGTTCAGTCGACTGGCACTGGCCTGTGCTGTGTCCATCGGGTTTTCGGGCCTGTTGACCGCAGAGGTCCACCTGGGTGGCCGGGAGGCGGGCTGGGGGCTGATCAGCCAGTGGGTGACGAGTGGCTACGGTGCCGTGGTCTTCGCCAAGGCGCTGGCCTTCACCTGCCTGGTCACCATCGGCTGGTGGCACCGCCGATCCACCCTGCCCGGGGTCGAGGCGGGACGTCCAGGGGCGTTCTGGCGGCTCGCGGTCGTCGAGCTGGTGCTGATGGCGGCGACGGTCGGCCTGGCCGTGGCCCTGTCCCGCACCCCGTAAGTTGCCTGCAGCAACCGAGAGGCAGATCAGCACGGCGAAACCGGCGACGACACGGAGGGCGACCGGCCGGCCGCCGCGTGACAGTGGCCAGCAGGCGCTTACGCCAAGATCGGTGACATGTCAACAGGCCCGCGTAGGATGGACGCATGGCAGAACCGCGATGGCTCGACAAGCGTGAGGCGCACCTGTGGCAGTCCTACCGCGACCTCTACCGAGAGCTGAACGGCGCTCTGGAAGCCCAGCTGATCCGGAAGTCGGGCCTGTCGGGAGCGGACTACTCGTTGCTGGTCCCGCTGTCGGAGTCGGCGGAGGGCATTCTGCGCACGCGGGAGCTGGGACGGTCGGTCGGCTGGGAGCGCAGCCGCCTGTCCCACCAGGTCAGCCGGATGGAGAAGCGCGGCCTGGTGGCCCGGGAGGAGTGTCCCGGCGACGCGCGAGGCTCGATGGTCCGCCTGACCGAGGCCGGCCGTGCCGCGATCGAAGGGGCCGCCCCGGACCATGTCGAGGCGGTCCGTAGCTACTTCTTCGACAGGTTGTCACGCCACGAGCAGGACCTGCTGACCGAGGTCATGGACCGGGTGCTGGCAGGCCTTCCGGCCGACGCCCGCGGATCGGACGCGGTTTGTTGACGCATCACCATTAGATGAGTACTTTGGTGACGCATCATCAAAACGTCCGCTGGTCGCGGCCGGTGGACTCCCCTCACTCAAGGAATGTCATGCCAAAGATCGCCATCATCCTCGGTAGCACCCGTCCCGGCCGCAACGGCGCAGCAGTCGCCGAGTGGGTGCTGGACATCGCCAAGCAGCGCAGTGACGCGGCCTACGAGCTGGTCGACATCGCGGAGTACAAGCTGCCCCACCTCGACGAGCCGCTGCCGCCGTCGATGGGTCAGTACAGCCAGCCGCACACCAAGGCCTGGGCGGAGAAGATCGGCTCGTTCGACGGCTTCGTCTTCGTCACCCCCGAGTACAACCGCTCCACCTCCGGCGCGCTGAAGAACGCGATCGACTTCCTGTACGCCGAGTGGAACAACAAGGCCGCCGGGTTCGTCAGCTACGGCTCGGTCGGTGGCACTCGCGCGGTGGAGCACCTGCGCCTGGTGATGGGCGAGCTGCAAGTCGCAGACGTCCGTGCCCAGGTCGCACTGTCGCTCTACACCGACTTCAAGGACTTCTCCGAGTTCGCCCCGCCGGCCCACCAGGCCGAGGCGGTCGGCGTCGTCCTGGACCAGGTCGTCGCCTGGAGCACCGCGCTCGCCTCGGTTCGCAACGCAGCCTGACGGCTCCCTCGCAACCACGGGTCTGTCCGGTGCTGCCGCGCTGAACGATTGCGGCAGCACCGGATCCCCACACCTCCCCTCGACCCCCTCCGGTCACACCGCTCCAGGGGCACACCACTCCAGGCCCCCGGGGAGGGGGCAAACCCTTGCCCGCGATTCGTCACATCTGGTCGAACTGTGGACGACCGACTTGCGCGGCCGGGCCGATGCGCCGTACGGGCGTGGTGGAGGCCCGGCCGATGACGTCGGAAGAGGGTGCGAAGTCAGCCTGAATCAGGGTGGTCGGAGCGGTCCGGGTCCGGGTTATCGTTCGCGCATGGAGAACCTGCCCGAGCGCCCCAACCCGCACGCACACCTGCGCGCCTCCGACGCCGACCGCGACCGGGTGATCGAGGTGCTCCGCGACTCGCTGATGACGGGCCGGCTCACGCAGGACGAGCACGCTGAGCGGCTGGAGCAGACGCTGAACGCGCGCACTCTCGGCGAGCTGGAGCCGATCACGCAGGACCTCGCCGTGCCCGGGCCGGCGGCGCGACCGGCCGTTGCGCCGTCGGGGAGCGTCGTACCGATCGAGGAGCCGGCCAACCCGGCCGACAGCTTCGACACGGTGGTCGGCATCTTCGGCGGGGGCGAGCGCAAGGGGCGCTGGCGGGTGAAGCGGCGCACCAACGCGATCTGCGTCTTCGGCGGCTACGACCTGGACATGACCGACGCGATCTTCGAGGGCCGCGAGGTCGTGCTGTGGACCTTCGCCGTCTTCGGCGGCATAGATATCACGGTGCCCGACGGGGTGGAGATCCGCACCGAGGGCGTGGGTATCTTCGGCGGCTTCGGTGCCCGCGGCAGCGAGAACCCGGACCCGAACGCGCCGGTTGTCATTCTCAAGGGCTTGGCGCTCTTCGGCGGCGTGGGCGGCCAGACCAGCAGCCGCCGCAAGCGCCGCTAGTGCCTCAGATCCAGGACTTGAACCACATCCGGCTGAGCCAGTCCGGGTGCGGGAGCACCCTGTCGGTCAGGATGGGCCAGATGTAGGCGAAGTTCAGCACGACCAGGACGACGAACGCCCCGACCACGGCGCTGCCGATCAGCCGTCGCGGCGTCGACGTCTGCAACGCGGCGCGCGCCGGGCCGAGGATGCGGCCCAGCACGAGCGCGAGTGCCA
This sequence comes from Kribbella sp., assembly GCA_035759015.1. Lineage (GTDB taxonomy): Bacteria > Actinomycetota > Actinomycetes > Propionibacteriales > Kribbellaceae > Kribbella. The sequence continues at coordinate 19,276 of DASTVQ010000150.1, forward strand.
TCACCGTGAAGGGGATCATCGTGACGGCGTAGAAGAAGAAGATCGGCCGGTCGGTGAACATGAACCACGGCAACCAGCACGTCAGGAACCCGACGACCGGTACGCCGAAGCGCCAGTCCCGCTGACCGATCCACAGCACCGCCGCGGCGATCAGAGCCAGCGCTCCGCCCCACCACAGCGCGGGGGTGCCGATCGCGGAGATGACCGAGAGGCAGTTCGTGCCGGCCGGGGCGTCGCAGCTCGCTGTACCGGGCTTGATGTCGTTGACCGCGTCGAAGCCGATCGGGCGGGCCAGGATCGGCCAGCCGGCCGGGTGCGACGAGTAGGGGTGGGTGGCGTTCTTGATGTAGTCGCCGGTGTGGAAGTCGAGGACTTCCTGGTGGTAGTGGATCAGTGACCGGAAGTCGTCCGGCACCAGCTTCATGACGCCCTGGGCCGGGTGGTTGGCCGCGTAGTCATGGCCGTAGGAGTTGTCGTGGATCAGCCATCCGGTCCAGGTCGCGAGATAGGTGACCACCGCGACCAGGACGATGCTGACGAATGCGGGGATGCCGTCCACCAGGAAGGACTTCCAGACGGCGCCGCGTACGCCGAGGGCGCGCCGGGCGCCCAGGTCCCAGGCGAAGACGAGCAGCCCGAAGCCGGCGATCACCCACACCGCGTTCCACTTCACGCCCAGCGCGAGGCCGAAGCAGACGCCCGCGGCGAGCCGCCACGGCCGAACCAGCAGCCAGCGGCCGAGGGTGCGCCGTTCGCCTGGAGCGGTGCCGCTGTCGAGGCTGGCGGCGTGCCGGCGGCGTGTCCAGTCCCGGTCACAGATCAGGCAGGAGACCGCGCAGACCAGCCAGAACGCCAGGAAGATGTCCAGCAGGGCGACCCGCGACATGACGAAATGCAGGCCGTCGACCGCCAGCAGGACGCCGGCGATGCCTCCGATCAAGGTGGAGCGGGTCATCCGCCGGACGGTCCGGATCAGCACCAGGACGGTCAGCGTGCCGAACAGGGCCGGCATGAACCGCCAGCCGAAAGTGTTCATCCCGAACAGCTGCTCGCCGGCCGCGATCATCCACTTGCCGACCTCGGGGTGCACCGTGAGGCTCGGAGTGTCCTTGAAGACGTCCAGGTTGCCGGCCAGGATCTGCTTGTCCGCGATCCCCTCCGGCTTGTCGATGAACTGCCGCGCGTAGCCGAACTTCAGCAGCGAGAACGCGTCCTTGGCGTAGTACGTCTCGTCGAACACGAACTTGACCGGGTTGCCGAGATTCCAGAGCCGCAGGATCGCGGCCATCGCCGTGATCGCGAGCGTTGCGATCCAGCCACCGTCGAAGTCGCGCGGCATGGGTGGGTAGAGCCGGTCCTTGAGCGGCGGCAGCCGGCGCCCGAGCGCGTCCCGGCCGAGCGGCTCGAGCGCTTCGGCCGACCTGTCGCGCGCCTCGTCGGGCTTCGCGGTGTCGTCGATCACGGCTGTCACGGTGGCCATCGTACGGAGCCGCCCGTGTCATCGTCCCCCGCCCACGCTGGTGGCGTGCCGAGCCGGTTCCCAGAGGCTGCGATGATGGCTCGCGTGACCGGGCGACTGATTCTTGCGGGGACGCCGATCGGGGACCTGGGCGACGCCACGCCGCGGCTGGCGCGGGTCCTCCAGGAGGCGGACGTGGTCGCCGCCGAGGACACCAGGCGGCTGCGGCGGCTGACCACCGAGCTGGGAATCACCGTGACCGGACGTGTGACGAGCTTCTTCGAGGGGAACGAGCGGCAGCGGACCGACGAGCTGGTCGCGGCGCTCGGCGAGGGCCGAACCGTCGTCGTCGTGACCGATGCGGGGATGCCGAGCGTCTCCGACCCGGGGTACCGCCTGGTCGCGGCGGCGATCCAGGCGGACATACCGGTGACCGCCGTACCGGGGCCGTCCGCGGTGTTGACCGCGCTGGCGTTGTCCGGGCTGCCGGTTGACCGGTTCTGTTTCGAGGGATTCCTGCCCCGGAAGTCGGGGGAGCGGGCCAAGCGCCTGGCGGAGCTGGCCGCCGAACGCCGGACGATGGTGTTCTTCGAGGCGCCGCACCGGCTCGCGGCCAGCCTCACCGCGATGGCCGAGGCGTTCGGACCGGACCGTCGTACGGCGGTGTGCCGCGAGCTGACGAAGACCTATGAAGAGGTGAAGCGAGGCGGCGCGGCGGAGCTCGCCGACTGGGCGGCCGCAGGGGTGCGAGGCGAGATCACGGTGGTCGTGGCAGGCGCGGAACAAGCGGAAAGGGAGCTGGGCCCGGCCGAGCTGGCAGCGGAGGTGGCCGCCGACGAGGAGGCCGGCACGCCGCGCAAGGAGGCCATCGCCGAGGTGGCGAAGCGGTTCGGCCTGCCGAAGCGGACCGTGTACGACGCGGTGGTCGCCGCCCGTCGGGCCTGACGGCTGCGGCACGGGTGCCCGGGCGGTCGCGCTGGAGTCGGGCACTAGGATTTCCCCATGTCCGAAGCCGGCCGCGATCTCGACGAGAAGGCCTTCTACGCCACCACCCCGATCTACTACGTCACGGCCGCGCCGCACATCGGCAGCGCGTACACGACGGTTGCCGGGGACGTTCTGACCCGCTGGCACGCCCAGCGCGGCGAGCGCAAGTGGTACCTGACGGGTACCGACGAGCACGGCGAGAAGGTGATGCGCAGCGCCCAGGCGCAGGGCATGTCGCCGAAGGAGTGGACGGACAAGCTGGTCGAGGAGGCCTGGAAGCCGGCCTGGGTGGACGTGGACATCGAGTACGACGACTTCATCCGGACCACGGACAAGCGGCACACCGAGCGGGTCCGGGACTTCTGGCAGACGCTGTACGACAAGGGGGACGTCTACAAGGGCGAGTACGAGGGCTTGTACTGCGTCGGGTGCGAGGAGTTCAAGCTCCCGGCCGACATCCGGGTCGACGAGGACGGCACGCGGCGCTGCATGATCCACGGCACCGAGCTGGAGACGGTATCGGAGACCAACTACTTCTTCCGGCTGTCGAACTACGCCGACAAGCTGCTGGAGCTGTACGAGTCGCAGCCCGACTTCGTCGCCCCCAGCAGCGCCCGCAACGAGGTGATCGCGTTCGTCAAGCAGGGGCTGCAGGACCTGTCGATCACCCGGTCCACGTTCGACTGGGGCATCCCGGTGCCATGGGACGAGGAGCATGTCCTCTACGTCTGGATCGACGCGCTGCTCAACTACGTCACGGCGGCCGGCTACGGCACCGACCCGGAGCGGTTCGAGGAGCTCTGGCCGGTGGACGTGCACCTGGTCGGCAAGGACATCCTGCGGTTCCACGCGGTGATCTGGCCCGCCATGCTGATGGCCGCCGGCGTCGCCGTACCGAAGCAGGTCTTCGCGCACGGCTGGCTGCTCGTCGGCGGGGAGAAGATGAGCAAGTCGAAGCTGACCGCGATCGCACCGCACGAGATCACCGACCATTTCGGCTCCGATGCGTTCCGGTACTACTTCCTGCGGACCATCCAGTTCGGGTCCGACGGGTCCTTCTCCTGGGAGCACCTGAACGCCGTCTACAGTTCCGAGCTGGCCAACGGCCTGGGCAACCTGGCGAGCCGGGTCGCGGCGATGGTCGGCAAGTACTTCGCCGGCGTCCTGCCCGAGCCGACCGACCACGGCCCTGCGGAGCAGGCTCTGGCCGACCGGCTGGCCGTGGCCGTGAAGGCGGCGGACCAGGCGATCGACACCCTCGCGTTCCACGACGCGCTGGCCGCTGTCAACGAGCTGGTCGGCGCGGTCAACGGGTACGTGTCCGAGCAGGAGCCCTGGAGGGTCGCGAAGGACCCCGAGGCGAAGGCGAGGCTGGCCACCATCCTCTACACCTCTGCCGAGGTGCTGCGCGCGGTGGCGGTGCTGCACAACCCCACCATGCCGAAGACCGCGGCCAGGTTGTGGACGCTGCTCGGCGCCGAGGCCAAGCTGGGCTCGCTCGAGGACCAGCGGGTCCAGGACGCCGGCAGCTGGGGTCAGCTCCCGGTCGGCGCCGTCCTGACCAAGGGCGAGGCCCTGTTCCCGCGCTTGAGCGACGAGTAAGTCGGGCGGAGCCGGGGACGCGGCTCCACCCGACCTCTGATCCACCTGTGGGATCTCAGCGACGCGCGCCGGCCGATCGCGTCGCCTGGCGGGGACTCCGGTTCTAGAGTCGGCGCATGACCCATATCCTCTCCGCCGTGGCCTGGCCGTACGCGAACGGTCCCAGGCACATCGGCCACGTTTCCGGCTTCGGTGTCCCCTCCGACGTTTTCAGCCGGTACATGCGGATGGCGGGTCACGACGTTCTGATGGTGTCGGGCACGGACGAGCACGGCACCCCGATCCTGGTCCAGGCCGAGCGGGAGGGCGTCTCGCCCCAGGAGCTCGCCGACCGCTACAACCGCGTCATCGTGGGAGACCTGCACGGCCTCGGCCTGTCGTACGACCTCTTCACCCGGACCACCACCCGCAACCACTACTCCGTCGCGCAGGAGCTGTTCCGGACAGTCCACCGCAACGGCTACCTGATCAGCCGGATGGCCCTGGGCGCGATCTCGCCGTCCACCGGCCGCACCCTGCCGGACCGCTACATCGAGGGCACCTGCCCGATCTGTGGGTACGACGCCGCGCGCGGGGACCAGTGCGACAACTGCGGCAACCAGCTCGATGCTCACGAGCTGGGCAACCCACGCAGCCGGATCAACGGCGAGATCCCGGTCTTCGTCGAGACCGAGCACTTCTTCCTGGATCTCCCGGCGCTCGCCGAGGCGCTCGGGGCCTGGTTGCAGACGAGGACGGGCTGGCGTCCGAACGTGCTGAAGTTCGCCACCAACCTGCTCGACGACGTGCGCCCTCGGGCGATGACTCGCGACATCGACTGGGGAATCCCGGTCCCGCTGCCGGGCTGGGAGGACAACCCGAACAAGCGGCTGTACGTCTGGTTCGACGCGGTCATCGGGTACCTGTCGGCGTCGATCGAGTGGGCCCGGCGAACCGGTGACCCCGACGCCTGGCGCGCGTGGTGGTGCGACCCGGCCGCCGCGTCGTACTACTTCATGGGCAAGGACAACATCACCTTCCACGCCCAGATCTGGCCCGCTGAGCTGCTCGCGTACGACGGACGCGGCGCACGCGGCGGCAGTCCGGGGAGCTACGGCACGCTGAATCTGCCCACCGAGGTGGTCAGCAGCGAGTTCCTCACCATGGAGGGGAAGAAGTTCTCGTCCTCGCGGCACGTGGTGATCCACGTCCGGGACGTGCTGGACCGCTACGGCCCGGACGCGCTGCGCTACTTCCTCTCGGTGGCCGGGCCGGAGTCGCAGGACACCGACTTCACCTGGGCGGAGTTCGTCCGGCGGAACAACGACGAGCTGGTCAGCACCTGGGGCAACCTGGTCAACCGGACCACTTCGATGATCGCCAGGAACCTCGGCTCGATCCCGCCGGCGGGGGAGCTGACCGACGCGGACCACGCCATGCTCGAAGCCTCCCGCGCGGCCTTCGGCACGGTCGGGACCCTGATCGAGCACCATCGCCTCAAGCAGGCCATCAGTGAGGCCATGCGGGTCGCGGCCGAGGCGAACCAGTACCTGTCGCAGCAGTCGCCGTGGAAGCTCACCCGCACCGACCCTGACCGGACGGCGACCATCTTGCACGTGGCAGCCCAGGTCGTGGCCGACAGCAACCACCTGCTGGCGCCCTTCCTGCCGCACTCGGCCGAGCGGATCCATCGGGCCCTCGGCGGGGACGGCCCGTTCGCCCCCCAGCCCGCGATCCGGGAGGTGGCGGACCTCGATGGTGGTCCGTGGTACCCGGTCATCACCGGCGACTACGGCAACCAGCCCGGCTGGGCCTCGCGACCGGTCGTCCCCGGTACGCCGGTCCCGCCGCCGCAGCCGGTCTTCACCAAGCTCGACCTGTCGGTGGTGGACGACGAGCTGGCGCGCCTGCGGGAGGCGTGACGCTTTTCTACAA
>DASTVQ010000151.1:0-9387 GCA_035759015.1 Kribbella sp.
GGCTTACGCGCCGCGGTTCTGGAGGGCGGATTCGGACCGATCGTCGCAAGGTGGGGAGGGGACGAGGGTAGGGACGGGGTTAGTCGGTTTGGGTCACTTTGCGGAGGCCGCGGGGGGCGTCGGGGTCGAGGCCGAGCTTGCGGGCGAGGGCCTCGATGGCGCGCTGGGCGGGGATGACGAGCGCGAGCGGGGCGAGGGTCTCGGGCAGGTCCGGACCGGCGAGATCGACGTCGCAGAGGGAGGCGAACGTGGCGTCGCCGCCGATGCCGAGGATCTTGCTGCCCTTGGCGCGGACGACGCCGGCAAGCTCGATCATGCCGGGTAGGGCCGGGCCGTCGCCGGCGGCCACCAAGATGGTGACCAGGTCCGCGTCGACCACCGCGATCGGGCCGTGCTTGAGGTCGGCGTAGGAAAGGCCGCGCACCGGTTGCAGGCACGTCTCCTCCAGCTTGAGCGCGACCTCCAGCGTCGTGCCGAAGGTGAGGCCGCGGCCGCTCGACAACACGTCGTGGGCGCCGGCGAGCAGGTCGGCGGCGGCGTCGACCGGGACCTCCAGCATCTTCGCGGCCGCGTCCGGGACCCGGGCGATATCGGCGTCGAGGGTGCCCGGCTTCGGGGCGAGGGCGTCCACGGCGACCGTGATCGCCGCCAGTTGGGTCGTGTAGGTCTTGGTCGCGGGGACGGCGAGCTCCTGGCCCGCCTGGGTGATCAGGGCGACGTCAGCCGTCGAGGCGAGCGGGCTGTTCTCGTCGTTGGTGATGCCGACGACCGCGGCGCCGTTGCGCTTGGCCCACTCGGCGGTGTCGACGATCTCCTGGGTCGCGCCGGACTGGCTGACCGCGACGACGAGTGAGCTCGACAGATCCAGGTTGGCTCCGTACAGGGTGGCGACCGAAGGCGCAGCCAGGGATGCCTGCCGGCCGGCGTGGATCTCGGTCAGGTACCGGCCGTAGACACAGGCGTTGTCCGAGGAACCACGGGCCACGAACAGTACGTTCCGCCGGCCGGCGGCGAGTCGGGTGATGTCGTGACGCAGCGGCAGCACGTGCTCGAACGTCGCGGCAAGGGCCGCGGGCTGCTCGGCGATCTCGCGTGCCATCTGGGTGCGGGGACTGGGTGCAGACACCACTGCGATCACTGGTCCTATCTGGTCTTAACAGGTATGCTGCGCACGATAGCAGTGTGCGGTCCGCCGGGCATCCCCGCGATCGCGTCCGATTCTGGAGGACCGAGATTCGATGGTGGCGACGAAGCGAGCCCAGGTCAGGTCGGTGCTCGAGCGGCTGATCGACGTCGAGTTGCACCCGGGCGACCCGATCCCGTCGGAGCGTGCTCTGGTGGACAAGCTCAACGTGTCCCGGGTGACCGTGCGGCAGGCCATCAGCGATCTGGTCGAGTCCGGCGCGCTGGAGCGCGTGCATGGCAAGGGCACTTTCGTGACCGGCCCGCAGGTCGATTCGCAACTGCACCTCACCTCGTTCTCGCGGGAGATGCGGGCCCGGGGCCTGGAGCCCGGCACCGTGGTGCTGTCCGCGACCGAGATCGAGGCGTCCGACGAGACCGCCAAGGGCTTGCGCGTGCCGAAGGGCACCAAGGTGATCCGGGTCGAGCGGCTGCGCACCGCCGACGCCTCCCCGATGGCGTACGAGATCGGCTACTACCCGTCGGCGCTCTTCCCCGGCCTGCTCGGTCGCGAGCTCGGCACCCTGTACGACGTCTTCGCCAGCGAGTACGACGTGGTCGTCACGTCGGGCGAGCAGACCGTCCGGGCCGACAACGCGGACGGTCATGTCGCCCGGGTCCTCGGTGTGGCCCGGCGGGCGCCTCTGCTGGTTCTCGAGCGCACCACCTTCGCCGGGCGCAAGGTGGTCGAGCTGTCCTGGTCGGCCTACCGGGCCGATCGCTACCGGCTGCACATGGCGCTCACCCCGCGAGGTCCACGGACCGGGTCGGCCTGACGACTGGATCGGTCCTGTGATCCCACTGGTCTGTTCACCTCCTGTTCGCTCCGCGGTCATCCGACCGTCCTGGGAGGTGGACCGTCGCGCACGACGAGGTGTGCGGCGGCAATACTGGAGCTTCACCCACAGAACGTCGTTGTGAGGAGTACCGCGAGACATGCCTATTGCCACCCCTGAGGTCTACGCAGAGATGCTCGACAAGGCCAAGCAGAACCGCTTCGCCTACCCGGCCATCAACGTCAGCTCCTCGCAGACGCTGAACGCCGCGCTGCGCGGCTTCGCCGAGGCCGGCTCGGACGGCATCGTCCAGGTCTCCACCGGCGGCGGCGAGTACCTGTCCGGCCCGACCGTGAAGAACATGGTCACCGGGGCCGTCGCGCTGGCGGCGTACGCGCACGAGGTCGCCAAGAACTACCCCGTGAACGTCGCGCTGCACACCGACCACTGCCCGAAGGACAAGCTGGACGGCTTCGTCCGGCCGCTGCTGAAGCTGTCCGCCGAGCGGGTTGCGCGGGGCGAGCTGCCGCTGTTCCAGTCGCACATGTGGGACGGTTCCGCGGTGCCGCTGGAGGAGAACCTCGAGATCGCCAAGGAGCTGCTGGCCCAGGCCGCGGCCGCGCACATCGTGCTGGAGATCGAGGTCGGTGTCGTCGGCGGTGAGGAGGACGGCGTCGCCAACGAGATCAACGAGAAGCTCTACACCACCGTCGAGGACGGCCTGGCCACGGTCGAGGCGCTCGGTACCGGCGAGAACGGCCGTTACCTGACCGCGCTCACCTTCGGCAACGTGCACGGGGTGTACAAGCCGGGCTCGGTCAAGCTGCGCCCGGAGATCCTCAAGGAGATCCAGGACCAGGTCGGCGCCAAGGTCGGCAAGGAGCGCCCGTTCGACCTCGTCTTCCACGGTGGCTCGGGCTCGACGCTGGAGGAGATCCGCGCGGCGGTGGACCACGGCGTGATCAAGATGAACGTGGACACCGACACCCAGTACGCGTTCACCCGGCCGGCCGCCGGGCACATGTTCACGAACTACGACGGCGTGCTGAAGGTGGACGGCGAGGTCGGCAACAAGAAGGCCTACGACCCGCGCGCCTGGGGCAAGGCCGCCGAGGCGGGGATGGCCAAGCGGGTCGTCACCGCGTGCGAGGACCTGCGCTCCGCCGGCACGTCCCTGCTCGGCTGACCCCTGGGCTCCGCGGAGCCCGTCGCCCACCCGGCTGCTGCCGATCGTGGACGGCGGGCTCCGTCGCGCAGTACGTCTCGTCATTGGTCAGCAGGGGAGGTTGTCCGGTGTGGACGGGAGCAGTAGGCCGGATCTGCCGCTCCGGGATCGTCGTCGGTGGGGGTCGAAGGCGCGAACGCCAGTACGGCCGACCGCTCGGCTGAAGGCGGTCCGGACCCGATCGACGACCAGATCGGGGTGGTCCAGGTCCGCCCAGGCGACCCAGCAGTACTCCAGCGGCGCCGGCGAGCCTCCTCGGGGAGGCGCTCCGAAGACCCGCTCGGCGACGTCCTCGAGGTACTCGTCGTAGTCCTCCCGCCAATACCGCTCACACGGCTCGAACTCGACGACTGTCCGTTCCTCCTCGAACCACAGCGCCGACGTGTCGAGGTCAACGGCACAGTCCTCCAGCACCGGCGGGGCTGAGGCAGACGGCGCCGGCAGCCCGGCCTCGGCCAGGATCAGCCGCAGTCGAGATTCCGCCACCGAGGCCGAGCGCGATCCGGCTCGGGCGAGGACGCGCTGCGCCTGCTCAAGGCCGGACGCCCGGGCGGCCAGGCGGGCGACGGCTCGCTTCAACGCGCCAGGCGTGACCATACCGGCGTACAGGGCGGCCTCGGCCAGCACGACGGCGGGGCCGAACGGCGAGGTGGCAGCGACCTCGGCGACGGCTCGTGCGGGAGAGGCCAGGCGCAGGCCGTTCCACGACTGGATGCCCGGGCCGACGGGATCGCGCACATGCCGCCGCACACCGCCCGCGTGGCGGCCGGGCCGTCCGCCGGTGGCTGTCACGTGCACCACCGACAGGTCCAGCCCCCACAGCGGCAGGGCATGCAGCGCAGCGGCCGACTGGTGGCTCGCGGCCAGCCCCGGCTCGCCGTACCGGAGGAGGTGGTAGAGGCGACGGAGGTGAAGCATCTCCTCGTTCACCACCGCGAACAGGCGGCCGGGGGCGTAGGTGCCCGGCCGGATCCGGCGCCAGCCCCCGGAGTCCAGCAGGGAGTCGATGTCGGGGTCGAGGTAGCCACAGGCGCGGGCATCCGCGCGGGTGAACACCCCGCCCCGGATGAGCGTCATCACGGTGAGTTGCGGGTTCACACCGGAGAAGATGCAGCGATCCGGGCTGCCTCCGACCCCTGCTTCAAATGCTGTGGACGAACGAGGGCAAAGAAAAAGCCCGTCATGGTCATATGACGAGCTCGGCGCGGGTTGGAACCCAAGGTTGCCAGAGGAGCGGCATACCGGCCTCCGCAGGCGTGCGGTTCCCCTTCCGCTCGTTGCATGCGGCATGGGCGGCCACGGCGTTGAGCCACTCGGTCCTGCCGCCTCGCGATCTGGGCTGGACGTGATCCATCGTGTCCGCGTTCGCCTGCCCGCAGTAGGCGCAGCGGAACCTGTCACGCCTGAGCACACCGTGCTTGCTGTACTTCATCCGGCCGGTGGCGTACCGCCAGTGGGTGACGACGTACCTGACCAGCCGGAGCACGCGTGGAACCGGAAAAGGGCCGATAGTCCGCTCGCCATGAGCCTCCTCCACCACCGCGACCTCGCGGACCAGCATCCGGATCGCATGCTGGACGGAGACGGTGTGCAGGGGCTCGTACGACGCGTTCAGGACGATCACGCTCATCCGTGCCTCCTTTCCGGTCGTAGCTGGGAACCACGACCTCCGACGCGCAGGGTCTCAAGCATCCGTGGCCGATAGGTGAACGGTCAACGGATTTCGCCGACCGGTCACGCACCGGAGCAGCTGCGTGATCGGCGAAGATGTGCGTATGGAGTTCAACAATCTGCTGTCAGGTCCACCCGAGACACTACTCCCCGAAGATCCGGCGACAGCGGAACTCGCTGCCGGCGCCGATCCCGCGGAGGCGGCCGCGCACCACCCGACGTCGTCCCTCGCGTGGTCTGCCCTGGCCGAGGCCGCCCTCGCCGATGGCCGCACGATCGAGGCATACGCGTATGCGCGCACCGGCTACCACCGCGGTCTGGACGCGCTGCGCCGCAACGGGTGGAAGGGTCACGGCCCCGTCCCGTGGGAGCACGAGCCGAACCGTGGCTTCCTCCGTTGCCTGGCCGTCCTGGGCAAGGCCGCCGCGGCGATCGATGAGCAGGACGAGGCCGAGCGCTGTGCGACGTTCCTGCGCGACTCCTCGCCGACCGCGGCCGCAGAGCTGGCCTGACCACCCACGGCAAGGGCTCCCCCGCTCAAGCGCACGACCCGTCACCTGCGGGGGAGCCGCCATCTCCTAGACTTGCGGCGTCACCAACACTCTCGAGGTACTGCCCGGTGACATAGCCGGTAGGGGCGTGCGTCCCCGTTCCCTACCGAAAATGGACGGTTGTAGGCGGTGAGGACGGGCCGGCAAAGCAGGACGCCCGCGGCCCTAGCCCGCCCCACCGGGCAGCGGAAGGTCTCACCGTGCCGGCAGTCACCGGACGGATCCGCACGCCCCAGCACCAGAGCAACGGTTATCGCACTGCTCTGCGTACGCCCGGAGCACTGAAGTTCTTCATCGCAGCAGCACCCGCCCGGATCGGTGTCGCGATGACCGGTCTGGGCATCGTCTGGCTGGTGCACGGCGCCACCGGCTCGTACGCCGCGGCCGGCACTGTCACCGGCGGTTTTGCCCTCGCCGAGGCCGTCGTGGGACCGCAAGTGGCCAAGTTGACTGATCGCTTCGGCCAGACCCGGATGCTACCGATCAGCCTGTTGTTCCACGCGTTGGCGATCACCGCGCTGATCGGGTTGTCCGCCGGCCCGGTCGAGCTCTGGCTGCTGATCGTGGCCGGAGCGCTGGCCGGCGGCTCGCTCCCGCAGATCGGCGCCATGACTGCGGCGCGATGGTCGGCGACCTTGCGCGGCAGCCCGATCCTGTCCTCGGCGTTCGCGCTGGAATCGCTGGGGACCGGTCTGGCCTTCCTGGTCGGGCCGGCGCTGATCGGAACCGTCAGCTCGCTGACCACACCGGTCGCGGGGTCAGCCCTCGCGACCACCCTGGTCGTCGCTTCAGGGCTCGCGCTCGCCTCACAACGTCGTACGGCGCCGGCGCCCACTGGGCGCCGGCGCGAGGCGCCGGCGGCACGCCTCCTGCGGCCGGGCTTCCTGGCGCTTGTCGGCGCCAACATCGGCATCGGCTTGTTCTTCGGCGCCATGCAGGTCTCCGTCACCGCTTTCGCAGTGGACCGGGGAGTCGCGGAGCTGGCCGGTCCGCTCTACAGCGTCACGAGTCTGGCCAGCATGGTCGCCGGTCTCATCTACGGAGCCCGGCGTTGGCGGATGCCGGCGTCGACGCAGTTTGCGGTGACGCTCGCCGCGCTCTGCGTGAGCTGCCTGCCGCTACTCGCAGTCGACGGACCTGCCACGCTGGGGTTCGCGCTGGCGCTGCCCGGCGTGGCGCTGGCCCCATACCTGGTGCTGTCGTCGGTGCTCGCCGAGTCGCGGGTCGAGCATGCGGTTCTCACCCAAGCCTTCACCTGGCTGAACTCGGGCAGTGCCGCCGGAATTGCGGTCGGTGCGGCGATCACCGGAAGGGTGGTCGACGGCAACGATCCACGCTGGGGCTTTGCCCTGGCGGTCGCGGCGTCCGCTCTGGCCACCGTCTGCGCCCTTGCCTACAAGGCTGACTTCTCCAGCCACGGGACAAAGGTCGGAGTCGCCAGTGAAATATCAGCCACCGACAGGCTCAGGAGTACGCGACCAGGGGATCGGCTGCTTCGGCCCGGGCGCAGGCGGCAGCGTACTCGGCAGGGGTGATGCCGATGACCTCCTTGAACTCGTGGGAGAAGTGGGCCTGGTCGAAGTAGCCCAGCGCCACGGCGAGTTCCGCCAGTTCCGACACCTCGCCACGAGCCAGCAGGTCGGCGCCGTCGTGGAGGCGATACCGACGCAGCACCCACTTCGGGCCGACGCCGACATAGCGGCGGAAGAGGCGCTGGAGCTTGCGGATCGGCACGTCGAACCGCTCGGTGATCTGATCCACCCTGGTCAGGTCGCGGTCGTCGGCCATCGCCGAGACGATCCGCAGGACCAACTCGTACGCGGGGTCGTCACCCGCCAGGTGATCCGACAGATAGGCCTCGACCACCGCGCGTCGCCGTACGTCGGAGGACTCGGCGAACACGAGGTCGGCCAGCCGGTCGGCGTCGTCGAACACCTCGCGAAGCGGCAGCACCTGATCTCGGAAGGCGCCCACGTCCCGCCCGGTGAACGCGCCGAAGCCGCCGGCCCAGAACTTCACTCCGAAGGCCCGGCCCCGGCCGGTCAGCTCGCGCTGGAACTTCCTCGTGCAGACGCCGTTCACGAAGGCACCGCCCGGCTGCTCGAAGGTGATGTTCACGCACGGGAAGGGCAGCACCTCGGCGACGTACGGCGGCTGATCGCGCCGGTCCCACTCGACCGTCCAGTACCACTCGACGAACCGTCCGACCTCCGGCCCCGCGGCGAGTCGGGCCAGCGTGCGATGCCGGGCCTGCTCCTGCGGGTGCAGGATGCCCTTCTCGCTGCTGGTGGGCGGTCTGCCCGGGCTGATCGGCAAGGCTGTCGCTTTCTTACAAGACGTCTCCCCGGCGGCGCGGCGAGACTCAGGACATGACGACGAACACGGTAAACCCCATCCCCGACGGTTATCACTCGCTCACCCCGTACCTGGCGGTCTCGGACGGACCGAAGGCGATCGAGTTCTACCAGCGGGTGTTCGGCGCCGAGGTGGTCAGCCGCCAGGACCTGCCCGACGGCAAGGTGGCCCAGGCGGAGCTGAGGTTCGGTGACTCGATGCTGCAGCTCAGCGATGAGATGCCGAAGATCGGGCTGCGCGCGCCGACCGGCGAGTGGGTGCACTCCTCGCTGGTGCACTACGTCGAGGACGTCGACGCCACGTTCCAGAAGGCGATCGAGGCCGGGGCCCGGCAGGTGGAGCCGGTGTCCACCTTCGTCACCGGCGACCGGTACGGCACGGTGGTCGATCCGTTCGGCCACCGGTGGGCGATCCTGACGAAGGTGGAGGACGTTTCCAAGGAGGAGGCCGACCGCCGGATCAACGAGTGGCTCGCCGCGAACCCGGATCTCTGAGCCCCGAACCCGGTCCTCCGAGCGAGGCCGGAAATGGCCAGCGGCCCGCCGGAACCGTCCCCTGCGGCAGTTTCGGCGGACCGCTGACTAAGAGTGTGCACGTGATCACGCAGATTGGCAACCGGTCGCCGCGAACTGCCGACGGCCGTGCCCGAGACCCCGGAGCGGAGGCGGTGAGGCCGAGGTCCGGTAGGCTTTGGTCGCAAGAGCCTGGACGCCGGTGCCGATGAATTCTCGGTGAACGCGTCCGGGCTTCACCGTTTCCAGCGGCAGGCTGCGGGTGGCGATGAGGCCGCCGGCCGACCGCGTGAAGAGGAGGGCTGAGATGCCCGCAATCGTGCTCGTCGGCGCCCAGTGGGGCGATGAGGGCAAGGGCAAGGCGACCGACCTGCTCGGCAACACCGGTGCCGAGATCGACTACGTGGTGAAGTTCAACGGCGGCAACAACGCCGGTCACACCGTGGTCATCGGCGAGGAGAAATACGCCCTGCACCTGCTCCCGAGCGGAATCCTGACTCCCGGCGTGACGCCCGTGATCGGCAACGGCGTGGTGGTCGACCTCAGCGTGCTGTTCGAGGAGATCGACGCCCTGCAGGCCCGTGGCGTCGACACCTCCCGGCTGGTGGTCAGCGCCAGCGCGCACCTGATCCCGCCGTACAACCGGACTCTTGACAAGGTGACCGAGCGATTCCTCGGTAGCCGCCGGATCGGCACCACCGGTCGCGGCATCGGTCCGACGTACGCGGACAAGATGAACCGCGTCGGCATCCGGGTCCAGGACCTGTACGACGAGAAGATCCTGGAGCAGAAGGTCACGGGCGCGCTGGAGCTGAAGAACCAGTTGCTGGTCAAGGTCTACAACCGTCGCGCGGTCGCAGTGGACGAGGTGCTGGACGAGCTGCTCGGGTATGCGGACCGCCTCCGCCCGATGGTCGCCGACACCGGCCTGCTGTTGAACCGGGCCCTCGACGCCGGCAAGACGATCGTGCTCGAGGCAGGACAGGCGACCCTGCTCGACGTCGACCACGGCACCTACCCGTTCGTGACCTCCTCCAGCGCCACCGCCGCCGGGGCCTGCACGGGCGCGGGCATCCCGCCGAACCGCGTCGACCGGATCGTGGCCGTCGTCAAGG
>DASTVQ010000152.1:0-16310 GCA_035759015.1 Kribbella sp.
ATCCCGCGCTCGTCACAGAGCCGCACCAACCGGTGCCAGCTGTCGAGAGACGGCACGGCGCCGGTCGGGTTGTTCGGGAAGTTGACCGACACCATCCGGGTGTTCGGCCGGAGGGCGCGCTCGATCGCGTCGAGGTCCAGCGCCCAGTCGTCCTCGGGCCGCAGCGCGACGCCGGTCACCTCGCACACGGACAGCGGGATCGTCTCGGCCGCCTGGTAGTTCGGCGTCAGTACGACGACGTGGTCCGACGGCTCGAGCAGGGTCCGCATGGCGAGGTAGATCGCTTCCTCGGCGCCGGCGAAACACAGGATGTCCTCGGGCTCGGCGGCCGAGTAGGTCGCCGCGATCTCGGCCCGCAACGCAGGAAGCCCACGTGTCTCGGTGTAGCCGAGAGCCAGCGACTCCCATCGCTCCCGGCCGTCGTCGTCGGCCAGTGCGAGCAGCTCGGTCATCGGCAGCGTCTGCGCGTCCGAGGCAGTCAGGTGATAGCGGGCGCTGAACTCCCAGCGCGCGAAGTAGGTCTCCAACCGGAAGTCAGGCAGGGTCGGCATTCGGCTCCTTCCGGGTCTGGGCGAGCAGTTGATAGAGAGCGGACCGGGAGATCCGCAGCGCACGGGCGACCGCCGGCACGGAGCGGCGCTGGCTGAGTACGCCGGCCGCGTCGAGCCGGCCGAGCAACTCCAGCCGGTCGGACCGGCTCAACCGCTCGACGGTCAGGCCGCGCTCCCGCACGTAGCCGGCCACGATCTCGTTGAGGGTCTCGGACCAGTCGTGCTCGAACAGCACCCGCGGCTGCCCCGCGACCGGCGCGGCGAACGCGGCCAGTAGCCGGCTCGCCTCCTCGAAGGCGGTCCGCTCGACGTTCACGCACAGCACGTACGCCGGTTTGCCGTCGTCGGCCCGGATCACGGCGCTGACGCTGGACAGCCGGCGGCCGTCAGGCAGCGTCTTCGGGTAGGGGCCGTAGACGTCGGTGCCGCTCGCACCCAGCTCATCCAGCTCGCCGAGCAGCGAGGGATCGCCCGGCTCCCGTCCGGACAGGGGGTTCCAGATCGCGGCGACCTCGTCGGTGGCCGAGTCGTGCAGGACGACCTCGGCGTGCGGGGACAGCAGTCGCGCGAGCGCCTCGCCGATCGGGGTCAGTTGCTCAGGTGTCACGCTCGGACAATAGGTCCAGGTTGGACTACTTGTCCATCGCTGCGCTGGGCACGCTTCAGGCCGTAGAGCAGCACGCCGATGGAAATCGCTCCGACGACGACGTACGTGATCCAGCCGCCGATGCCGTCCCAGGTGGTGTGCAGGGCGACGGCCAGCGCGTACATGCCGAGGAAGAAGGCGAGATGCCTACCCGACGGCGCGGTCACGAACCGCCACAGACCCCAGCAGGTCAGCCCGGTCCAGGCGGCGTGCCCGGCCGGCGACAGCAGGCCGCGGATGAACAGCGTCTGTTCGGCGGCCCCGACGCTCCCGTTCGACTGCAGCAGGGCGACGAACGCGTAGCCCATCGTCTCCAGGACGGCGAACCCGGTGCCGACCGCGATGCCGATGACGATCCCGCGGCCGATCGAGGTCCGGTACCGGTGCCCGAAGAACACCACCAGGATGGCCGGCACGATCAACTTGGCGGCCTCCTCGATCAGCGCGACCCCGACCATCGGCAGGGTGCCCAATCGCCGCATCGCCTTGTACTCGAGCAGGCCCGCGACCGCGACGCCGACGACCCCACCGAACAGCAGACAGCCGCCGAGCGTCGGCCCGTCGATCAGCCAACGCCCGGACCGGCCGTCCGCGAACGTCACGAACGTCAGCGGTACGACGAGCGCCCCGAGCAGGATCATCGTCGGGAACAGGTTCGGATTCCCGGTGTCGGTGAGAACCGCCAGCACCCCCAGATACAGCCCCGCCCCGATCACCAACGTCCCGAGCCAAGCCCACCTACGCACCACTCTTGGGGTCATAGGGCGATGGTGCCGGGTTCTGGCGTGGCTGCGCCATGTCGCAGGGACGGAAGAAGGCGGCCAGATCCTCAAGAACAGCGCGAGCTTCTGCGGCAACCGGCCCCACCGGCCATCCGCCCGTACGCCCTCAGCCGACCACCGCGTTGCGTCCGAAGATCCGAGGGCTATAGCCCACAGATCTTCGGACGTAACGGGACGGCATCGGGGTCCAGCCCTACTCTGCGGCTACGGCGGCCGAGGTGTCCGGAACGGGCTTCGCGCGCAGATAGGTGAGGCCGCCGTACGTGTACATCGACACGCCGAGCGCGGCCATCGCCACGATCACGGCCCACCGCCACGGCGCCGCCACGTAGAGGGCGAGGAACCAGGACTTGGTGTCGCGGTTCCCGGTCAGCAGGAAGATCGCCGGTACGACGGCCTGCGGGAACAACGGGATCGCGCCGAAGCCCAGGCAGAAGCCGGCCGTGGTACGACGCCAGCGCGGCAACTTCTCGAGGTTGGACCGCTTGGTCTCCCCGATCACGGACCGACCGTGCCTGAGCAGCGTGAGCAACTCCGGCCCCCGGCGGTCGAGTCGTCGCGCCGCCAGCCGGCCGAAGTACCACCACGCCAGGACGCCGGACAGGACGCCGGTCGGCACGCCCCACCAGGACCAGGCGAGCGCGGCGACGAGCGCCGGGCCCGCGGTCAGTGACACCAGCACGAGCATCAGGTAGACGATGCCCATCGTCTCGCCCTCGTTGTCACCGGCGTTGAGCGGATTGCCGGACCGCTTGTGGGCGTCGGTCGTCGGTACGGCGGCGTACACCGAGCAGGCGACGACCAGACCGGCCGCGCCACCGAGGATGGCCGGCAGCACGCTGAGCACGAGCGGCCAGGCGTTGGCGTCACCCGACCACCACGTCAGCAGCAGAGTGATCACCAAGGTGGACGGACCGAAGACGAGAAGGAACGCACGTTGCCGTGCGCGCACGTCCGGCCGGGCCGAGCCCGGAATCATCAGCGTGGTCCACAGCGCCGTACCGTCCGAGCCGTACAGGTTGGAGGACATCGAACCGGCCATGACGACGGCGGCCGGTCCGGCCCACGGCAGCATCGCCTTCCAGCCGATCGCGAGTGGCATCAGGCAGAAGAAGAGCCCATAGCTGATCGCGAAGACGGCTCGGTGACCGTAGAGCAGGTCCCGTGTCCAGGACCGCACCTCTTTGGCCGCTGCCGCGTCACCCGGGTTTGTCGCGCTCAGCAGCCGCCTGGGTTTGCTACCCGTCCGGCTGCCCGTCGTACGTCGTACCAGCAGAGCGGACCAAGCCACCAGCATCACGGCGCCGAGTAACAGCAGACCGACAAGTGCCAGCAGCGCTTGGAGCCAATCGTTGCGCCCGGCCGCCTCAACGGCCACCAGGCCCCAGCCGGACGGCGCGATGCGAGCGGCTCTCGCCATGGTGCCCTGCACATCGGTCGACACGAAGGCGACGATCAACGCCCACCCCTGCGCTGTGAAGGCCAGGATGAACGCGTTGACCACCGCTGCGATGACCGCGCCCGACCGGACCTGCAGGAGTACGCCGTACACGGCGACCGCGAGCCGGGACGCCAGGATGAAGCAGAACAGTTGGAGCAGGACCGCGGGTACGGCGATGACGGCCGCCGCGACGCTCAGTCGCGTACCGACGACCACCAGGCTGAGGAGGGCAAGCAGGCTGATGATCGGCGCGACGCCGGCCAACGCTGCGGTCAACAGGCCGGTCGCCAGCGTGCGCGGCGGGAGCGGCAGCATGCTGAAGTACTCCGGCTTGAGCGTCTCGTCACCGCCGCCCGCGAACATCGGTCCGATGACCCAGCCCAGCATCCACACCGCCAGCGCGACGACCAGGACGTCGTTGTCGCCGCGCGTCGCTACCCAAACGGTGCCGCCGGCGAGAACCAGGCCGACGAACCCGCCGCCCACGATCCAGGTCAGCCGGTTCTGGTCCTCGAGCGCGTGCCGGAACGCGGCCAGCCGCATCCGGACCAGCGTGTGCGACGTTGCGAAGGTCAGGCCGAGAGCCACGCCAAGCCCTCCGCGCCGCGGGTGGACGCGCCGACCAACGCCACGAACGCGTCCTCCAGGCTGCCGCCGGCCCGCACCTCAGAAATGGTGCCTGCAGCAACTACTTTCCCGTCGGCGACGACGGCCACCCGGTCGCACAACTGCTCGACGAGCGCCATCACGTGACTCGACATCACCACCGAGCCGCCGCCGGCGATGAACCTGTTCAGGATGGTCCGGATCGTCGCCGCCGACACCGGGTCCACGGCCTCGAACGGCTCGTCGAGCACGAGCAGCCGCGGTGCGTGCAGCAATGCGATGGCGAGCCCGAGCTTCTTGCGCATCCCGGTCGAGTAGCCGATCACCTGCTTGTCGTCCTCGTGGTCGAGCTCGAGCACCTCGAGGAGTTCCGCCGTACGTGCCTTGACCTCGTCCTCGGGCAGGCCGCGCAACAGGCCGAGGTAGGTCAGCACTTCCTGTCCGGTCAGCCGCTCCGGCATCCCCAGCCCGTCCGGCAGCACGCCGACCAGCGCCTTCGCCTTCGTCGGCTCCTGCCAGACGTCGGCCCCGAAGATCTTCGCCGTACCGGCATCGGGTCGCAGCAGACCGACCGCCATCGACAACGACGTGGTCTTGCCCGCTCCGTTCGGCCCCAGCATCCCGAAGAACGACCCCTTGGGAACCGTCAGGCTGAGATCGTCGACCGCCCGCTGGTCGCCGAAGGTCTTGGTCAGCCCGATCAGCTCGAACGCGTGCTCCATACGCAGCACCTTCTCACCCGCCGCCGTCCCCAGGTGTCACTCTCCCGGCGGACCGGTCCACTCAGCGCCCGGTCGGACCTGCGGTCGGCCGTGCGCCGGTCCACGGATCTGTCGGTTGCGGATGCGACGGTAGGGCGATGACGGGGATTCGGGTCGATGTCTCTACCGGCCCAGACCCTCGACCTGATGCCGTCCGGCCTGATCACGCCCGCCGGCACCTACGCCGCCCAGGTCACCGGCCAGGCCGAGCTCACCGTCATCACCCTCGACCGCGACGACCCGGCCCTGACCGTCCCCCTCACCCACGCCCGCCCGTGGCGCGCCACCGCGCTGAAAGGCGACATCTACCGCACCCGGGCCGTCACCGACCCCCGATCCACCAACCGCAGGTCGCTCTGACCCGGTCAGGGGTCAGCTGACGGGAAGGCGCCGGACAGGGTCCGCCCAGCGGACTCTTCCTGTGAGCCCGCACACCCCACCGGGAATGCAAAAAGTCCCGGTCATCGACCGGGACTTTTGGTGCGCGAGGGGGGAGTTGAACCCCCACGCCCTTTCGGGCACACGGACCTGAACCGTGCGCGTCTGCCTATTCCGCCACCCGCGCGCTCGGCCGCTTCGACATGTCTCTGCGACCGGAAGGAACAGTAGCACGGGTTGTGCCGGAGCTTCACATTGCGGGTTAGGTCGAACCTCCCGATACGATCGATCGTCGTACCCGGTGTGTCCACCACGACCGGTGGACGCGGTACGGCGTGCCTGTCGAGGGCGCCGGACGGCAAGCAGGATCGTTGGCACCAACCGGCGACCGACCCGTGGAGGAGGAGGCGTGCGACCGCTGCAGCGCTTCGAGCGACGCCTGGAGGGCATTGTGAGCGGTGTCTTCGCGCGTGCGTTCAAGGGCGACGTCGAGCCGATCGAGCTGGCGGCGGCGCTCAAGCGTGAGATCGACAACACCGCACGGATCCTGTCCCGGGACCGGCGGCTGGTGCCGAATCACTTCACCATCGAGCTCGGCCCGGGCGACTTCGAACGCCTGAACGCCTATGGCCGGACCCTCAACACGGAGCTTGCGAACGAGCTGCGCGACCACGCCGACATCCAGCGGTACACGTTCTCCGGGCCGATCGAGATCGAGCTGACCCAGCAGGACGACCTGCCGACAGGTAAGTTCCGGGTGGTCAGTGCCACAGTCGGGACGCCGCAACGACGGCAGCCTCCGGTCTACGAGCAGCAGCCCTACCAGCAGGAGCCCTACGTGCCGCCGAACGACGGCCAGCCGGTCATGCACAGCACCCCGCCCCCGCAGCAGCCGCCGCGGCGCGGGCACCCGCAGGTGATGCTCGAGGTGAACGGCCGGCGCCGCCCGGTCAACCCACCCGGCGTGGTGCTCGGCCGCGGCACCGACGCGGACATCCAGATCAACGACCCCGGTGTGTCCCGGCGGCACGCGGAGATCCGGCTGATGCCGGAAGGCCCTGGCGGGATCCGGGTCGTGCTGGTCGACCTCGGCTCCACCAACGGGACCCTGGTGAACGGACGGCGGAGCACCGAGGCCGAACTGGTCGACGGCTCGACCGTGCGGATCGGAAACACGACGATGACGCTGCGTCTGGCGGACGAGCCGATCGCCCAGCCGCCGAGCAGCGGGTGGTGACTGAACCTCCATGTCGGAACTGACCCTGACCCTGATCAAACTGGGGTTCCTGGCCCTGTTGTGGATGTTCGTCCTCGCGGTGCTGTCCGTGATCAGGTCCGACCTGTTCGGTGCGAAGGTGGACAGCCGGGCCGCGGCTGCCGTCGTACCGCAGAACACCCGGACGCCGAAGACCACCAAGCCGGTGAAGAAGCGCAAGGGGCTGCCCGGCTCGGTGACGATCGCGGACGGCCCGCAGGCCGGCGTCGGGGCGACCCTGGTCGACGAGCCCGTGATCATCGGCCGCGGCTCGGACTGTCAGATCCGGCTGGATGACGACTACTCTTCCACCCGGCACGCGCGGCTGTTCCAGTCCGAGGGACAGTGGTGGGTCGAGGACCTCGGCTCCACCAACGGCACGTACCTGGACGGCCAGCGGGTGACCCGCCCGGTGCCGGCCGAGATCGGCGGCTCGATCCGGATCGGCCGGACGACGCTGAACATCGCGAAGTAGGCCTGCCTCGATGACCCTGTCGCTCGACTACGCCGCACTGTCCGATGTCGGACGAGTGCGTCGCAACAACGAGGACTCGGCGTACGCCGGTCCGCACCTGCTCCTGCTCGCCGACGGCATGGGCGGTGCGGCGGCCGGTGAGGTGGCCAGCGCGGCGGCGGTCCAGGTGATCCGGCGGCTGGACACGGCAGAGATCAGCGGCGACGACATGATCGAGGCACTGGCGGGCGCGGTGCACCGGGCGAACGAGCGGCTGTCCGAACTGGTCGAGGAGGACCCCGAGCGCGAGGGGATGGGTTCGACCGTCACCGCGCTGATGTTCGACGGGCAGCGACTCGGCCTGGCGCATCTCGGCGACTCCCGCGCGTACCGGATGCGGGACGGACTGCTCTATCAGCTGAGCCACGACCACACCTTCGTGCAGTCGCTGGTCGACGAGGGCCGGATCTCCCAGGAGGAGGCCTTCACCCACCCGCACCGGAACCTGATCCTGCGGGTGCTGGACGGCCGGCCGGACTCCGATCCGGACGTGGAGATCCTCGACGTCCGGGCCGGCGACCGGCTGCTGCTGTGCAGCGACGGCCTGCCCGACTACGTGAGCAACGAGGTGATCGCGGCCTCGATGGCCGACGGTACGCCGGACTCCGTCGTGGTAGAGCTGATCACCCACGCCCTCGAGGCCGGGTCCAACGACAACGTCACGTGTGTCGTGGCGGACGTGGTCGAGACGGAGCCGTCGAGCGGCACCACGCCGCAGCTCGTCGGCGCCGCGGCGGAGCTGGCGCAGGGCGGGACCGGCCGCGCCGAGCCGACGATCGGCGTGCGCGTCGGGGACGGCTCCGGCGGCGGCGGTCACGGCCACACCAGCGGGCTTGACCCGGAGGAGCTGCGGTACGCGCCGCGCCCCCCGAAGCGTTTCCCGTGGCTGCGGCGGATCGCCGTACTGGTCGTCATCCTCGGCCTGATCGTCGGCGGCGGCTGGTTCGCGTACAGCTGGACGCAGAAGCAGTACTACGTCGGCACCGACGGCGACTACGTGGCGATCTTCAAGGGTGTCGAAGCCGACATCCCGGGTCTGACGCTGTCGAAGGTCTACGAGCGGCAGACGCTGCAGGTGGACAAGCTGCCGACGTACAGCCGGGAGCAGGTGGAAGGCAACATCCAGGCCGACAACCTGGCCGGTGCCCGGACGATCGTCAGCGAGCTGCAGCGGACCGCCGACGAGTGCGCCAAGGCGAAGGCGACCCCGACGCCCAAGCCGAGTACGCCGGTGTCGAAACCACCGGTGTCGAAACCACCGGCGTCCACGCCGGCCAAACCGCCGGCGACGATTCCCGCGACGCATCCGTCCACCACGCCGTCGACGACCCCGAGCACCCCGGTCGACCCGGACGACTGTGACGGGGTCCGATGAGCATCGCCTCGACCTCCGTCATCCAGATCATCCCGCGCACCCGGCGTGGGGTGGAGTTGCTGCTGCTCATCATCGCGATCGGCGTCTCCGTCGGCGCGTACGTGAACATCGGCATCACCGTGCAGGACAAGGTGCCGGCCAGCACCGGGTACTACGCCGCCGGCATCGGGCTGCTCGCCCTGATCGCCCACCTCGCGTTGCGCTACCGAGCGCCGTACGCCGATCCCGTCCTGCTGCCGTGTGCCGTGCTGCTGAACGGCCTCGGTGTCGCGATGATCCACCGCATCGACCTGGGCCTGGCCGCGGTCGCCGAGGCGAACGGCCGGACCCCTAAACCGGCCGCCGCGCCGCAGCAGATCACCTGGACCGCGGTCGGCGTCGTGCTGTTCCTCGTGGTGATCCTCGTGATCAGGGATCACCGCCGCCTGCAGGCCTTCACCTACACCGCCGGACTGGCCGGTCTGATTCTGCTCGTGCTGCCGCTGATCCCGGGCCTCGGCGTCAACCTGAACGGCGCGCGGATCTGGATCCGGCTGGCCGGCATGTCGTTCCAGCCCGGTGAGTTCGCGAAGCTGTGCCTGGTCATCTTCTTCGCCGGCTACCTGGTGGTGAAACGTGACGTCCTGACACTGGCCGGGCACCGGTTCCTCGGGCTCGACCTGCCGCGCGCCCGCGACCTCGGGCCGATCGGGATCGCCTGGGTGGTCAGCCTGGGCGTCCTGGTGTTCGAGAGCGACCTCGGTTCGTCGCTGCTGTTCTTCGGCCTGTTCCTGTTCCTGCTGTACGTGTCCACCGAGCGGGCCGGCTGGCTGATCATCGGTGGCGTGCTCTTCGTCGGTGGCGCGTACTTCGCGTACCAGACCTTCGGCCACGTGCACAAACGGATCCAGGACTGGCTCGACCCGTTCTCGATCGACGGCGGCCAGGTCGCGAACGGGCTGATGGGCCAGGGCTGGGGCGGCATCCTCGGCCGTGGCCTCGGCCAGGGCCGCCCGGAGATCACCCTGTACGCGAACAGCGACATGATCATCTCCTCGTTCGCCGAGGAGCTCGGCCTGACCGGCCTGATCGCGATCATCCTGATCTACACGCTGATCATCGAGCGCGGCCTGCGGACCGCGCTGGGCTGCCGGGACATCTTCGGCAAGCTGGTCGCGACCGGTCTGGCGATGTCGTTCGCGCTGCAGGTGTTCGTGATCGTCGGCGGTGTCACCGGGCTGATCCCGCTGACCGGTCTGGCCACGCCGTTCATGGCCCTCGGTGGTACGTCGCTGGTCGCGAACTGGGCGATCATCGCGCTGCTGCTGCGGATCAGCGACCAGGCCCGGCGGCCGCAGACCCCGGCCGCTCCCGTGTCCGACGAAACGATCGCCATGGCGGTGCAGAAGCAGTGAACTCAGCGATCCGACGACTGGCCGTGGCGGCGATCATCCTGATGCTCGCGCTGATGGCGAACTCGACGTACCTGCAGGCCTTCCGGTCCAACGAGCTGAACGGCCGCAACGACAACCGCCGGGTGCGCGACTCGCAGTTCTCGGTCAACCGCGGCCCGATCCTGATCGGGAGTACGCCGGTCGCGCAGAGCAAGCCGTCGAACGACCGGTTCATGTTCCAGCGCATCTACGCCTCCGGGAAGGTCTATGCGCCCGTCACCGGGTTCTACTCCTACAAGTACGGCCGCTCCGGGATCGAGCTGAGCCAGAACTCCGAGCTGAACGGCTCCGACCCGTCGATGGCGTTCCGCCGGATCATCGACGTGATCAGCAACCGACCGCAGCAGGGCGGCAGTGTGACGCTGACGCTGAACGCCGCGGCCCAGCAGGCGGCATACTCCGGACTCGCCGGGAAGACCGGCGCGGTGGTGGCGATCGAGCCGAAGACCGGCCGGATCCTCGCGATGGCGACGATGCCGTCGTACGACCCGAACCAGCTGGCCAGCCATGACCTGGCCAAGGTGGACGCGTCCTGGAAGCGGCTCACCGAGGACCCGTCGCAACCGATGCTGAACCGGGCGATCCGGCAGACCTATCCGCCGGGCTCGACGTTCAAGCTGGTCACCGCGGCCGCGGCGCTGTCGAGCGGCAAGTACACACCGGAGACCAAGGTGAACTCGCCGGCCGAGCTGCCGCTGCCGCAGACCACGACCCCCCTGGTCAACGAGGACAACAAGAACTGCGGCGGGAGCAACAACGCGACCCTGACGATCGCGCTGCGGTACTCCTGCAACACCGCGTTCGGCTCGCTCGGCCTGGCCCTCGGTCCGGACGCGCTCCGCGAGCAGGCGGCCAAGTTCGGCTTCGGCGAGCGGCAGCTGTCCGAGCTGTCCGGCGTGGCCAGCCAGTTCCCCGGTGACCCGAACCCGCCGCAGACCGCGCAGTCCGCGATCGGCCAGTTCGACGTCCGGGCCACCCCGCTGCAGATGGCGATGGTCGCGGCCGGGATCGCGAACAAGGGCGAGGTGATGAAGCCCTACCTGGTCCAGAACGTGAAGACGGCGGATCTGAAGACGGTGTCGGAGACCAAGCCGGAGTCACTGCACCAGGCGATCACCCCGGACGTCGCGGCCCAGTTGACCACGATGATGGTCGACGTGGTGAACAACGGCACCGGCAAGCCGGGCCGCATCGACAACGTCCAGGTTGCCGGCAAGACCGGTACGGCGCAGACGTCGAAGGACCGCCCGCCGTTCGCCTGGTTCACCGCCTTCGCACCGGCCGACGACCCGAAGGTCGCGGTCGCCGTCCTGATCGAGGACGCGAACATCCCGCGCAACGACATCGCGGGCGGGACCCTGGCCGCGCCCATCGCCAAGAAGGTCATGGAGGCGGTGCTCGGGCAATGAACACCATAAGGAATGATGCCGTGACAGCGCGTCTTTCCAACGGGGACCTGCGTGTGGCGGCCGCTACCGTGGGCAAATTGAGTGTGTTTCCGGACAGGTTGGAAGGCTGAGTCATGACATCCCAGGCACGTCTCGTCGGCGGCCGGTACGAAGAAGGCGAACCGCTCGGCCGCGGCGGCATGGCCGAGGTCCGCAAGGGCGTCGACAACCGGCTCGGCCGGTCCGTCGCGATCAAGCGGCTGCGGGTCGACCTGGCCAGCGACGCGACCTTCCAGGCCCGGTTCCGCCGGGAGGCCCAGTCCGCTGCCTCACTGAACCACCCGACCATCGTGTCGGTGTACGACACCGGCGAGGAGCCCGACCCGAACGGCTCCGGGGTCACCATTCCGTACATCGTGATGGAGCTGGTGACCGGCAAGACGCTGCGGGATCTGATCCGCGAAGGCCGCAAGATCATGCCGGAGCGCGCGCTGGAGATCACCTCCGGTGTGCTCGAGGCGCTCGACTACAGCCACCGGGCCGGCATCGTGCACCGCGACATCAAGCCCGGGAACGTGATGCTGACCCCGCAGGGTCAGGTCAAGGTGATGGACTTCGGCATCGCCCGCGCGGTCGCCGACACCTCGTCCACGATGACTCAGACCGCGGCCGTCATCGGCACAGCGCAGTACCTGTCGCCCGAGCAGGCCCGCGGCGAGACCGTGGACGCCCGCTCCGACCTGTACTCGACCGGCTGCCTGTTGTACGAACTGCTCACCGGCCGGCCGCCGTTCGTCGGTGAGTCGCCGGTCTCGGTGGCCTACCAGCATGTCCGGGAGCAGCCGCTGCCGCCGTCGTCGTTCGACCCGGACATCCCGCCGGAGGTCGATGCCGTCGTCCTGAAGGCACTGGCGAAGAGCCGCGAGGAGCGGTACCAGAGCGCCTCGGAGATGCGCCAGGACATCCACCGGGTGCTGGCCGGCCAGCAGGTGACCGCGCCGATGGCGCCGGTGGCCGCGATGTCGGAGACCCGGGCGATGGCCCCGACCGCCATCGCGGCGACCGCCGCGACCCAGGCGTACCGGCAGACCGGGGCCGACGACCTGCTGCCCCCCGGCGGCGACGACCTCGACGACCAGGACTCCCGGTCCCGGCGCAACCGCGGCCTCGCCTACTTCCTGCTCGGCCTGGCGATCGTGGCGGTCGCGGTCGGCGGCTACGCCCTGTTCACCAACCTCAGCAATGACAACAACAGCGGCGGGGGTACGGCGACCAACACCCCGCCGGCGAAGGTCGCCGTACCGGATGTTCGAGGCCAGTCGGTGGCCGACGCGACCGCGTTGCTCACCGCGAAGGGCCTGAAGTTCGCGATGGGACCACCGGAGACCAGCGACACGGTCGGCCGCGGCTCCGCGATCCGCCAGACCCCGGAAGCGGGGACCGAAGCTGAGCAGGGTTCGACGGTCACTGTGGTGTTCTCGTCCGGGCGGAGTGCGTTCCCGGTGCCGGATGTGATCGGCAAGTCGGAGTCCGCGGCCCGCAAGGCGCTCGAAGGCACGGCCGGGAACTTCAAGGTCAAGGACGCGACGATCAAGCAGGACAGTCCGGAGAAGGAGGGGACCGTGCTCGCGGTCAGCCCGGACCCGAACGGGCAGTACCCGTCGGGCCAGGAGTTCACGCTGACCGTGTCCAGCGGCAAGGAGCAGGTGGAGGTCCCGAACGTCGTCACCCAGACGCAGGACGACGCGACCGCTGCGCTGAAGCAACTCGGTTTCCGGGTCGGCTACACGTCCGGCGTCGATCCGAACGCAGCCGATCAGACCGTGATCCAGCAGAGCGTGAAGGCCGGCACCAAGGCACCGAAGGGCTCCCTGATCACCCTGACGATCAACAACCCGCCGCAGAACACGCCACCGCCGAGCCAGCCGACCGACACCCCGTCGAGCACGCCGACCGACTCGAACCCCCCGATCATCGGCGGCTGACGCCGTACACACGACAGCGCCCCCCGCGGAGATCCGCGGGGGGCGCTTCGTTGCGGTCAGCTCACGACCGGAGCCAGGCCGGCGGAGCGGGCGACCGCGTCGGGGTCGCCGCAGATGCCGAGCCAGTTGGCCAGCATCCGATGGCCGCCCTCGGTCAGCACCGACTCGGGATGGAACTGCACACCCTCGACCGGGAGGTCGCGGTGCCGGGCCGCCATGATCACGCCGGCCTCGGTCCGGGCGGTCACCTGCAACTCGTCGGGCACGGTGTCCTGCGCGATCGCGAGCGAGTGGTACCGGGTCGCGGTGAACGGGGACGGGAGGCCGGCGAGCACACCGGCGCCCTCGTGGAACACCTGGCTGGTCTTCCCGTGCAGCAACTCGTCCGCGCGCCCGACGACACCGCCGTACGCGACACCGATCGCCTGCAGTCCGAGGCAGACGCCGAAGATCGGGACCTCGCCACCCTTCTCCTTCACGATGTCCACGCACGCACCGGCCTCTTCCGGCGTACCCGGGCCGGGGGACAGCAGGACGCCGTCGTACTCGGAGACCTGGTCAGGCGTGACCTCGTCGTTGCGCAAGACAGTGGTGTCGGCCTGCAGTTGCTGCAGGTACTGAACCAGGTTGTAGACGAAGGAGTCGTAGTTGTCGACGACAAGGATCCGCGGCATGCGGACCATTGTGACAGCTAACGCCCGGACGCTGTGGGGCTGACCGAGGGAGTGTGGTCGAAGCCGGGGACGGTCGCGCTCTGCAGGTCCAGTGTGCCTTCGTACGCCGGCATCTGGATCGAGGACTCGTTCTTCACCTCGTACCCGAGCTGGAACTTCACCACGTAGTCCTGCAGGTTCTCGATGTACTGCGAGTCGTCCAGCGCCTTCTGCAGCTTCCGCCGATCGCCGATCGCGGTGATCTTGTACGGCGGCAGGTAGGGCACGCCGTGCAGGACGACGGAGTTGCCGACGCACTTGATGCCGGTGGTGGAGATGACCCGCTGGTTCTGGATCGACATCGCCTCGGCGCCGCCGGCCCAGAGCGCGTTCACCACGGCCTGGATGTCCTGCTGGTGGATGACCAGCCAGTTCTCGTCGACGTCGGGGTTGTCCTTGACCACCTGGGGCGGTGCGTCCTGGAGAGTGACGGTGAGCCCGGGCCCGGTGACCGGTCTCGTCCCGACCTGCTCGGACAGATCGTCGAGCTGCTTGGCCAGCTTGGGGTCGATCGATCCCTGCTGCGCCTGCAGGGCTTCGATGTCATGGGTCAGCGCCGCGTGCTGGCGAACGAGGGTCGCGCTGCGCCGGCTCTGTTCCTCCACGAGCCCGGCGAGCGTAGTGTTGCGACTGGGCCGCAGGTCGGTACCCCGGGCGTTGGTGGCGCTGGTCGCGAACAGCAGACCTGCGCACAGCAGCGCCAGCGGCGCCCCCACACGCCACAGGGAAATACGCCTCAACCTACGCACCCGTGATCTCCATGTTCCTCTCTGCACTACGCTAACCCGGGACCGGACCCGCACAGGTCCTCAGCGGTCAGCTTATGCGTCCTTACAAGGAGTTCAGTCGTGCCCGAGTCGAGCAGTCGCAACAAGAAGAAGACCGAGAAGGTCAAGGCGGAGAAGACGCCGAAGAAGCCGCGCACCACCAGTCGCGCCTGGGTGGCGCCGCTGATGCTGGCCTGCTGGCTGCTCGGTCTCGCCTGGCTGGTCGTCTTCTACGTCGCCGGCCAGGACATCCCGGTGATGGACAAGCTGGGTAACTGGAACCTGCTCGTCGGCATGGGCCTGATCGCCGTCGGTTTCGTCGTCTCGACCCAGTGGGTCTGACCCGGCGCGGGTGCACGGCCGAGAATCACAGCCGTGGAGTTATCCACATCCGTATCCCCAGCTGTGCACACCGTTTTCGCGAAGTTATCCCCACCTGATCCCCGAGTTCTCCACGGAATCTGCCGAGAACTCGTCCAAAACTGTGGATAACTGAGGTTTCAGGCCATCAGTTTCCACACCGTTCACGTCGGCAGCGGGCGGTTGTCCACGACCTTCTTCATCACGAGCGTCGACGTCATCCGCTGCACTCCGGGCAGCCGGGCCAGCCGTTCGTCGCGCAACCGCTGGAACGCCGCGATGTCCGCGGTCGCCACCCGCACGAAGTAGTCCGGCTCCCCGAACAGCCGCTCGGCATGCACGACCTCCGCGAGCCGGCCTCGAACGCGACCACCGATTCCTCCCGGTCCATCGTCACCGCGAGCAGCACCTCGAACCCGTGGCCGACCGCGCCCCGTCGATGACGGCGCGGTGAACCGGGTCCTGCTGGTTCACCTTCGGCCTGTGGAAAACCGACCCCCGGCTGATCATCCTCGGCGCCACCGGCGTCCTCGCGAGCCTCCTGATGCTCGCCCGGACCGTCTCGACCGGCCCGGGCGCGCGGCGTAGCGTCGAAGGTGCGGCCTGGGGCGACAGGGGAGGGTTTCACGATGTTCGTTCAGGTCATTCAGGGACAGGTGACTGACGCCGAGCAGGCGCATGCCGCGTTCGACCGGTGGATGGAAGAGCTCGCGCCCGAAGCGAGCGGCTGGCTGGGGACCACGGCCGGCGTCACCGAGGACGGCCGGCTGATCGCACTGGCCCGGTTCGAGTCCGCCGACGCCGCGTGCCGCAACAGCGAGTCGCCCGCGCAGGACAAGTGGTGGCACGAGTTCTCGTCGGCACTCAGCGGCGAAGCCACCTTCCACGACACCGAGGACATCGTCCTCGACACGCACGGCAACCCGGACGCGGCCGGCTTCGTCCAGGTCATGCAGGGCCACGGGAGCAACCCGGAGCGCGCGCGGGAACTGATGGGCCAGCACCGCGACGAATGGAACGCGTTCCGGCCCGAGATCCTCGGCAGCGAGGTCGCCATGTACGACGACGGCGACTACACGATGGCGATGTACTTCACCAGCGAGGCCGAGGCTCGCGAAGGCGAGCGGAAGGAGGTGCCGCCCGAGCTGCAGGCGGACATGGACGAGATGAACAGTCTCGCCGCCGGCCCGCCGACGTTCTACGACATCGAGCACCCCTGGCTGTACTCGCCCAGGTAGCCAGCCACGACCCTCTGGAGGCGGCCCGCCGCGGCCGCCTCCACTTCTACGTAGAGCTATACGTAGACATCTGCGTACCCATGTGCGTATAGTTCTACGTAGGAGGAGACAAGCGAT
>DASTVQ010000153.1:0-2040 GCA_035759015.1 Kribbella sp.
CGACCACCAGGGCGACCAGCAGATCGCCTACCGCGCCGCGGAGTGGGCGACCCGCAACCAGCAGGCGTTCAGCGACGGGTACGCCGAGGTCGCGGGCACCGACCCGCGTGACCAGGGCGTGCTGCTGAGCGCGTTCCTGGCCGACAAGGTCATCTACGAGACGCTCTACGAGGCCCGCAACCGGCCCAGCTGGCTGCCGATCCCGCTGGCAGCGGCCGCTCAGTTGGCCGAACACTGATCCAGCGCAACGCCCTGCACGCCTGATCGTGTGTACGTCCGGACTCCGCGGGTACGGGGGTGCGGTGAATGCGGCCGCGATCGGGCAGGATGTGTTTTATGGGAGACAGAGAAGCCATGGAGGTGCCGGTGGTACCGGCCGACGAGCCAGTGGTGACAGCGGTTCCAGTGGATCGGACCGTCTTGGACCAGCTGGTCGGCGGGACGTTCCATGACCCCCATCAGGTGCTCGGTCCCCACCTTGGCGAGCACGGCGTCACGGTGCGCGTGCTCCGCCCGTTCGCGCAGACCGTCACCGTGCTGTACGACGGCCGGCGGCTCGATCTGCGGCACGAGTTCGAGGGCGTCTGGGTCGGCGTTCTCGACATCGACAAGGTGCCGGACTACCGGCTCGAGGTGAGCTACACCGACGGTCCCGCGGTGGAGCTCGACGATCCCTACCGCTATCTCCCGTCGCTCGGTGAGGTCGACCTGCACCTGATCGGCGAGGGCCGCCACGAGCAGCTGTGGACCGTGCTGGGCGCCCACGTCCGCCGGTACGACGGCCCGGGCGGAGCGGTCACCGGGACGTCGTTCGCCGTCTGGGCGCCGAACGCGCAAGGCATCCGGCTGACCGCGGACTTCAACTTCTGGGACGGCCGCGCGCACCCGATGCGCTCGCTGGGTTCGTCCGGGGTGTGGGAGATCTTCGTGCCCGGCGTCGGCCCGGGGACGCGGTACAAGTTCGACATCTGCGGTCGCGACGGCGTCTGGCGGCAGAAGGCCGACCCGATGGCCAACCTGGCCGAGACTCCCCCGGCGAACGCGTCCGTCGTGCACGAGTCGTCGTACGAGTGGGACGACTCGGCCTGGCTGGAGCGGCGCGCCGCCGCGGAGGCCTACGCCGAGCCGATGAGTGTCTATGAGGTGCACCTCGGGTCGTGGCGGAAGGGCAGGTCCTACCGCGAGCTGGCCGACGAGCTCGTTGCCTATGTCAACGACATGGGCTTCACCCACGTCGAGCTGATGCCGGTGATGGAGCATCCGTTCGGCGGCTCGTGGGGCTACCAGGTGACGTCGTACTTCGCGCCGACGTCGCGCTTCGGCGATCCGGACGACTTCCGGCTGCTGATCGACCGGCTGCACCAGGCCGGGATCGGCGTGATCGTCGACTGGGTGCCGGCCCACTTCCCGAAGGACGCCTGGGCGCTGGCCCGCTTCGACGGCACCCCGCTGTACGAGCACCCGGACCCGCGCCGCGGCGAGCAGCCGGACTGGGGCACGCTGGTGTTCGACTTCGGCCGGCCGCAGGTGCGCAACTTCCTGGTCGCGAACGCGCTCTACTGGGCCGAGGAGTTCCACATCGACGGCCTGCGGGTGGACGCGGTCGCGGCGATGCTCTACCTGGACTACTCGCGGCAAGACGGCCAGTGGGTGCCGAACCAGTACGGCGGCCGGGAGAACCTGGAGGCCGTGTCCTTCCTGCAGGAGATGAACGCGACCCTCTACAAGCGGGTCCCCGGTGTGATCACCGTGGCCGAGGAGTCGACCTCCTGGCCGGGCGTCACCCGGGCGACGCATCTGGGCGGCCTCGGGTTCGGCTTCAAGTGGAACATGGGCTGGATGAACGACTCGCTCCGCTATCTGGAGCACGAGCCGGTCCACCGGCAGTACCACCACCACGAGCTGACGTTCTCGATGATGTACGCCTACTCGGAGAACTTCGTCCTCCCGCTGTCCCACGACGAGGTCGTCCACGGCAAGGGTTCGCTGCTGCGCAAGATGCCCGGCGACCGCTGGCAGCAGCTGGCGAACCTGCGCGCG
>DASTVQ010000154.1:0-27247 GCA_035759015.1 Kribbella sp.
GCGATGGCCCCCGCCTCGCCCACGCCCTTCACCCCGAGCTGGTTGGTCGTCGACGGCGTCTCGGTGCGCGCCGTGACGAACGGCGACAGATCAGCGGCCGACGGAACCAGGTAGTCGACCAACGTCCCGGTCACCAGCGTCCCGGACTCGTCGTACACCGCTTCCTCGAACAGCGCCTGGGCGATGCCTTGGGCGAGCCCGCCGTGCACCTGTCCCTCGACGATCAGCGGGTTCACCACGACTCCCACGTCGTCCACGCACACGTAGGAGCGGATCTTCGCCGCGCCGGTCTCGGTGTCGACCTCGACCGCGCACAGATGGGTGCCGTGCGGGAAGGAGAAGTGCTCCGGGTCGAGCGTGGCGTCGGCGTCGAGACAACTCTCCGCGCCGCCGCCAACCTTGTGCCCCTGGAAGACCGCGAAGGCCAGCTCGCCGAGCGTCATCGACGTGTCGGTGCCCCTGACGCCGAACTTGCCGCCGCTGAACTCGAGGTCGTCGACACCGGCCTCGAGCAGTTGCGCCGCGATCGGCTTGGCCTTCTCGATCACCTTGTCAGCCGCCGCCAGCGCTGCCATCGCGCCGACGGTGAGCGACCTCGACCCGTAGGTGTCCAGTCCCCGCGCCGCGACCTGAGTGTCGCCGTGCAGCACCTCGACGTCCTCGAACGCCACGCCCAGCCGGTCGGCGATGATCTGGCTCCACGCCGTCTCGTGCCCCTGGCCGTGCGGGCTCGTACCGGTGATCACCTCGACCTTGCCGGTCGGCAGCATCCGAACGGACGCGTGCTCCCAGCCGCCACCCACGTAGCCCATCGAGCCCAGCCACCGCGACGGCGCCAGCCCGCACATCTCCGTGTACGTCGAGATGCCGATGCCGAGCTGGACCGGGTCGCCGGACGCGCGCCGTGCCTGCTGCTCGGCCCGCAGCTCGTCGTACCCGAACAGTTCCTTGGCTTTCGCGGTAGCGGCCTCGTAGTTGCCGGAGTCGTACTGCATCCCACCGACCGTGTTGAACGGGAACTCCTCGTGCTTGATCCAGTTCCGCTCGCGGATCTCCATCGGGTCCACGCCCACCTCGACGGCAAGCTCGTCCATCAGGCGCTCCACCGCGAAGGTGGCCTCCGGACGTCCCGCACCGCGGTAGGCGTCGGTCCAGGCCATGTTCGTGAAGACGTTGGTGCACGTCAGGTGGTACGCCGGGAACTTGTAGATGCCGCTGTACATGAACGCGCCGAGGATCGGGATGGCCGACGTGACGAGCCCGAGGTAGGCGCCCATGTTGACCAAGAGCTCGACCTTGAGCCCGGTCACCGTGCCGTCCTTCGTCGCGGCGAGTGTCAGCTTCTGCCACTGGTCCCGGCCGTGGTGCGCCGCCATCAGCGACTCGGACCGGGTCTCGGTGTACTTGCACGGTTTGCCCGTACGCCGGGCCGCGATGACGGTCAGCACCTCCTCCGGGGTGAACTGCAACTTGCCGCCGAACCCGCCACCGACGTCCGGGGCGATCACCCGGATCTTGCTCTCGGAGATGCCCAGCACGAGCGCGATGAAGATGCGGACGAAGTGCGGGACCTGCGTCGACGACCAGACGGTGAGCTGCTCGCCGGTGGGGTCGACGGCGATCGACCGCGGCTCCATGAACGCGGGGATCAACCGCTGCTGGCGGTACTCCCGCTCGATCACGATCCCGCCGTCGCGGGCGGCCGAGATCGCGGCCTCGACGTCCTGGCCCGTGCCGGCCTCCGCCGAGTCGAACTTCCAGAAGGCCGACACGTTGGTGCCGAGGTCGGGGTGCGCGAGCACCTCGTCGGCGGCCGCCGACTTCAGATCGAGGGCCGCCGGCAGTTCCTCGTAGTCGACATCGATCAGGTCGGCGGCGTCCCGGGCCTCACGGACCGACCGGGCCACCACCACCGCGACGATCTCACCGGAGAACGCCACTTCGTCGACTGCGATCGACGGGTGGGTAGGGGCCTTCTGATCCGGAACGATCGCCCAGGCGTTGGGCAGCGCACCCTGCTCGTCGGCCAGGTCGGCACCGGTGTACACGGCAACGACTCCGGATGCGGACCGGGCCGCCTCGGTGTCGACGCGGGTGATCCTGGCATGCGCGAAGGGACTGCGCACCATGGCCAGGTGCAACATGCCGGGCAGCACGATGTTGTCCGTCCAGCGGGTACGGCCGGTGATCAGCCGGGCATCCTCCTTGCGCCGGCGAGGGTTGCCGACCTCGGCGGCCGGGCGTTCCTCGGTCGCGGTCATTGCGCACCTCCGGCGGCAGCGGCACGGACGGCCTTGACGATGTTCTGGTATCCGGTGCAGCGGCAGAGGTTGCCCTCGAGACCGAGCCGGACCTCCTCGTCACTCGGGTCGGGGTTGTCGGCCAGCAGGTCGATCGACTGCATGATCATGCCGGGCGTACAGAAACCACACTGCAGAGCGTGGTTCTCGTGGAACGCCCGCTGGACGGGGTGGAGCTCGCCGTCGCGGGCGAGTCCCTCGATCGTGGTGACCTCGTGCCCGTCGGCCTGGACGGCGAGCATCGAGCAGGACTTCACGCTCCGGCCGTCGAGGAGCACCGTGCAGGCTCCGCAGTTGCTGGTGTCACAACCGACCACCGTGCCGGTCTTCCCCAGCTGCTCGCGCAAGTAATGCACGAGCAGCGTGCGTGGTTCGACGTCGTCGGTGTAACCGGCTCCGTCGACCATCACTGTAATCCTGGCCATACCCGCCTCCCATGAGTCAGCAGTGCCTTGTCCGACCGTGCCTCTGATCCTGCTCCGGCGTGACCTGCACCACAAGAGACGAGGTCACGCGTCCGCGACCACCTCCAGCAGATCGGCGAAGCTGGCGATGCTGTGTCCCGCGACGAGATCGTCGAGATACGGCAGCGCGGCCACGATGCCGGACTGGATCGGCTCGTAGCCCGTCTTACCGCGGTGCGGGTTGAGCCAGACGACCCGGTGCGCGAGCCTCGCCAAACGCTGCAGCTGCTCCGCGAGCAGCGAGACGTCCCCGCGCTCCCAGCCGTCGCTGCACACCACCACGACAGCGCCACGGGCGGTTCCGCGCCGGCCCCAGCGATCGAGGAACACCTTGAGCACCTCGCCCAGCCGGGTGCCGCCCGACCAGTCCGGTACGACGTCACCGGCAAGCCGCAGCGCGCGTTCCGGGTCCCGGTGGCGCATCGCCGACGTCACGCGGGTGAGGCGGGTGCCGATGGTGAACACCTCCACCTGGCGTGGAGCGGCCTGCGTCAGTGTGTGGGCCAGCCGCAACAGGCTGTCGGCGTATGGCGTCATCGAGCCGGATAC
The DNA here is from genome assembly GCA_035759015.1 of Kribbella sp. Classification (GTDB taxonomy): domain Bacteria; phylum Actinomycetota; class Actinomycetes; order Propionibacteriales; family Kribbellaceae; genus Kribbella. The sequence goes on from DASTVQ010000154.1 coordinate 3,314, forward strand.
GTCGACGAGCATCACGACCCGGCGCGGCCTCGTGCCTCGCCGCCGATAGAGCACTCGGGCCGGCTCCCCGACCTGACGCAACTGGGCTCGCAGCGTCCGCCGCGGGTCGATCTCGCCGGTGCGCGAGGGACGACGGCGCGTTCCCCGGCGCAGCGGCGCACGCGGCTTCAAGCCCGCGAACAGCCGGATCAGCTCGGCGCGATCCGCCGCCGCCAGCTCGGCGACGTCACGATGCCGAAGCACCTCCGTAGCGCTCGCGGACACCCGCAGCGACCTCTGGCCATGTTCGCCGTCGGCGGTCTCCTCGGCAGTGAGACCGGCCTGCACGCTGGTCGGAACCTGCGCGCGCCGCCGTGACCCGGTTGCCAGGTCGCCTGAGAACCAGGCGTCGAACACCTGGTCGTAGCGGGCCGTGTCGTCAGGCCCGGAGCACAGTGCCGCCCGGCCTGCCCAGTACACGTCGGTGAGGACGGCCGCGTCGAGCGCCGCGACCGCGCGCAGGAAGACGTGCACGCGATCCGCCGTGACAGGCAGGCCGGCGTGCCGCAGCGCGGTGGCGAAACCGACGAGCACGAGGTCGGGCGACCGGTCCAAGGTGCTCGTCACCGCGTGCCTCAGCTCGCCAGCAGGCGGTCGAGGGACGCCCGCACCCGCTCGGTGTCCTCCCGGTACTTGAGCACCGCGCCCAGCGTCTCGGCCGCTGTCTGTACGTCGAGGCTGTCGACACCCAGTGCGGCGATGGCGCTGGCCCAGTCGAGCGTCTCCGCCACGCCGGGCGGCTTCAGCAGATCCAGGTCGCGCATCCGCTGCACCGACCGCGCGACCTGCTCGGCGAGGCGCGCGGAAACCTCCGGCAGGCGGGTCCGGACGATCTCGACCTCGCGCTGCAGGCCGGGGTGGTCGATCCAGTGGTACAGACACCGGCGCTTGAGCGCGTCGTGCACCTCGCGGGTCCGGTTCGAGGTGAGAACGACGATCGGCGGGACCGTGGCCGCGATCGTGCCCAGCTCCGGGATGGTCACCTCGTACGTCGACAGCACCTCGAGCAGGAACGCCTCGAACTCGTCGTCGGCACGATCGATCTCGTCGACCAGCAGCACGGCCGGACTCTCCCGCAGGGCCCGCAGCACCGGCCGGGCCAGCAGGAAGCGCTCGTCGAACAACGACTTCTCGACCTCCTCCACCGCCGCGCCGCCGCCGGTCGCCTCGACCGAACGCAGGTGCAGGATCTGGCGCGGGAAGTCCCAGTCGTACAGGGCCTGGGTGGCATCGATGCCTTCGTAGCACTGCAGCCGGATCAGCGGCAGGCCGAGCGCCTCGGCGATGGCCTCGGCCAGCGAGGTCTTGCCGGTGCCCGGCTCGCCCTCGAGGAAGAGCGGACGGTGAAGAGTGAGCGCGAGGTAGCCGACTGTTGCCAGGCCCGCGTCGGCGAGGTACCCGGTCCCGCGCAGACGCTCGGCGAGCTCGGCGGCGGAACCGATGACCTTCATCTGTTCAGGATCGCCCTCGCGGGCGGCGATGCCAAGGATCAGCCCGTGCGGTGCCCCGATGGCAACTGCTCCGCAGTGTCCACATCGGCACCGTCGGCAAGGTCCGCGCACTCGATCTCGTACGGCGGATGAGTGGCGAGGTAGGCGCGGGCGCCCTTGTCCCCGACAGCCGACGCGGCCACCTCTGCCCAGTGGTCGCGGCCGATCAGCACCGGGTGGCCCGGGCTGCCGTGGTAGACCGCTCGTACCAGCGAGTCCGGCCCTGCACCGACCGCGGTCCGCCGTACGACGTCCTGGCAGAGGCTCGGGACATCGACAGGGACGATGAGGGCGGCAGCCGTTCCACCGTGCCGTGCGAGCGCGGTCAGCCCGGCGCGCAGCGATGCGCCCATGCCCTCCTGCCAGTCGATGGCCTCGACCACCTCGACCGGCTGACCGGCCAGCTCAGCCATCACCTGCGCCGCGGCAGCTCCCACCACCACGAGCACCGGCTCGCAACCGCCGTCGGTGAGCGCGTGAACTGCCCGCACCACCCAGGCCGTGCCGTCCGCATCTCGCGCAAGCGCCTTCGGCGCACCCATCCGGCGACCGGCCCCGGCGGCCAGTACCAGCCCGGCGACCTGCGCTGTCTCCACACCCGGCAGCCTAGCGTCGGTGGTCGCTCGCAGTGGCGTCTGCTGACGGCAGATCCCGTCGTTCGGGCGACCGGAGCGGCCTAGCCTCGAACGCATGGAGCTCACTGAACTCGGCCCGTCCCTGCATCTGCTGCGTTTCGACGTCGGCCAGGCCTATCTGTGGCAGGACGACGACACGCTGACTCTGATCGACACCGGCCCGGTCGGCTCCGGGGAGTTGATCGCGCATGCGATCCGCGCTGTCGGCCGGCGACCGGAGGAGCTGGCCCGGATCGTGCTCACCCACGGCCACGGTGATCACGCCGGCGCCGCTGCCGAGATCCGTCGCTGGAGTGACGCTCCACTGATCGCGCACCGGCTGGAGGCACCCCTGGTCCGAGGTGTCGCGCCGACGCCGGAGCCGGTGCTGCTCGACTGGGAACGGCCGCTCTACGAGCAGGTCGACGGTCATCTGTCGGCGCCATCCACAACAGTGGACCAAGAGGTGGACGACGGCACCCTGCTCGACTTCGGCGGTGGTGCGCAGGTGGTGGCGATCCCCGGCCACACCGCCGGCAGCATCGCGGTGTACCTCCCACGGCAAGGCGTTCTGTTCACCGGCGATGCCGTCGCCGAGTACGAGGGCGAGGTGATTCTCGGCGTCTTCAACCAGGATCTCGCTCAGGTGGTCCGCTCGGCCGGGCGACTGGCCGAGCTGGACGCGGAAGTGGTCTGCTTCGGCCACGGCGAGCCGGTCCGCTCCAGCGGCGCCGCAAGGTTGCGAGAGCTCGCGGCGGTTTCACAGTCCGGGCAGTGACGGGCGCCACGGAAGGAACGAGCCCCGGCGTGGCACGATGGCTGACGTGACGACGACCGCGGATGCGTCCGCTCCGAAGACCCTGCCGCTGCTGTTCCTCGGCCGGGACACCGATCCCCACTCCGAACGTGGGGTCGAGTGCCCGGGCGCGCTGCCGCCGGCGTCCGACCCGAACCTGGTCGAGCGTGCGTTGAAGGCGAAGGCCGCGCTCGGGGACCAGGTGTTCGTGCTGGGTCACCACTACCAGCGCGACGAGGTGATCCAGTTCGCGGACGTCACCGGCGACTCGTTCAAGCTGGCCCGCGACGCGGCTGCGCGGCCGGACGCGCCGTACATCGTGTTCTGCGGTGTGCACTTCATGGCCGAGTCGGCCGACATCCTCACCACCGACGACCAGAAGGTGATCCTGCCGGATCTCGCCGCCGGGTGCTCGATGGCGGACATGGCCCGCATCCAGCAGGTCGAGGCGGCCTGGGACGCGCTGGCCGACGCGGGCGTCGCCGACGTCACCGTGCCCGTGACCTACATGAACTCCAGCGCCGACATCAAGGCGTTCTGCGGTCGCAACGGCGGCGCCGTCTGTACGTCGAGCAACGCCGACGCGGCGCTCGACTGGGCGTTCGAGCAGGGCGAGAAGGTGCTGTTCCTCCCCGACCAGCACCTCGGCCGGAACACGGCCGTGCTGAAGCTGGGCCTGAGCCTGGACGACTGCGTCGTGTACGACCCGCACAAGCCGGGCGGCGGCCTCACCAAGGACCAGCTGGCCAAGGCGAAGATGATCCTGTGGCGCGGGCACTGCTCCGTGCACGGCAGGTTCACGGCAGCTTCGGTGGACGACGTCCGCGCCCGGGTCCCCGGGGTCAAGGTGCTGGTGCATCCCGAGTGCAAGCACGAGGTCGTCACCAAGGCGGACCTGGTCGGCTCGACCGAGTACATCATCCAGACGCTCGAGCACGCCGAGCCCGGCACGTCCTGGGCGGTCGGCACCGAGCTGAACCTCGTGCAGCGCCTGGCGAAGCGGCACACCGACAAGAACATCGTCTTCCTGGACAAGACGGTCTGCTACTGCGCGACGATGAACCGGATCGACCTGCCGCACTTTGTCTGGACGCTGGAGAACCTGCTCGCCGGCACGGTGGTCAACCAGATCACCGTCGACGCCGAGACCGAGAAGTACGCCAAGGTCGCGCTCGACCGGATGCTCGCCCTCCCCGGCAAGTCGCACCGCGACTAGATCCGACCCCACCGAGCGCGGAGCCAGTTTGTGGAAAACCCTCCGGCGATTCGTCGCATCCGGGGCGCCAACACGGCGGGTCCGCACCAGACCCGACGAATCGGCAGGAGGGTTTCCACAGGCAGCGGACCGCCTGGGGGTGGAGGGGTTAGGGATTGGGGTTACCGAGCGGGCCGGTTCCAGCGGATCGTGGGGCCCGATCCACCTTGAGCAGCTCCTCTCGTCCCGCACCCCCGGAAACGCCTAGGACCAGGACCGGGCCGACTCCCTTGGCGTACAACTTGTACTCCGAGACAGTCGGTTCGAGGGCACTGGTGTCCTTCGTCAGGAGGGCATTCCGATAGCGACCGGACGGGACCTCGGCCAGCTCGTTGGTGCTGAGTACCTCGCCATTGTCCTCGGCCTGACCCTGGTAATACTCCTGGCGATACCGCATTCCAGGTCGTGGGCTTGCGGGCATGATGACGCCCGCGAGGGCACCGTCCACGCCTGCCTGGAACGAGCCCTCCCGGCTCTTGACTCTGCCACCCTCGAACTCGGCGGTGTCCTCTCCGAGGTACCAGACGTTGCCCTGCCGGTCCTGGGCGTACCAGTCGCGGGTGTCCTCGATCAGTTCCCCATCCTCGGTCACCGTGTCGCGGACCACCCGAGCGGTGATCCCGTTGGCGATGGCCTTGGTCTGGTAGGTCACCACCACGACGACCTTCTGCACAGTGCCGTCAGTGTCGGTTTCCCGGTAGGTCCAGCGAGTCCCCGGCCTCATCGGCCAGTACGGGTTGTCGATCGCGACGGTGAAGTTCGCAGGATCAAGCACAACCGGCTCACCGCCTGTCGGCAGGTGGGGCGACTGTGCGGTACTCGTCGGCCCCGAACCAGGCACACGACTCGAGGGCGGACTCGATTGCGTACTCGGTGCCGCCGTACCCGGCGGCGCCTGGGTCGTGCCACCGTCCGAGCAACCGGCACCGACCGCACAGAGCGCGATGACGACAAGCGCAATTCTTCGAACCTTTATCGGCGTCGTCGCCATTCCCAGACCAAGATGAACCACTACGCGCCCGAGTCCACGATGTCGCATGATCGGATGCCTCTCTGCCGCAGCTACAGTTCGCGGTGACGGGCGGCGGCAACCCGCGCCCCCGCCAAGCCCGCTCGAGTAGCGGGAGTAGTCTCGGTCGCCCACATCGATGGTCGATCAAGACAGTAGGACAGACATGCTGAACCCTGCCTGAACGCCGGACCGCGGACCGGAGGCCTCAGCGTCTGGCGTGCTCGGGCGAGTACCAGCCCGCAAGGATCTCGGGCAACCGGTCTGGCGACCATCGCGCGACCGGCTCGATCCTCCCGGCCAGGCTCCCGAGTGCCTTGGCGAACGCGGCGACGACGTCGCCACGCCAGGGAACCACCACACCTTCACCCGGGCCGACGAGTGCGGCCGGCGCGCCCCGGTCGAGGCAGACCACCGGGCACCCGCGCGCCAGCGCGTCCGCGACCGTCCACGCGGCCGGCGCCTGCAGCCAGGGAGCAACCAGCGCATCGGCTCGCAACAGCGCGGCAAGGATCTGCTGGCGTGGCACCTCGCCCCTGAACTCGATCCGGTCACGGACACCGAGATGCTCGGCCAGTCGCTCGGCCCGGCGCCACTCCGGCCCGTCGCCCATCACCCGCAGCTCCCAGCGGGCGGCCGCCGGCCGGGCCAGCGCGCTGATCGCGAGCAGCAGCCCCTTGTCGGGGACCAGTCGGCCGGCGAAGACCGCCGTCCTGGTCCCGGTGGCTCCTGCTCTGCCGCTCGGACCGCCCGCACTGCTGACCGGCCGAACCGCCACCGCCGGCTCGACCACGACCCGGGTGGCGCGGCCGAGCAACCCGGCCACATCGTTGTCCTGGGCAACCACCAGGTCGGCCTGCCGGGCCGCCCGCCGACCGTACAGGCTGAAGACCAGCGCCGCGCCGGCCCGGCGTACGAGCTCCGCGACCAGGCCGGCCGGGCCGAGCCAGCGGGCCAGCGTGAGTGGCACGGCGGTGGACAGGCCGACCGGTCCCCAGACCACCTTGGCCGTTGCCGGGCGGGCGGCTGCATCCGCGGCACCCATCGGGCCGGCCGTCAAGTGATGGATCACCGCGAACCCGTGCCGCTCGTGCAGCCGCAGGGCCTCCTGGTTCGCGTGACGTTGCCAGATCGGACCGCTCCACCGATGCCTGTGCCGCCATGGGACGTCCAGTGGTAGGACGGTCAGTCCCGGCAGCGGGCGTTCGGCCAGTTCGCGAGCGATGGCGGCAGCGGACTCGCTGGTGGTGAGCAACCAGACGTCGTGCTGCAGGGCCGCCGCCCGACACCAGGCCCATGCGGCACCGGCTGCCCGGCTGTCGCCCGGCGCGCAACTCGAGGCGCTGATCAGAACCTTCATCCGCACGCCCCGCATAGCCTCGTCGCGACCACCCTCAGGGCGTCGCGACCACGGGCTTCCTGGTCGTCGGATGTGCGCGGAACACCGCGCCGGCCACCACTCGCAGTCGCTTCTCGCGGACTCTGCGCAGGCACTCGCGGCCGTACACGTGCCTTGTGATCTTCATCACTGACCCCCAGGCCATCGCCGCGGCCGGTACTCACCAACCGTGGAACTCGAGCGTATGACAGTTTCACACCGCTTGCCTAGGACAAGCGACCGGCACGTCGCCGGTGTCCCGCTTGTGGTGGATGCGCGACCTGCTGGCATTGCCGCGCCGGATGGTCCTGACTGTGCGGGGCCCCGGACACCAGGAGATGTCGGCGCGCAGCTTGAACAGCACGCCGTTGCCGTCGCTCGCGTCCGTCAGCTCGGCCAGCCGGTCCTCGGCCTCCACGACCATGGTGCGGAACTTCAGCATCGAGAACTCGCTGTTCCCCCGGCCGGTCCGGCGCTGCCTGAGGATCACCGGTCCGCGGCTGGTCAGCTTGATCGCGATCGCGACCCCGAGCATCAGCGGCAGCGCGAGCAGGAGCAGCACCAGCGCGCCGACGCGGTCGAAGATGTTCTTGAGCAGATGTGGCCCACCACTGGTGGACGCCGCTCCAGGTGCAGCAGGAGAGTCCGGCGACGGGGCGCACCGAGATCCGCGGCCCCGCGACCTCGATATGCCGGGCGACACCACGAGCTCGACCCCGCGCTGCTCGAGCGCCCAGGAAAGCCGGCGCAGCGACTGCCCGGCCAGCTCCGGGTCCGAGGCGACAGCGACGACGTCGACCGCCTTCCGATCCACCGCCGCGAGGATGCCGGACGTGTCGATCTCCTCGGGATCCGCGCCGGGGACCAGCACCCGATGATCGTCTCGTGACCGGCAGATCGCCACCACCGTGAAGCCGTCCGCCGGCCGTTGCTGCAGGGTGCTCGGTCAGAATCCGGGCCGTGCTGCTGCGTCCGACCACGAGCACGCGCCGCATGCACCGGCCGCGGTAGCGGTGCCTGTTCAGGTCCCGGCGCAGGGCGTACCGCAGCAGCGCGATCAGCACCGTGGCCGGGATGGCGAGTACCACGAAGCCACGGGCGATCTGGCTCTTGGTCCAATAGGACAACACGGCGATCATCGCTGTCATCCCGGCGCCGGAGCGCAGCGCCAGACGGTCACCGCAGAGCGATTCGACAGGTTGTCCGCGCGCCGTCCGTCGAAGCCGACCATCGGGCCTGGCAGGCGGCATTGCTGCCCTGGAAACCCTGTACACGTTGTCGACCGGCAAGCTCGGTCCGCCTGCGGATAGACTCGGCACGGCGGAGAACGGACCTCCGCCGGGGGGAATCGAATGACGAAGGCCCGTCCGACCCGCTCAGCGGCCGGATCAGTCTCAGCCGCGCGTTCCGCGCAGGACGAGGGTCCTGCCGCTCGGCCCGCGCTGACGCCCGCCATGCGTCGACCGATCGGCGTCATGGCGATCGTCGGCCTGCTGCTGCTCGCGGTCCCGGCGCCGTTCTACGCCGGTGAGAGCGAACCCGGCCGCTTCGACCGATGGGTCCAGTCGCCCCTTGACGGCACGCTGCCCCGCAGGGCCGGTCTCACGGTGGACTGGATCGGCGAACCCATCGGCCGGACGCTGGCGATGGTCGCGCTGGCGACGGTCTGCCTGGTCCTCGGGCGACGGCGGCTGGCCGCCGTCGCCATAGCCGGAACCGTGCTGACCAGCTTGGCCACGACCGCGCTGAAGCCCGTCGTCGATCGCACGATCCACGGCGAGTTCCTCTCCTACCCCAGCGGCCACACCGCCGCGGCGGTCGCGCTGGGCCTGATCCTCGCGTTGCTGCTGGTCGACCTGCTGAGGACCGGGTGGCTTGCCGGCACGCTGGTGGTCCTCGCCCTGGCCGTCACCACCGGGGCGGTGACGGCCTGGGCGCAGATCACTTTGGGCGCGCACTACCCGACCGACACGGTCGGCGGTTTCGCCACCGCCATGGCGGTCGTCCCGGCGACGGCGTGGCTCGTCGACCGGATCGCCGATGCCCGCCGGGTGGAGTGAGACGCCCCAGGCTCAGACGACGGTCGCGGGTTGCGGGTCGTCGTACGCGGTGACCAGCTCCGCGGGCACGTGGGTCAGGTCGCTGATCCGCAGGTAGTCGCCCATCGTCGTGCCGGTGCATTCCGAGTCGATGTTCGGCGCGGCCCGGCGTTCGGCGACGTCGCCGATGTGTACCGTGCGCAGGTCGATGCTGAACCGGGTACGACCTGAGGTGTTCGGAACGCTCGAGTGCAGCTGCGCGCCGGAGAACAGGATGATCCCGCCGGGCGGGCAGATCGGCCGGAGCTGCGGAACGAGCTCGACCTCCTCCTCCGGCTCGGGCTGCACGCGCGTGTCGGTGCCGATCTGGGTGGCGGCGATCTTGCGGCTCGTCGCGGTCCATTCCGCGTAGTTGTAGACCCGCGAGCTGTTCCTGACCGGAGTGCTCCAGTACTTCGGGTGGAAGGCCAGGCCGTTGTCCTCGGTGATCGCGAAGATCGGCATCCACCAGTTGAGCTGGCAGTACGGCGCCGAGTACCAGGTGTCGCGATGGGGGTGGAAGGCGAACGCGATACCGGTGGTGAGGTAGTTGTTCGAGGTCGAGCTCCGCATCCGCGGGACGTCGAAGTAGACCTGCTCCGGGTCGCAGCCGAAGTCGACCAGCATCTCCTGGATGAGCCGCTTGGACTCCGGGTGGTGGATGAACCGCGGCTTCAGCTCGGCGAGCAGGGCGGCGTAGTCCTCGACCGCCATCTCGAACTGCGCGGTCTCCGGATCCAGCGGAGCGAAGGCCTCCCGGGCCAGCTGCGCGGCGAACCGGATCAGGGCGAGGGTCGACGGCCGGGGCGAGTAGACGAAAACGTCCCCGGCGTAGAGCTTCTCGCGTCGCGCGTCGTCACCGATCTCGGCGTCGAAGTGGATGGAATGCATGGCGGTTTCTCCCAGTCGTGGCGAATGATTGCCTCACACATCCGATCGTCGCCTCCTACGATCGGAGATCGGCCACCCGGCGTACGCCGAGTGGCCTTGTCAACTTCTCGCGCGGCCCCGTGCTCCGGTCCGCTCCGCGGAGGCCGCGTCATGCGAACCGGCGGAAGACCGGCTTCACCGCCCGCCCACCCATCCACGCAGTGGGGTCCCCCGCATCGAGGGCCGTGCGGTAGACCGCGCAGGCCCGCGCGACCACTTGCACCGTCCGGTCGATGTCCTCCTCCGTGAGCGCGCTGCTGACGACGAACGACGGAGCCAGCACGCCGCCGAGGATCAGCTCGCGGATGAAGAGCGTGCGGTAGTCCTGCGACGGCTGCAGATCCTGGTCCAGCGTCGCGAAGACCAGGTTGCTGGGCCGGCCACGCACGACGACGTGTTCCTCGACGCCCGCGGCGGCCGCGGCCTCGACCACACCGGCCGCGAGGCGCTCGCCCAGCTCGAACAGCTGCGCCGAGATGCCCTCCTTCTCGTAGGTCTCCATCACCGCGATGGCGGCCGCCAGGGCGTGCGTCTCGGCTCCGTGTGTCGTCGAGAGCAGGAAGACCCGCTCGTGGGAGTCGTGCAGCCCGCCCCGCTCCATCAGCGCGCGGCGTCCGGCCAGCGCCGACACAGCGAAACCGTTGCCCAGGGCCTTGCCGAACGTGGACAGGTCCGGGGTCACGCCGTACATCCCCTGCGCACCGGCCTCAGACCACCGGAACCCGGTGATCATCTCGTCGAAGACGAGCAGGCATCCGTACGCGTGGGCGAGATCGCGCAACCCCGCGAGGTAGCCCTCAGGCGGGTCCTGGTGGGTGGCCGCCTCGAGGATCAGGCAGGCGACCTGCCCGTCGTGGCGGCGCAGCAGCTGCTCCGTCGCGTCGAGGTCGCCGTACGGGAAGCCCACCGTGAGGTCCGCCACCGGCTGCGGGATCCCGGACGACATCGCCGTCGTCGCGATGAACCAGTCGTCGATGGAGAAGAACGGCTGGTCCTGGCAGGTGGCCACCAGCGGCCGGCCCGTGACGGCGCGTGCGAGCTTCACCGCCGCGGTGGTCGCGTCGGAGCCGTTCTTGGCGAACTTCACCATCTCGGCCGTCGGAACCGTCTGGAGGAAACGCTCGGCGGCTTCGAGCTCGATGATGCTCGGCCGGACGAAGTTGCTCCCGAGCTCGAGCTGGCGGCGGACCGCCTCGACGACCCGTCGGTGCGCGTGGCCAAGACTCACCGAGCGCAGGCCGGAGCCGTACTCGATGTACTCGTTTCCGTCGATGTCCCAGACATGGCCGCCCTTGCCGTGCGAGATGACCGGTGCCAGTCCCTCGGGATACTGGTCCTCGCCCTTTGCGTACGTGTGGGCGCCGCCCGGCACCATCGCGTGCAGCCGCGCGTTGGCCTCGTCGGAGAGCGACAGGCGCTGATCGCGGGCGGTCATGTCAGCTGCCTGGTCGCGGCGGCGAGCGACGGGGCCGCGCTGTCTCGCGCCGACATCTTGCTGACCGGGAGCGGCCACGGCACGGCGAGCTCGGGATCGTCGTACGCGATCGACACGTCCTCGGTCGGGTCGTGCGGCCGGTCGATGCGGTACGACACGTCCGCCGGGTCGGTCAGCGCCTGGAACCCGTGCGCGCAGCCGGCCGGCACGTACAGCGTGACCTGGTTGTCGCCGGTGAGCTCGAAGTGCCCCTGGTTGCGGTACGTCGGCGACGTCGGTCGCAGGTCGACCACGACGTCGAAGACCGCTCCGTACGAGCAGCGCACCAGCTTGGCCTCGCCGTCACCGGACCTGACGTGCAGGCCGCGCACGACACCCTTCGCCGACCGCGAGATGCTGTCCTGCGCGAAGCCGCAGGGGTCGAGCCCGGCCGCGCGGACGATCTCCTGGTCGAAGGTGCGGCAGAAGAAGCCCCGCTCGTCGACATGTGGCGTGGGCCTGAACAAGAGCGCGCCGGCGATCGCCGGTACCTCGATGATCTCCATCGATACCCCCATGACTAGTCCGAACGAGCCGCGGCCGGGATCCGGGAGGATCCGTCCGTGGCGAACAACGTGGCCGAAAGTACGGCGTTCTGCCGGCCGAGCAGCTTCAGCTTGCGTTCGTTCTCCGCGAGCATCTCGCCCCGCAACCGTTCGCCGGAATCGGCGAGGGTGCGGAACTGCTCGATCAGCCGCGGCACGTCGAGCGAGCGGATCGGCTGACAGAACCGACCCAGCCCCATGCCCTCCATCAGCCTGTCGTTCTTCGACGCGTAGCTGATGGAGATCGTCGGTTTCGCGAGCTTCAGCGCCGACAACACGTTGTGGAACCGCGAGGCGACGACCAGGTCGACGCTCGACATCTGCTCGACCAGCTCGCCGTATGAAGGGGCGAAATCCGTGACGATCCGGGTGTCGGCGAGGCCGGGCCGGCTTCGCCTGATGGTCGACGTCACCGCCGCTGCCACCGCCTCGTCGGACGGGTCGCCGGTGAAGAGCCGCACCCCGTACCCCTCGTCGACGAGCCATTCCACGAAGGCGGTGATCTTGTCCACGTACGTGGCGTAGATGTCCTCGGCCTGCCGCCGGTCGACGTGCGTGCCGTGGTAGGCCATCACGCCGACGCCGACCACTTTCGTGTCGCTGTTCCCGGTAGGAGGCACGGGGAGTCCGAACGCCAGGTCCGGGTAGACGGCGTCGTCGCTGGTGTCGACGCCCATGGTCCGCATCGCGTCCCTGGACAACTCGTCGCGGTAGGACCGGTAGTTCGCCAGCCTGGCGGCGGACTTCATCACCCATCGGGTCACCGGCTGGGTCGTGGAGTCGGCGCCGACACTGACGAGCGCGACCTTCGTCCCGCACAGCCGGCCCCAGGCGGACACCAGGAGCAGCGCGTACGGGAAGCCCCACGGCCGGATCGGGAGTGTCGCCTCGAGAACGCCCGTGCCGGGTACGACGACGACATCGAACCGCCGCACCCAGCGCAACGTCCGGAAGGCGTCGACGACCTTGCCGACGGCCTTGCGCAGCACGGCCCTCGCGCGTGGTTCGTCATCGATCGGGCGGTACCAGGTGATGGAGAACGCGGGGATGCCGAACTCCCGCTCCACCTCCTCCGGCCCGGCACACACACAGGCCAGCTCCGCCGTGGGGTGCGTGGTCCGCAGGAAGCGCAGCATCGCGTCGAGCGAGCCCCCGTTGCCGAGGTTGCCCGACCCGAACAGACCGAACAGCGCGACCTTGGGTGCGGTTGCCATCGCTAAGACACCTTCCGCGGGCCGACGAGCCCGGCGGCCTCCCGCATCACGGCACCGTCCGCGGCCGTTGACGTGGCCGTTGAACTGGCACTGTCCTCGATCCGGCGCGACGATCCGGGCAACGCCCGGCTCGCCATCCACAAGGCGAGGTACTGGTAGCACTTGCGCCGGTCGCTCGACGACAGCGGCGCGCGCCGGATCGCGCTGATGAATCCCCAGATGTACTCCGCGAGGAGCCGGACGGCCGGGTTGCGCAACCGGTTGGCCCGGCGCGGGTCCAGGTTCGCGCACCGCGCCCGCAGATCCGGCGTGGCCCGCTCCGCCCGGTCCGGGTGGTCGCGGCGGAAGTAGAGGATCTCCGGCACCTGGTAGAAGGGTCCGTGCAACGCAAGCTCGCTGACGATCGTCCGGTCGGCGTGGTGATAGCTCTGCTGGAGCGGGGTCTGACGCAGTACGTCGGACCTGATGACGCCGTAGAAGTCGTCGCCGCCGACGGCGAACAGCATGCTCCGGAAGCGGGCGGGCGCTCGCGGGTCGTCCGTGGCGAGCGGGTAGTCGACGGGCAGGACGACGTTTCCGTCACCGTCGATGATCGCCTGCCACGCGTGGGCGAGCACGACATCTGGCCTCGCGTCCAGCGCCTCCACGCACCGCAGCAACAGGTCGCGACCGTAGAGGTCGTCGTGCGACGCCCACTTGTAGAGCTCCCCGCGGGACTCGTGGAAGACGAGGTTGTGGTTGGGACCGGCACCGATGTTGACCGGCTGGCGCAGGTAGCGGATGCGCTTGTCCCGCGCCGCGTAGTCCCTGCAGATCTCCTCGGTGCCGTCCGTCGACGCGTTGTCCGAGACGACCAGCTCGAAGTCGGAGTAGCTCTGGCCGAGCAGCGCGTCCAACGCCTCGGCCAGGTAGTTCTCCCCGTTGTAGACCGGAAGGCCGATGCTCAGCCGTGGCGCCGCGTTCATGTGCTCCTCATCTCTGTCATGTCCTGTCGATCCTCGGTCTCCCCGGACTGGTCGGGCTCCACCGACTGGCGACGCTCGCGGACCCCGGCCCGAAGGAACCACCACCACACGATCGCGCCGACGAACGTGGCGCAGGCCGCACCCCAGGCGGAGCCGAGAGCGCCTCCGGCCGCGGCACCGCCCACACCGCCGACGAGGTACGCCGCCGAGGCGATCAGCTGCGCCCGAAGACTCCGTCGTGCGATGCCGAGCGCCCGTAGCCCTGCGGCAGCTCCCGTCGAGAAGCTCGCGTTCATCACCGACAACGTGGCCGGCAGCAACAGCGCGGAGGCGGGCAACCACACCTCGCCGAGAAGCTCGCGCCCCCAGGCATCCGGCAGGCCGATGATCAGCGCCACGCCCCACACCAGCGCGGCGGCGGCCTGGGCACCACCGAGCAGCAGGCAGAAGAGCGGAAGCATCCGTACCGACCGGCGCAGCACCCGCGCAGCCTCCGGAACCGCCACCAGGCCGATGCCGGACAAGACGATGAAGAACGGACCCAGCAGCAGCTCGGCACCGCGGACCGTTCCGACGTCGACGACGCCGGCGATCGCGCCCAGGGCGTACATGCGCAACTGGTAGGCGCCGCTGATGCTGACGTTCTCGACCAGGTAGCGGGGACCGAGATCCCGGTGCTCGGAGAACCACACCTTGGCCTGCGACACCCGTGGGAAGACCCACGCCTGCAGACCGCTGACCAGCGCGGCGAACGCTCCCGCGGCACCCCAGGCGAGCACGAACCAGGTGACGCTCGGGTGGCGGGCGGCCAGCAGCAGCAACGGCACGAGGGCGATCGCCCAGGTGATGTCACTGATGAACGCCTTTCCGCCCTGTCCTGAGGCGAAGAACGCGAAGCGCCAGCTGTCCTGGAGCAGGAGACCCGGAAGGATGATGCCCAGAGCAACGAAGGCCGCGCCCGGCGTTCCTCCCATCGCCAGGCCCGCCACGGCACAGCACGCGCCGATGACCAACCCGACGACGATCGCCATGCCCGACGATCTCGACACCGCGGTCCGCCAAGATGACCTGCGCACCCCGCTGTAGCGGACGGCCAGCGGGTCGGTGGCCAGTCCCCGCGAGATGTTGAGCGCGACGCCGTACGTGACCCAGGCCAGGCTGAAGCTGCCGAACTGGACAGCACCCAGCGACCTCGCGACGAAGATGCCGATGACGAAGCTCACCAGGCTGGTGACCGCCTGGTCGGCAAGCCCCCAGGTGAGCCGGCGCAGGATGCCCCGCGGCCTCCTCGACGTCTGGGCAGGCATGGCGATCAACGGACGGCGTGCGGTTCGGGAAGCGGCACCAGGTACGTCGCGCCCCAGCCGCCGCCGGCTTCGAGCTGGGAGATCACCTCGTCGACGATGTCCCAGGTCAGGACCAGGACGATGTCGGGCCGGGCCGCCCGGAGGTCGGCGATCGGACGGATCGGCACCCCGGCTCCCGGTATCCGTCGCCCGTGCTTGCCCGGAGCCGCGTCGACCGTGAAAGCCAGGAGGTCGGGACCCACGCCGCTGAGGTCGAGGAGCACGGGCGCCTTCGACGGCGCGCCGTACCCGAGGACCGTGCGTCCGTTCGCCTTGTGCTCGGCGAGGCAGTCGTGCAGCGCGGCGGCCGACCGGACAGCATGCTCGTGCAGGGTCGCCAGCTGCGCGGCGTCGTCGATGCGGGCGGCCGCCTCCTCCGAGAGCACCTCCCTGACGGAGTCGTCGGCGCCGATCCCCGCGGTCTCGTGGCGGAGCATGACCTGGAGGCTGCCGCCGAAGAGGTCCACCCGCCGTACCGACACCACGACGAGGCCGTGGATCGTCGCCAGCCGGCTGACCGCGCCGAGCGAGAGATAGGACCAGTGCCCGTGGCGGATCGTGTCGAACTGGTTGCCGAGGAACAGGGGCAGCAGATGATGGAACTCCAAGACGAGCAGCCCGCCCGGCGCGAGCCGCTCGGCGCGCACCCGCAACGTGTCGCCGATCGCCTGCTCGTGGGCGATCCCGTGGACGTCGACGACGAGGTCGGCACGCTCCGAGTCCGCCACCGTCCGGCAACCCACGGCGCGCAGGTGGTCGAGCCACGAGCCACCGTGATGGCTGGCGAACTCGTGCACGGTCGCGCCCGTCAGCTCGGGGTGGTCGCGCAGCAGCTCCTTCACGGAGGCCTCGGCGTGAGCCAGGCTCGTGGCCGACTCGACGGCCAGGGGCAGCTCGGGCAGCTGTGGCTCGACCGGTCCCAGCTGCGCCAGCGTGCAGGTCTGGCAGAGCCAGAGCTCGAGCGGCCAGCGCGGATCCTCGACGGTGGTCTCGACCGGCGGGAAGTAGTCGGCGCAAGGCTGGGCGCCGAGGTCGACGACCTTGACGACATCGCCCGACCCGCAGCCGCGACACTTGAACCTCGACATCTCCACCCCTCCGGTCATCACCACGTCACCGTCGCCTTCGCTGTGCTGAACGCCTCGGCGTACCGCGCGCGGCACTCCATGCCACGCAGCCGGGCCAGACCGGCGAAGACCTCGTCGTCGAACCAGTCGTGGTCGACCTGCGACGGGAAGGCCTTGCGCAGCCGCGCGATCTTCTCGCGCAGCTGCTCCTGCGTCAGTGCGACGTACAGCCACGGCCGGCCGATGTCGCCGTCCCACTTCGGGATCTCGTAGTTGAG
Source organism: Kribbella sp. (assembly GCA_035759015.1). Classification (GTDB taxonomy): domain Bacteria; phylum Actinomycetota; class Actinomycetes; order Propionibacteriales; family Kribbellaceae; genus Kribbella. The sequence goes on from DASTVQ010000154.1 coordinate 19,792, forward strand.
AACCAGGTGGTTGCGCCACACCGTCGTGGCCAGCTCGGCGACCGTGCGGTGGTCCTGGTGGGCGTCGGCGTGGCTCGGGGCCAGCACGAGGTCCGCGTTCCTGCCACGGGCCGTTGCCTCGAGCAACTCCTTGACGACCTCCCAGTGCGAGGGCAACCGTCCGTCGGGCAGCTCGGCCGACGTGACGGTCACCTCGCAACCGGGCAGGAACAGCTCGGCGCTGCGCCGCGCCTCCTCGAGCCGGACGGGGCTCCCGGTCGCGATGACGAACTCCGCCGTGAGGCCCGGAACGGTCTCGGCAAGGCGGAGCAGGGTGCCACCACAGCCGATCTCGATGTCGTCCGGGTGGGCGCCCAGTGCGACCAGGTGGCATCGACGGCCTCGAAGGCCGAGCTCGAACGGCAGCATCAGATCGCCACGACCGCCGGCGCCGGCAGGTCGCCGCCGAGGGCGTCGTCCCCGATCCCGTTCGCGCGGCCGTTCACCTGGCCGTGGGCCGGGACCTTCGCACGCGCCTCCCGCGTCCACACCGCCCACGGCTTCGTGCCCGAGCGGTACAGCTCCTCCAGATGGCTGCGCTCCTTCAGCGTGTCCATCGGTGCCCAGAAGCCATGATGCGGAATCGCCTGCAGCTTGCTCATGGCGGCCAGGCGCGGGAACGCGTCGGCGACCAGGTCCTCGCCCTCGTGCAGCACATCGAAGATCTCCTTGCGGAGCACGAAGTACCCGCCGTTGATCCACAACGGAAGCTCGGTGACCGAGCGGAGACCGCTGATCCGCGCGTCCGTGCCGAACTCGACCACGTGGAACGACGCCTGGGGCGGTACCGCGAGCAGGCTGGCCGTCACGTCACTCGAGACGACCTGGTCGACGATCCGGTCCATCGGCGCATCGGTCAGCACGTCGCCGTAGTTGGCGAGGAAGACGTCGTCGTCCTCGAGGTAGGGACGCACCCGCCGCAGGCGTTCACCGATGCTGGTGTCGATCCCCGTGTCGACGAACGTGATCTTCCACTCGCTGATGTCGGAGTCGAGCAGCTCGATCTGCTGCCCGCCCTTCGCCATCACGAAGTCGTTCGAGTGCGTCTCCTCGTAGCGCAGGAAGTACTGCTTGACCGCCGCCCCGCCGAAGCCGAGGCAGAGGATGAACTCGTTGTGGCCGAAGTGCGCGTAGTAGCGCATCACGTGCCACAGGACCGGCCGGTCGCCGATCGTCATCATGGGCTTCGGCGCGGAGTCGACCCCGCTGCGCATCCGTAGCCCAAGCCCCCCGCAGAAGATAACGACCTTCATGGAACCCCTCCCTGGTCGTTCGCCAGACCTGCTGGCCGGTCAGATCACTTCGAGACGCGGAATGGGGACGACGAACCGGGCGCCCCACTCACGTGCGTATCCGAGCTGGTGCACGATCTCCTCCCGCAGGTTCCACGGCAGGATCACGATGTAGTCGGGGCGGACCTCGGCAAGTCGCTCCGGCGGATGGATCGGGATGTGCGTGCCAGGCAGGTGCATCCCGTGCTTGTACGGGCTCCGGTCGACCGTGAACGGCAGCAGGTCCTCCCGGATGCCGCAGTGGTTCAGCAGGGTGTTGCCCTTGCCGGGCGCGCCGTATCCCGCGACCGAACGCCCTTCGCGGGCGGCGTTCACCAGGAACTCGAGCAGGTCGGCCTTGATGGCGAAGACGTCACCGGCGAACCCGGCGTGTCCCTCCACGGTGTGCAGGCCCGCCTCCCGCTCGTCCGCGAGCACCTTCTCCACCAGGTCGGCGGGCTCGCCGGCCGACTCGACCGGCTTGGCCATCACCCGCAGCGAACCGCCGTGGGTCGGCAGCTCCTGGACGTCGACCACCCGGAGGCCTCCGGTCGCGAGCGCCTCGGAGGCTGTCCGCAGCGTGAAGTACGAGTAGTGCTCGTGGTAGATCGTGTCGTACTGGCGACCCTCGATCAGCCGCAGCAGGTGCGGGAACTCCAGCGACACCAGGCCGTCGTCGGCCACCAGCGCCCGCAGTCCGCGGACGAAGTCCAGCAGGTCCGGGACGTGGGCGAACACGTTGTTCCCGACCACGAGGTCGGCCTTGCCGTGGCGATCCGCGATGTCGGTGCCGGTCTTCTCGCCGAGGAACACGGTCTCGGTCGCGATGCCGCGCTCCCGCGCCACCTCGGCGACGTTGGCGGCTGGTTCGATGCCGAGCACGGGGATCCCGCGCTCGACCGCGTGCTGGAGCAGGTACCCGTCGTTGCTCGCCACCTCGACGATGAAGCTCTCGGGCCCGAGGCGCAGCCGCTCCGCCATGTCCGAGACGAACCGGCCCGCGTGCGCCACCCAGCTGTCGGAGTACGAGGAGAAGTACGCGTAGTCGCTGAACACGTCCTCGGCCGCGACGTACGCCGGCAGCTGGACGAGCAGGCAGTTGTCGCAGATGCGCACGTGCAGCGGGTAGAACGTCTCCGGATCGTCCAGCTGGTCGGGACGCAGGTAGCTCTCGCACGGCGGCGACATGCCGAGATCGACGAACGTCCGCGTCAGAGGCTGTCCACACAGGCGGCAGCCGAGGGTGTCCCCCGTCATTGAATCTCCTCGAAAATGCGTGCCCCGGGCGCGGGGAACTGGTCGTCGGTCTGCCGGCGGAGCTGGTCGTCCACCAGGCCCAGCGCGAGCAGCTGTTGGATCCGGCGCAGCCGGACGAAGTTGGCCGAGTGGAACTCTGCGCTGGTGAGTCCGTGCTCGGCGTAGGCGGCCGCCAGCTCCTCGACCCCGTCCCGGACGGTCCAGCGCAGCCGCAGGTCGGGGAACGTGTCGGTGAGCTTGGCGAAGTCGACGCGGTAGTTCCGCAGGTCCGGCCCGGCGCCGGGCGCGAACGACAGCGAGGATCCCGGCACCGCGTCGCGGACCATCTCCGCGATGTCGCGCACCTGTACGTTGTCCTCTGCCCTGCCGACGTTGAACGCCTCGTCGTGGACGATCTCGCGTGGGGCCTCGAGCACGGTGAGGAACGTCCGGCTGATGTCCTCCACGTGCACCAGCGGGCGCCAGGGTGAGCCGTCGCTCTCCAGGCGTACCTGGCCGGTCGTCATGGCGATACCGGTCAGGTTGTTCACCACGATGTCAAGGCGCAGCCGGGGCGACGCGCCGTATGCGGTCGCGTTCCGCAGGTACGTCGGGCTGAAGTCGTCGCCGGCCAGCTTCGAGAGCTCCTTCTCGGCCAGCGCCTTGGTCTCGCCGTACGGCGTGACGGGGTGCATGGACGCGTCCTCGCCCACGGCATCCGAGCCCGCCGCGCCGTAGAGGCTGCAGGAGGAGGCGAAAAGGAAGCGCTCGACGCCGGCGGCCTTGGCGGCCTCCGCGAGGCGTACGGTGCCGTCGAGGTTGACCGAGTACGTCGTCTCGCGGTTCAGGTGGCCCAGCGGGTCGTTGGACAACGCCGCGAGGCAGACGACGGCGTCATAGCCGGCGAGCTCTTCGGGCTGGACGTCCCTGGTGTCGCGGGGCCGGCGGCCGGAGATGGGCTCCGGCCCACCCCGGAAGTCGCAGCCCTCGTAGAGCCCGACGTCCAGGCCGTCGACGACGTGCCCGGCCTTCCGGAGGAACGGGACGAGCACGGCGCCGATGTAGCCGCGATCACCGGTGACCAGAACCCTCATAGTGCCTCCTCGCTGCTGTGACCTGATTCCCGCTACTACAGATCCGCGGGGCGGCGATCTGATACACCCGATTTCGCGCCGCCACGAATCGACCGGCGAGCCGTGTATCAAAGCCGGTTCGTCGCGGCTCTATTGGGGCGCTGTGGGCAGGACTGTCGCCGGGGGGCGCGCAGTCCGCCGGACTGTCCGTCGTCAACTGGATGACTTGTTTGGGGGGCTCGATGAAGGTCGCCGTGTTCGGCTTGGGCTACGTCGGGTCGGTGACCGCCGCCTGCCTGGCGGTCAACGGCCACGAGGTCTGGGGTGTCGACGTCGACGCCGCCAAGGTGGAGCCGATTTCCGAGGGACGCAGCCCCGTGGTCGAACCGGGGCTCGACGACCTCATCAGCCGGGCGGTCGCCGCGGGGAGCCTCCACGCGACGACGAGTCCACGGGAGGCGTTGGACCGGGCGGATGTCTCCCTGGTCTGCGTGGGGACACCGTCGAACGCCAGCGGCGGCACCGATCTGTCCCACATCCGCAGCGCCGTCAGGGACATCGCCGAGACGGCCCGGACCGTGCGACCGCCCGCGTCCGGTTTCCACAGCGTCGTGATCCGCAGCACCGTGCCACCGGGCACGGTCGAGGAGGTCGTGGCGCCCACCCTGGCTGAGCGGCTGGACGGCTCCCCGTTCACCTTCGGTACGGCGATGTGCCCGGAGTTTCTCCGTGAGGGCTCGGGCCTGGCCGACTTCTTCGCACCGCCGTTCGTCGTGGTCGGCACCGCCGACGAACGGGTCGGCAGCGCGCTGACGGAGCTGTTCGGGTTCCTCGACCGGAAGGTCCAGGTGGTCGACGTGCGCAGCGCGGAGGCGCTCAAGTACGCGTGCAACGCCTTCCACGCGACGAAGGTCTCGTTCGCCAACGAGATGGCCCGTATCTTCCGGTTCTACGCGGTGGACTCGCGCGAGGTGATGGAGCTGTTCTGCCAGGACACCAGCCTGAACATCTCCCCGACCTACCTGCGGCCGGGCTTCGCGTTCGGCGGCTCCTGCCTTCCCAAGGACCTCCGCTCGGTGCTCCACCTGGCCCGGATGAACGACGCGGACCTGCCGCTGCTCGCCGGCACGCTGGCCACCAACGAGCTCGTCGTCCGGGAGGTCGTCGACCGGGTCGTCGCGAGCCCCGGCCGGGAGGTCGCCCTGCTCGGGCTCAGCTTCAAGACCGCGACCGACGACCTCCGCGAGAGCCCGAGCGTCGAGCTGGCCGAACGCCTGATCGGCAAGGGTTTCAACCTGCGCATCTACGACTCGATCGTCAACCCCAGCAGGCTGGTCGGGGCGAACCGCCGACACGTCGAGTCGAAGCTTCCGCACCTGCGGCGGGTCCTCACCGACGACCCGGTCGAGGCGCTGCGCGGTGCCGACATCGCGCTCGTGTCCTCCACCGACGCCGCCGTGGTGGAGGCGCTGGTGGCCGGACCGCCGCCGCGGATCATCGACCTCAGCGGTCGTCTGGGCGACGGCGTCGAGGCGCTGCCCGGCTACGAGGGAGTCGGCTGGTGACGGCTCGCAGGATCCTCATCATCGTCCAGAACCTGCCGGTGCCGTTCGACCGGCGGGTCTGGCTCGAGTGCCAGGCGCTGGTCGGCGCCGGCTACGACGTCTCGGTGGTCTGCCCCAAGGGCCCGGGCGATCCGTCGTACGACGTCGTCGACGGGGTCCGGATCTACAAGTACCGGCCGTACTCGCCGGGCGGGAGCAAGGCCGGCTTCATAGCCGAGTACGTCTACTCGTTCCTCGCCACGGCCTGGCTCACCATGAAGGCCCGCCGCCGGGGGCGGTTCCAGGTGCTGCAGGCCTGCAACCCGCCCGACATCTTCTGGCCGATCGCGGCGGTGCTGCGACGGCTAGACGGCACCCGGTTCGTGTTCGACCACCACGACCTGTGCCCCGAGCTCTACCAGTCCCGCTTCCCCGACGGTGCCGGCCTTCCGTACAAGGGCCTGCGGGCGCTGGAGCGCGCCACGCACCGGACGGCGGACCACGTGATCTCGACGAACGACTCCTACCGGCAGATCGCCATCAACCGCAGCGGCAAGGCGACCCACGACGTCACCGTGGTCCGGACCGGTCCCGATCCGGAGCGGCTGCGGCGTGGCTCGGCCGACGAGTCCTGCCGCCGCGGGCACCGCATCCTGGTCGCCTACATCGGCGTGATGGGGCCGCAAGACGGTGTCGACATCGTGGTGCGGGCCGCCGACGAGGTCGTCAACACCCTTGGCCGCAAGGACATCGCCTTCACCCTGATCGGTGGCGGCGACTGCTACCAGGACGTTGTAGCGCTGCGCGACGAGCTCGGTCTCGCTGGGCATGTCGAGTTCACCGGCCGCGTGCCGGACGAGACCGTCAAGCAGGTGATGTCGACCGCCGACATCGGTCTGTCTCCCGACCCCAAGAACCCGCTCAACGACGTCTCGACCATGAACAAGACCATGGAGTACATGGCGTTCGAGCTCCCGGTCGTCGCCTTCGACCTGCAGGAGACCCGGGTGTCGGCGGGTGACGCCGCGGTCTACGTCGAGCCGAACGACGTCGAGAAGTACGCCCGGGCGATCGTCGAGCTGGCCGACGACGAGCTGCGTCGCCGACGGATGGGCGCGTTCGGGCGTCGCCGGGTCGAGCAGGTGCTCGCCTGGGAGCACCAGCGCAAGGCCTACGTCGCGGTGTACGACATGCTCACGCAGCAGGCGGCCGGCCCGTCGCCTTCCGGCGACATCGCGACGACGACGGGGCCCTGACATGTGCGGAATCGCGGGCTGCTACCAGCAGGACGACGGCAAGGCGCTCGCCTGGACGATGAGCGAGCGGATCGCCCACCGCGGCCCGGACGCCAGCGGCATCCACTGCGTCGAGGACGGCCGCGTGAGCGCGTACCTCGCGCACCGTCGGCTCTCGATCATCGACCTCTCGATCGCCGCCGACCAACCGCTGTGCAAGGACGGGCTGACCCTCAGCTACAACGGTGAGCTCTACAACTACAAGGAGCTGAGAGCCGAGCTGATGCAGTCCGGCGTCCACTTCCGGACCAGCTCCGACACGGAGGTGGTGCTCGAAGCCTGGCGGCGTTGGGGACCCGACGCGCTGCGCAGGTTCCGCGGCATGTTCGCGTTCGCACTGCTGGACGAGGGCAGCGGCTCCCTCTTCCTCGTCCGTGACCCGCTCGGCATCAAGCCGTTGTACTACCTGCGCCGGCAGGGCGGGGTGATCTTCGCCTCCGAGCTCAAGGCGCTTGTGTCCGCCGTCGGTCCGGAGCTCCGCACGGACCCCGGCGCGCTCATCTCCTCGATGCTCTACTACTGGTTGCCCGAGCAGCGCTGCGCGGTGGAGGGAGTGGAGAAGCTGCCCCCCGGGTCCTGGGCCGAGTTCCGCCCCGACGGCACGAGCCGGCACCAGACCTACTGGCGGCTGGCCGAGGTCGCGGCCGAGGCCGCCGCCGGTCCGCCGGCCGACCTGCGCACGGTGATCGAGGACTCGGTGACCGCCCACCTCGTCGCGGACGTCGGCGTGTCGACGTTCCTCAGCGGCGGGCTCGACTCCAGCCTGGTGACGGTGCTGGCCAAGCGCGCCGATCCCGGGATCGACGCGTACACCATCACCTTCCGCCCGCAGGACCACCGGCTCGAGGCGATGCCGGACGACGCGATCTACGCCCGCAAGGTCGCCGCGCAGTTCGGTGTCGACCTGCACGAGATCGAGATCGCACCGGACGTGGTCGACCTGCTGCCGCGGATCGTCGACATCCTGGACGAGCCGATCGGCGACCCGGCGGCGATCA
>DASTVQ010000155.1:0-3987 GCA_035759015.1 Kribbella sp.
CGATCGACGCCCGCGCCTACGCCGACAAGCTGGTCAAGGCCGCAGACAACTCGTAGTCCCCAATCGAACTGGTGGCCCATGAAGCCCCAGTTCTCCTTACAGCACTCGTGCCGCGGCGGGCAGGAATGGTTGACGCCTTGCCCGAGCGGCATCACCCAAAGGAGGTCTGCAATGACTAGTGAGGCGAAGACCCCGGACCTGCTGCGCGACACGATCTGGGACGGCGCCCAGGACGGTTCGGCGGTCAAGGTGCACGACCTCGCCTGGCTGGAGTTCGAGAAGCCGGATCTGGACCGAGGCGAGGTCGACCAAGCAGCAGGCAAGGCTGTTGTCGACGCATTCACCATTCCCTGGAAGTCGGAGATCCAGCCATGACTACCGCACCCCTTGTCTCCTTGGCCGCGCTCATCGCTGTCGCCTTTGCGGTGCTGGGCGCAAGCAAGATCCGAGCCGTTCCGTCGATGCGGGCCCGGGCCGCGCAGGTCGGTTTCAGTGTCGGTGCCTACCAGCGCATCGGGGTCCTGGAGGTCGCGGGTGCCGCAGGAGTCCTGCTCGGCCTCGCGATACCCCCGCTCGGCGTGCTTGCTGCGGCGGGTTTGCTGCTTCTCATGGTTGGAGCCCTCGGCGCGCACCTGCGCCAGCACGACGGCGTAGCCGAGATGGCGCCAGCGCTCGTCGTCATCGTGCTGCTCGTGGCCTATCTGTGGCTCGCGTTCGGCAAGATCTGACGAAGAGGCCGCCATGACCAACCTCAGCCAGAACCTCAGCGAGTCCGCCTGGATGTACCCGGACCACCCGGCCGTCCGGATGGATGACCACGTGCTGACGTATGCGGCCCTGGACGACGCCGCGTCCCGGATGGTCACGTTGCTGCGCGGCAGCGGCCTGGAGCCTGGCGACCGTGTCGGGCTGATGCTTCCGAACGTGCAGTTCGCGATCTCGTACTACGGCATCCTCCGGGCCGGCGGGGTCGTCGTGCCGATGAACCCGCTGCTTAAGGAGCGCGAGGTGGAGTACTACCTCCGCGACTCCGGCGCCAAACTGCTGCTTGCCTGGCATGACTATGCCGCCGAGGCGGAGGCAGGTGCGAAGGCCGCGGGCCCCGACTGCCTGGCGGTCGCGCCTGGGGACTGGGACTTCCAAGCCGCGCTGGCGGCGACGCCGCCCGCGACCGACCCGGTCAGCCGGTCCGACGACGACATCGCGGTGATCCTCTACACCTCCGGCGCCACCGGCAAGCCGAAGGGCGCCGAGCTCACGCACGGCGGCCTGAACCGCAACCAGGCGGTGACCGCACGGGCCCTGATCAACGCCGCCAGGGTCCTCAGCGGCGAGCGGATAGGGACACGATCCACGCCACCCGCGCTGCTGCCGCGCTTGCCGACGCCGACGTCGCGCAGGCCATCCCGGTGAGGCTGAGGCGGCCATAGCGACGTGTTCGGCGGCATCCTGTCTCCGTCATTGCCGGTGCTCTTCTACCCGGTGCAGGACGGTCGCGCCCAGCCACTGGCTAGCGAGCAAGGCAAAGGCCCCCGGCTCATTTGGGCAAATTCGCGGGTGGCAGTGCATAGCCGACCGTGCCACCCCAGCCGGCCGCGGCCGGCTACCCAGCCGGACGCCACAGGCCGCAGAACCTGCCCGCGCTCACGGGCTCCTCGGCCTGGTCGAGAGGCTCGGGCTCGAGCTGATCGAGGATCGGCGCCTGTCGCCGACCTGAGCGGCGGGGTGCCGCGATGGGGCTTGCGTTCGGCGGCGCCGCCGCTGCTGGGGGTGGCCGTAGGCGCTGACCGCCAGGTCCGGTCTAGCCTTGGTCTAGCCTGGATGCTGCGCTCGCACCGCATGTCCGGCAACCAGTGAATCGAAGGATCCTCCCCATGTCCTCCCATGCTGGCACCCAGCAACAGAGCGTCGCGGACGCGCTGGCGCGGCGGGTTGAGGCGCGGCGGGGCGCCGAATCCGTGTGGGTCGCGGCGTTGGGTGAGCTGGGGGCGGTGGACCGGGCGGTGTATGAGGCTGTGGCGGATACCCCCACCCCGGAGCTGGACGGCCCCGTTCGCCGGCTCTCGAAGGCGGCGAACTACTCGCGGCTATGGCTTGGTATCGCCGCCGTGATCGCCGTGCTCGGTGGCAGGCGTGGACGCCGCGCGGCGCTGGAGGGCGTGCTGGCGATCGGGGTGACCTCGGCGACCGTAAATCTCGGCATGAAGCCGCTCGCCCAGCGGCGGCGCCCGGATCGCGCCGGCCACGCCATGTTTGCGGCTCGCCGTGTACCGATGCCGGAATCCGACTCTTTCCCGTCCGGCCACGCCGCGTCGGCGTTCGCGTTCGCCTACGCGGTCGGCCGGCACCTGCCGGGGCTGGCCGTGCCGATCCGGTTGCTGGCGGGCGGCGTCGCCTACTCGCGAGTCCACACCGGCGTGCACTATCCGGGTGACGTGATCATCGGTTCCATCGTGGGGGCCGGAACCGCAGCGACAGTCGCTGCAGGATGCGACCGCATCTACCGACTGCTGGACCCGAGCTGCGAACGTGCGTAACCGGCAGCCCTGACGGGGCCTGCATCTCCTCGGCGTATCAGCCCTCTGGCAGCGGACGCGTTTGCCTGGCAGGCGATAACGGCGCCGATGGTGGCGTGCCTTGATGGCGGCGCGAGATGCGGACTCGCAGAGCCCTGGGCCGGACAGTGAAATGCAGCGGCGGGCTTGGATCGATCGCCTCGCCCTCCAGGGCCGCCTCCCGGCTCATGGCAGTGTGCCGGCGGGAGGCTTGAGGCTCCTGCCAAGTCCTGACAGCGGTCGGCGGCAGGCTCGCCGATGCGGGTCGACGGGTCGAGGATTCAAGGTTGCTTGAGCGATTGCGCGGGGCGGGGCCGGCTGTCAATATTGTTCACTATCGCTCAGGCAGCGCGGCGGTTGGTGGTTGAGGCCCAGGGGGTCCGATGAAACTACTGCGCGGCGTGTTCGTTCTGGTTGTTCTCCTGCCGGTTCTGTTGGTGATTCCGACATCGGCGTTCGGGGCTACGAGGCTGCCTGCTCCGACGATTACGTCGGCGGTGGCCACGGCCGCGACCTCGGTCGACGTGTCGTGGACTGTGGTCGATCGGGCGACCAGTTATGAGGTGCGCAGGACGGCGTACGGGCAGGTGGAATCCCTCACCACCACCGGCACCTCGGCGAAGCTGAAGGTCTTCGCCGCGACGCCGTACACGATCGAAGTGCGAGCCCTGGGGCGCAATGCGGCGTCGCCTTGGAGTGCACCTGCGCAACTCACCACTCCGCCGGCGCCCCCGTCGTCGGTGGTCGGCACCGCAGTTCGGCCCGACCTGGTGCAGTTGACGTGGCAGACCGGGTACGGGGAGGCGAAGTACGAGGTGTATGCCGTGGCCGCGGACGGTTCACTCGACGGGCCGCTGCAGACCTGGTCGTACTCCGGCGAGGTGAGCCGCGTCTTCGTGCCAACCTCCGCCGAGACGACGACTTCCTATGTGGTGCTTTCGGTTGCCCACGACGGCCAGCGTTCCGCACCGTCTGAGACGGTCACCGTGACGACGCCGCCGCGCTGGCCGAGCGGGGTGGTCCTCTCGGTCTACAGTCCGTTCAACGAGGGCACGGTGACTCTGAACGCGTACGTGCAGAACTCTCCCGAGGACCGCTTCGTGACCTTGGGTGGGGAGATGACCTTCACGATCGACGGCGGTGAGCCACGGACCGTCTCGTTGGCCGGCGGCTCGGCGTCGATCCAGGTCGAGCTTGCGGCCGGCCGTTACGAGGTGGCCGTCGCTTGGACCGGCGACACCGCCTACTTGCCGAGTTCGACCACCGCGATGATCGAGGTTCGCCCGGTGCTCGCTCCGCTCACGGAGCCCGAGGTCCTGACCGCGGGCGGAGCCACGTACGACGCCGCCGTCGGTGACGTCACCGGTGATGGACGGCCCGACCTCGTCACCGTGGTCTCGGCCGACAGCGGGAATCTCCTGCAGTTGCGCAG
>DASTVQ010000156.1:0-17908 GCA_035759015.1 Kribbella sp.
AAGCTGTACGCCGCTCGGCAGGCCACCAAGGGGCACGCGTTCGCGCCGGACACGCCCTGGCAGCGCGAGCTGGAGGACGCCTTCCCGTTCGTCGAGACGCCGGACCAGCTGGCCACCATCGACGACGTCAAGCGCGACATGGAGCGCGTGATGCCGATGGACCGGGTGGTCTGCGGCGACGTCGGCTACGGGAAGACCGAGATCGCCGTCCGGGCGGCCTTCAAGGCGGTGCAGGACGGCAAGCAGGTCGCGGTCCTGGTACCGACCACGCTGCTCGTTCAGCAGCACTACGCGACCTTCGCGGAGCGGTACGCGGCCTTCCCGGTCAACGTGGCCCCGCTGTCGCGCTTCCAGACCGACAAGGAGGCCAAGGCCGCCGTCGATGGACTGGCCGACGGTTCGATCGATGTGGTGATCGGCACCCACCGGCTGCTCAGCGGCGAGGTGCAGTTCAAGGACCTCGGCCTCGTCGTCGTCGACGAGGAGCAGCGCTTCGGCGTCGAGCACAAGGAGCAGCTGAAGCGGCTGCGCACGGCCGTCGACGTGCTCACCATGTCCGCGACGCCGATCCCGCGCACGCTGGAGATGTCGATCACCGGCATCCGGGAGATGTCCACGATCGCCACCCCGCCGGAGGAGCGCCACCCGGTGCTCACCTTCGTCGGTGCGTACGAGGAGGGCCAGGTGACCGCGGCGATCCGGCGCGAGCTGCTGCGCGAGGGCCAGGTCTTCTTCGTCCACAACCGGGTGAACACGATCGAGAAGGCGGCTGCCCGGATCCGCCAGCTGGTGCCCGAGGCCCGGGTCTCGGTGGCGCACGGCCAGATGAACGAGCACACCCTGGAGCAGGTCATCCAGGACTTCTGGGAGAAGCGTTCCGACATCATCGTCTGTACGACGATCGTCGAGTCCGGCATCGACATCTCCAACGCGAACACGCTGATCGTGGAGCGCTCGGACCTGCTCGGGCTGTCCCAGCTCCACCAGCTCCGCGGCCGGGTCGGCCGGGGGCGCGAGCGGGCCTACGCGTACTTCTTCTACCCGCCGGAGAAGCCACTCACCGAGACCGCGCACGACCGGCTCGCCACCATCGCCCAGCATGCCGACCTCGGCGCCGGCATGCAGGTGGCGATGAAGGACCTGGAGATCCGCGGTGCCGGCAACCTGCTCGGTGGCGAACAGTCCGGCCACATCGCCGACGTCGGCTTCGACCTGTACGTCCGGCTGGTCGGCGAGGCCGTCGCGGAGTACCGCGGCGACACCCAGGCCGAGGAGCCGGACGTGAAGATCGAGCTGCCGATCGACGCGCACCTGCCGCACGGCTACGTGCCCAGCCAGCGGCTCCGGCTCGAGATGTACCAACGGCTCGCGGCGGTCCGCGACACCGAGGCGATCGCCGAGCTGGTCGAGGAACTGCACGACCGGTATGGCGACATCCCGCAGCCGGTGCTCAACCTGCTGGAGGTCGCGCGGTTCCGGATCCACGCCCGTCGCGCCGGCCTGACCGACGTCACCCTGCAGGGCAACCTGATCCGTTTCGGCCCGGTGGACCTGCCCGAGTCCATGCAGCTCAGGCTGAAGAGGCTGTACCCGAAGAGTCTGGTGAAGCCGCAACTGCGTACGATCCTGGTGCCGAGACCGACCACCCGGCCGGTCGCCGGCCAGCCGCTCCGCGACCAGGAGCTGCTGCAATGGTGTACCCGGCTGATCGACGACGTGATCGCCGAGACCGTCGGAGCACCGGCATGACCAAGACCATTCGGCTGGAGGAGAATCGGTGAGCATTTCGCTCGTTCGCACCAAGGCCATGGGCGCCGTGCTGGCGTCGGTGCTGCTGCTCGGCGGATGCGCCGCGGGCACCCACCCGGGTGCGGCCGCCGTGGTCGGCGAGACCGAGATCTCGGTGCAGGACGTCGACCAGGTCTCCCGCGCCGTCACCACCGCCCTCGGCCAGCCGTTCGGCACCGGCCTGACCCTCAACGAGATGGTCCGCGGTGAGCTCGTCACCCAGGTCGCCGACCAGCGCTCGGTGACGATGAGCGACGCTGAGATCGACGCAGCGATGAAGGCCGTCGTCGGTGACCAGGCGGCGTACGACCGGTTCCTGAAGGACCCGGTCGCGCGTGACTTCCTCCGCGAGGTGGCTCGGTCTGCCGTCGGTACGGTCAAGCTCGGCGGTGGCACCAGCATCACCGACCAGTCCGCCCAGCAGGCCAGCCAGGCCGGCGCGCAGATCGTCGCCGACGCGGCGAAGAACATCGAGGTGGACATCGCCCCTCGGTTCGGCAAGTGGTCCAACGGCCAGATCACGGCGCTGTCCGGCTCCCTGTCGGAGGAGTCCGACCAAGCCAAGGCCAACCGCGAGCAGAGCCAGCAGCAACAGCAGGGCGAGCCGCAGGGCTGATCCCCTCCCGTGCCGACCGATGCAGTGAGTGCCGCAGGTACGCCGGAAGCCGGCCGGATCACGGTCGTCCTGACCAGTCCGCGGGTGGCTCCCGGGTTGCTGACGCGCGCCACTTGGCAGGCCCTGGCCGACGCCGGTGACGTCGGAGCCGCCGGGCCTCCCGAGCAGCCATCGGTGCAGGCGGTCGTCGCCTCCGGCATCCCGGTGTCGGTGGTCCCGGGCACCGCGCACGACCACTGGACCTGGCTGAGCGCTGTCGCGTCCACTGGCGGCACCGTCGCGTGGCTGGTCGGCGACGACGGCGAACCCGGGTTGATACGCCTGGTCGCGGACGAGCTCAACCGCGACCCGCGTCCGTCGTACGAGGTTGAGATCGTGCACGGCGCATACGACGTACCGGGGGCGCGGCTGATCGACCTCGTCCGGGTGATGGACCGGCTCCGCCGGAACTGCCCGTGGGACCGCGAGCAGACCCACCGGACGCTGGCCACGTACCTGCTCGAGGAGACCTACGAGACGCTCGAGGCGATCGAGTCCGGCGACCGCCACCACCTGCGCGAGGAGCTCGGCGACCTGCTCCTCCAGGTCGCCTTCCACTCCCGCATCGCGGAGGAAGGGATCCCTGCCGACGAGACCGCGCGCGGCGAACCGCTCGAGCCTGGCGACGAGGCGTGGTCGATCGACGACGTGGCGGGCGACATCGTCGAGAAGCTGATCCGCCGTCACCCGCATGTCTTCGGCGACACCGCGGCCGACGATGCCGCGGCGGTCGAGGCGAACTGGGAGACCATCAAGGCCGCCGAGAAGCAGCGCACCTCGGTCCTCGAAGGCATCCCACAGGCACTGCCCGCGCTGGCTCTCGCGGACAAGGTCTTGGCCCGGGCGGCCAAGCTGCTCCCGGCAGCGGACGCCGAGACTCGCGCCGCCCCTGACGGCATTGCGGAGACCGCGCACGATCTCTACGGGGAGCAACTGCTCAACTTGGTCCGTCGGGCACGCGAGGACGGCGTCGACGCCGAGCAAGCCCTCCGCGATGCGGTCCGCCGACTCGCCGACCAGATCCGCACGGCCGAGACACCGGATTCCCCGACGCCGTAGCACCGGAGGCGTTCGTGGTGCAGCCCAGCGATGAGGTGGCGCTGATCGATCGGCGCGCCGCCTTGACCGGACCCGCTTTGTACGCGCTCGCTCCGGCCGTGACGCACCCAGTTGGTCAGAGGCGGTCGAGGACGACGGCGGCGAGGAAACCCGCGGTGGTGAGCAGGCCGACCATCGGGCCTCCCTCCTGGACGGCCTCGGGCAGCATCGTCGACGCCAGCATGGTCAGCACCGCACCTGCGGCGAAGGCCAGCACGAACGCGTTGGTGCCCGGACCGGCATCGCCCATGGCCGCATAGCCGATGCCGGCCGCGATGCTGGACGCGATGGCGATCCCGACCCAGATCGCCAGGATGAACCGCACCCCGTGTCCGCGACGGCGCATGCCCACGGACGACGACAAACCCTCCGGGAGGTTGGACAGCGCGACCGCTGCGACGAAGGCTGCACTCGGTGTTCCGCCCTGGACCATCGTGACGCCGATCGCCGCCGACTCCGGCAACCCGTCCAGCAACGCGCCCAGCGCCAGCGCCGCCCCAGTAGTACCGGCTGCCGCGACGCCGGCCGAACCGGACGCGCTTTCGGCAGGGCTCGATGCGGCAGTGACTGGCACGCTGGAGCGCTTGCGGTTCGACCCGCCGGAGCGGGTGATCGCGAGGTCGCCAAGGAAGAAGGTCAGGCTGCCGAGCCCGAGCCCCAGCGCGACCGTTCTCAGGCTCGCCATGACCGCGGCCTCGGCCACCAGCTCGTACGCGACAGACGAGATCAAGACGCCCGCGCCGATCGCCATGATCGCGGCCGTCACGTGCCGCGGCAGCCTGGTGAAGCAGCCGATCAGCGAGCCGAGCACCAAGGTCGAACCGCCGGCCAACCCCCACAGCATCGCCGTCAGCATGCCCTGATCGTGTCACGCGGGCGCACTACGCAAGGTGAGTAGAGCGGGTCGACGGCGGCTCCGTGGCCGGGGACCGGGCGTTGGCGGACGCTCGGCGCACACTTCTGGGTGACGCGGTCCACCAGGTCGGCTGGTCTGGCCGTTAGGCTCGGGATGACCGTCGAGCTGCGGTGCTGAACCCATCAACGGCTCGTCCTGCCCGTCATCAGGTGTGAACAAGGAGTGCATGTGGCCACCATCGAGGCCGTCGGCGCGCGCGAGATCCTCGACTCGCGCGGCAACCCCACTGTCGAGGTCGAGGTTCTGCTCGACGACGACACCGTCGCCCGGGCCGCGGTGCCGTCGGGCGCGTCCACCGGCCAGTTCGAGGCAGTCGAGCTGCGCGACGGCGGCAGCCGGTACGGCGGCAAGGGCGTCCAGAAGGCCGTCACCGCCATCCTCGAGGAGATCGACAAGGAGATCGTCGGGTACGACGTCCACGAGCAGCGGCTGATCGACCAGGCCCTGCTCGACCTGGACGGAACCCCGAACAAGGCCAAGCTGGGCGCGAACGCCATCCTCGGCGTCAGCCTCGCGGTGGCCAAGGCCGGTGCGGAGAGCGCCGGGCTGGACCTGTACCGCTACGTGGGCGGCCCGAACGCGCACGTGCTGCCGGTGCCGATGATGAACATCCTCAACGGTGGCGCCCACGCGGACAGCAACGTCGACGTGCAGGAGTTCATGATCGCGCCGATCGGCGCACCGACGTACTCCGAGGCGCTGATGCAGGGCGCCATGGTCTACCACGCGCTCAAGGCCGTGCTGAAGGAGCGGGGACTGTCCACGGGCCTCGGCGACGAGGGCGGTTTCGCGCCGAACCTGCCGAGCAACCGCGAAGCGCTGGACCTGATCCTGGTCGCGATCGAGAAGGCCGGCCTGACAGCCGGCACCGACATCGCGCTGGCGATGGACGTGGCGGCCAGCGAGTTCCACACCGATGGCATCTACGCGTTCGAAGGTGGCAAGAAGACGGCCGCCGAGATGATCGCCTACTACGCCGACCTGGTGGCGTCGTACCCGATCGTGTCGATCGAGGACCCGCTGAACGAGGACGACTGGGACGGCTGGAAGGCCCTCAACGCCCAGCTCGGCGACAGGATCCAGATCGTCGGCGACGACCTGTTCGTCACCAACGTCGAGCGGCTGCAGCGCGGCATCACCGAGAAGGCCGCGAACTCGCTGCTGGTGAAGGTCAACCAGATCGGCTCCCTGAGCGAGACCCTGGACGCCGTCGACATGGCCCACCGCAATGGCTTCACCTGCATGATGAGCCACCGCTCGGGCGAGACCGAGGACACCACCATCGCCGACCTCGCGGTGGCGACGAACTGTGGCCAGATCAAGTCCGGCGCGCCGGCTCGGTCCGACCGCACCGCCAAGTACAACCAGCTGCTCCGGATCGAGGAGGAGCTGGACGACGCCGCTCGGTACGCCGGCCGCAGCGCCTTCCCGCGCTTCAAGGGCTGAGCCCTGATGCCGTCTCGTCGTGACCCTGGTGCACGACCTGGCTCGCGTCCGTCGAGCCGGGCGCAGTCGCGCCCACCGGCCCGCCGGGACGGCAGCCAGCCCAAGCGCCGTACGGCCGGGACGTCGGCCGGCGCGGCCCGGCCGCGCGGTTCGCGGAACCTGACCGGCCGGGCGGCCGTGGTGCTGCTCGTGCTCGGCGCGCTGATCGTGTCGTACGCCCAGAGCCTGCGGGTCTGGTTCGACCAGCACCAGCAGATCAGCGCGCTGCAGCAGGAGATCCGTGATCGGG
Source organism: Kribbella sp. (assembly GCA_035759015.1). GTDB lineage: Bacteria > Actinomycetota > Actinomycetes > Propionibacteriales > Kribbellaceae > Kribbella. Next base: position 6,193 of record DASTVQ010000156.1, read on the forward strand.
AGAAGCGGGTCAGCCAGCTGGACGACGAGATCGCCCGCTGGGATGACGACGCCTATGTCCGTGCACAGGCCAGGCAGCGGCTCGGATGGGTGATGCCGGGCGAGGTCGGCTATCGGGTGATCGGGGCGGACGGCAAGCCCGTCGGCGCACCACCGGCGCCCAGCGGCACGGCCGATCCGCAAGCCGACCGTCAGCCCACCTGGTACACGAAGCTCTGGGGGAGCGTCGAAGGCGCCGGCAAGCCACAGCAGGAGGAGGCGCCGCCACCGGCCAAGCCGACGCCGAAGCCGATTCTCACGCCTTCGACGAAGTCTCCGCGGTGAGCGTCTCCGCCGACGACATCGCGGCGGTCGGCAAGCAGTTGGGCCGGCCCGCGCGCGGGATTCGATCGGTCGCGCACCGCTGCGGCTGCGGATTGCCCGACGTGGTGGAGACCGAGCCACGCCTGCCTGACGGCACGCCGTTCCCGACCATGTTCTACATCACCTGCCCCAGGCTGGCGTCGGCGATCGGCCGGCTCGAGGCTGAGGGAATGATGAAGGAGATGACCGAGCGACTGGCGTCGGACGAGGACTTGGCGCGGCGATACCGCGCTGCCCACGAGTCTTACCTGGCCCGTAGGGAGGCGATCGAGCACGTCGCGGAGATCGACGGCATCACCGCCGGCGGCATGCCGACGCGGGTGAAATGCCTCCATGTGCTGGTCGGGCACTCGCTTGCCGAGGGCGCAGGGATCAACCCGCTCGGGGACGAGGCGCTGGCGGCGCTGCCCGACTGGGGTCGGCGTGGACCTTGCGTGGATCTCGATGACTGAGCCGGTCCGAGTCGCCGCCGTCGACTGTGGCACGAACTCGATCCGCCTGCTGATCGCGGACCTGGTCGACGGTTCGTTGCACGAGCTCGACCGGCAGGTGAAGATCGTCCGGCTCGGCCAGGGCGTCGACTCGACGGGCGCCTTCGTCCCCGAGGCACTCGAACGCACCTTCGCTGCCTGCGACGAGTACGCCGAGGCGGTGCGGGCGCTGGGCGTCGAGCGGCTCCGGTTCGTGGCGACAGCGGCAGCACGTGACGTGAGCAACCGCGACGGGTTCTTCGCCGGGGTCCGGGACCGCTTCGGGGTGGAGCCGGACATCATCACCGGTGACGAGGAGGCGGAGCTGAGCTTCCGCGGTGCCATCAGCGGTCTGGCCGAGCACGACGTGCCTGGGCCGTACCTGATCGCCGACATAGGCGGTGGCTCCACCGAGCTGGTGCTCGGCGATGCGAGCGGGGTCTGGAATGCCGAGTCGCTGGACATGGGATCGGTGCGGATGACCGAGCGCTACCTGTCCTCCGACCCGGCGATGGTCGCGGAGATGACCGCGGCGGCGCGGGAGGTGGACGCCCTCCTCGACGCGACCGCAGTTCCGATCAGGCGTGCACGCAGTCTCATCGGCGTCGCGGGCACGGTGACGACGGTGGCCGCGGTGGCGCTGAAGCTGACCGAGTACGACCGGTCGCGCGTGCACCATGCGCGGATCCCGGGGCCGGTGCTGCTGGACACCACCTCCTGGTTGATGGGATCGAGCCGGGCCGAACGGTCCGCCGTACCGGTGATCCATCCGGGGCGGGTCGACGTGATCGGCGCCGGCGCGCTCATCCTGCAGCGTCTGCATGACCGCATCTCCGCCTTCCTCGCCGAGGACCAGGTGCTGGTCTCCGAGCACGACATCCTCGACGGCGTGGCGCTCTCGCTCGGCTCGGACTGACCCGGCGATGCGCCTTCCACACCCGTTGACGGGAGAGCTGTTCGACAGTCCGGTGCCGCCGGGGACCGGTTGGCCCGGGGATCCCGCGCGACGTCGTACGGCGGTGGCGCACGACGCGGCGGAGGTTCGCAAGCTGTCGGCGACGGACGATCTCGCGGAGCTGGATGCGCGGGTGTCGGTCTGCCGGGCGTGCGAACGGCTGGTGGAGTGGCGCGAGGAAGTTGCCGTCGGCAAGCGCCGGTCGTTCGCCGGCCAGCCGTACTGGGGGCGGCCCGTCGCCGGGTGGGGCGAGGACCAGCCGCGAGTGCTGATCGCCGGTCTCGCACCGGCCGCGCACGGCGGCAACCGGACCGGCAGGATCTTCACGGGCGATCGGTCCGGCGACTGGTTGTTCGCCTCACTCCATCGGGTCGGCCTGGCGTCGCAGCCGACCAGCGCGCACGCCGGGGACGGTCTGCGGCTGATCGGCGCCCGGATGATGGCGGCGGTCCGCTGCGCGCCACCGGCGAACGCGCCGACGCCGACCGAGCGGGATACCTGCGCGCCATGGTTCCGGGGCGAGCTCAACCTCGTGCTTCCGTCGACCCGGGCGATCGTGTGCCTGGGCAAGTTCGGCTTCGACGTCGTGCTGAACGCCCTGACGGCGCTCGGGGGTGAGGTGCCGCGCCCGCGTCCCCGGTTCGGGCACGCGGTGGAGTATCCGATCCCGGGCCCGTACGGAGGGGTGACCGTGCTGGGCTGCTTCCACCCGAGCCAGCAGAACACCTTCACCGGGAAGCTCACCGAGCCGATGCTCGACGCCGTCATGGCCCGGGCGAAGACCCTTGCCGGCCTCTGAACCATCCACCAGGTAGGCAATGTCGTGTCCCGCCTCGGGCAGCGGCATACCGGCTGGCGAGATGGTCGTACGTACGGCTGGTGGTGCTGGTCTGGAGGGCACACCATGAGAAGGCCGGAGGTCCCTCCGGCGAGGGACCTCCGGCACTTGAGATCACCCGAAGGAGTGCTTGTGAAAGTTTTCACGAGCGGTCTATGCTGATGGGAAGACAGTCGAACACTCAGGGAGCGTGAGTCCGGATGACAGCCCAGGTGCCGCACATCCTCGTGGTCGGGGGCGGTTACGTCGGGATGTACACGGCGTACGGTCTGCGCCGCGCCGCCAGGCGAGGCAAGATCCGTGTCACCGTCGTGGACCCCCGGTCGGTGATGACCTACCAGCCGTTCCTGCCCGAGGCAGCCGCCGGCTCTGTCGAGCCGCGGCATGTCGTCGTGCCCCTGCGCAAGACCCTCAAGGGTTGCCGGGTCATCACGGGCCGGGTGACCGGCATCGACCACTCGCGCAAGGTGGCCAAGGTGATGCCCGAGGAGGGCCCGGACTACGACCTCGCCTACGACCAGGTCGTGGTGGCGCTGGGATCGATCGCCCGGACCTTGCCGATCCCTGGGCTGGCCGAGGAGGCGACCGGCTTCAAGAACGTCGAGGAGGCCATCGCGCTGCGCAACAAGGTGCTCGACCGGCTGGACGTCGCGTCGTCCCAGCCCGACCCGGCACTGCGCAAGGCCGCGTTGACCTTCGTCTTCATCGGCGGCGGATACGCCGGTGTCGAGGCGTTCGCAGAGCTGGAGGACATGGCCCGCTACGCGACGCGGTACTACGACAACATCAGCCCGGACGACATGCGTTGGGTGCTGGTCGAGGCGACGGGCCGGATCCTGCCCGAGGTCGGCCCGGAGCTCGGCAGGTACACGGTCGAGCAGCTCCGCAAGCGCAAGATGGACATCAAGCTGGAGACCCGGCTGAAGTCCTGCGAGAAGGGCCATGTCGTCCTCAGCGACGGCGAGGAGTTCGACGCGGACACGATCGTGTGGACCGCGGGCGTCAAGGCGAACCCGGCGCTGGCCAGGACTGACTTCCCGCTGGACGAGAAGGGCCGCGTGAAGTGCCTGGCGAACCTGCGGATCGAGGGCCTGGAGGACGCGTGGTCGGCCGGGGACAACGCGGCCGTGCCTGACCTGACCTCCGAGGCCGGCGCGTACACCGCTCCGAACGCCCAGCACGCCGTCCGGCAGGCCCGGAGGCTCGCGGCGAACATCCTCCGGGTCGTGGACGGCCAACCGCCGCTGGACTACAAGCACAAGTACGTCGGCTCCGTGGCCAGCCTCGGCCTGCACAAGGGTGTCGCCCAGCTGTACGGCATCAAGGTGAGGGGCTTCGCGGCCTGGTTCCTGCACCGGACCTACCACGTGTCCCGGGTACCGACCTTCAACCGCAAGGCCCGGGTGATCCTGGATTGGACGCTGGCGCTCTTCTTCCGTCGCGAGGTCGTCTCGCTCGGCAGCCTGCAGACCCCGGACGAGGAGTTCCGCCGCGCCGCCGGCACCAACTAGGCGTGTAATTTTGCCCGCATGAGTCAGCTGGCAGTCACAGTCATCGGGCCGGACCGCCCGGGCATCATCGCCGACGTCACCGAGGCCCTGGCAGGGGTTGGAGTCAACCTCGAGGACTCCACCATGACGCTGCTGCGCGGCCACTTCGCGATGATGCTCGTCTGCAGCGGTCCGGCCGACGCCGTGCAGCAGGCGCTCGAACCGCTCGAGGGCGAGCTGGTCATCACCGTTCGCGACGTGGGCCCGGAGGTTGCCCACGCACCGGTCGGCGCGCCGTACATCCTCAGCGTGCACGGCGCCGACCGGCCTGGCATCGTCTCCGCTGTTACACGGGTGGTCGCGTCTGTCGGCGGCAACGTGACGGACCTCTCCACCCGGCTGAGCGGTGCTCTCTACGTCCTGACCGCCGAGGTGGAGCTGCCCGCGAGCGCTGATCTCGAGCTCCTGCAGAATGCCCTCGAGGTCACGGCCGACGAGCTCGGCGTGGGCGTCACGCTGCGCCCGGCCGAGAGCGACGAACTGTGAGCGTCGGCCACCAGAACCAGACCGTCGCCGATTGGAATCCGAACCGGCTGGGTCTCGCGGGCGACGTGCAGGAGGTGGTCCGCGCGCCACATCCCGTGCTCGCCACCGAGGGCGCGGAGATCGATCCGCTCGACCCGTTGATGATCGCGCTCGCGGCCGACTTGGTCGCCACCATGCAGGTCTCGCCCGGCTGCGTCGGCCTGGCCGCCTCGCAGGTGGGCGTCGCCGCGCAGATGTTCGCGCTCGACGTGACCGGCCATCCCAAGACCCGCACCTGCCACGGCGTCTTCGTGCTCTGCAACGCGGTTGTACTCGAGGCCAGCCGCCAGGAGCGGTCCCGCGAAGGCTGTATGTCCGTGCCCGACCTGACCGGCGACGTGAAGCGGGCGACCCGTCTGACGGTCACGGGAGTCCTCCCCGGTACGACGGACCAGGTGACGCTGAGCACCGACGCCTTCGAGGCACGGGCCCTGCAGCACGAGATCGACCACTGCGCCGGCAAGCTCTTCCTCGACCGGGTCGCGGGCGCTCACGCCGTGTTCCCACGGAAGGTCTACTTGTAAGGTCAAGCCTGCACTGGACGTGTGCGAGCTCTTGGCCGCGTCCAGGCCCGGGTGGCGGAACGGCAGACGCAGCGAGCTTAAACCTCGCGGCCGAAAGGCATACGGGTTCGAATCCCGTCCCGGGCACAACATCGTGCGCTCAAGCTCGGCGTTCTTTGCGCACCAGCTCCGGATCTCCCGCGCCCGGCTGGTTCAGGGCTACTCTTCCGCACATGCGGGCGAGCGTTGTGGAGGCTGAGCGTTGTGGTTGAAGCAAGCCCGGCCGAGGAACGGAAGCTCGCGATGGTCGCGTTGCGGTGCTTCCCTGTCGAAGCGCGACGGGTCATCCGAGTGACGCGCTCATTCAACACGGTCTACCGCGTCGAAACACCGGACGGCACCTATGCCCTCCGCATTGGGCCATCGCTGCAGATCCACGCCACTGGCACGGCTCACGCCGAGGCGGCGTGGCAGCGCAGCTTGCTCCACGACGGACTGGCGGTGCCCGGGGTTGTACAGACCTCGTCGGGCGAACCGATGGCCCTCGTAAACGATGCCGATGGCCGGGCGCGCACGTGCGTGATGTTCACCTGGATACACGGCCGCTCGATGCGTACGCGACTCGCTCCGTCCCGCGCCCGCAAGCTGGGGCAACTAATGGCACGTCTGCACGAGCATGCCGCCGCTCGTCGCGCTGACGGGGTGCTGCGCGCGGACAGGGTGCTCTACTGGCGGCTGCCCGACCGGTTAGGAGACGTTCCCAAGCACGGCAAGGTCCTGATCGAGGCGAGAGACAGTGTCCAGTTGGTGATTGATGATCTGTGGCGGCGCCAATCCGCGCGCTCTCCGCACCTGCTACACGGCGACCTCACGCCAGCCAACGTCATCGAAGCTCCGGGCGTAGGGCCAGTGCCCATCGACTTTCAAGACATGGTCGTCGGCTTCGCGGAGCAAGACATCTCGTTCACCCTCGCCTCCTTCGGTCGGCACCACGACCGCGACGGCCTGACGCAGGCATTCCGAGACGGGTATTCGGAGATCCGAACATGGCCAGATGTTCCGCGCGCGGTCTTGGGAGGTCTCATCGTCGCGAGGGCTCTACACCAGCTGAACCTCTCGCTAGCGACAGCGGAAGGCGCACTTCCCCGCGAGTACCTCGACCACCACGCGTCCCGAGCGCGGGACTGGCTGGCCGGGCGCTTCCAGAACTTTCAGTGACATGCTGCGATCCGGGGGTTCATCCACTCCGTCCCGCCACGAGGTCGGCTCACGGCCCCACCTGGATGCCTGATGACTGGCCGGCTGCGCTTCGATGCGGTCGCCGTCCTGTCGGCCAGTGATCACCCGGCGCTGCGCTACTTCGTTCGCCGGGACCTGCTCGGTGAGGCGGTCGAGCCGGTCAGCGTCCTGTGGGACACGGCTGAGGCGGCTCGGATCGTGGCGCGCCAGCAACTCGACGGACGATGGCGCTACCCCGGTGGCGACCCGGCCATCCGGTCGCGCGCCAACTACGACCAGCTCGAGACCTACCGACAGCTCGGCGTCCTGGTGTACAAGTTCGGGTTCACCAGGCGCCACCCGGCGATCGAGCGGGCAGCGCAGTTCCTCGCCGGCTACCAGACCGAGTCGGGGGACTACCGCGGGATATACGGCAACCAGTACACCCCTAACTACTCCGCAGCGATCACCGAACTGCTCATCCGAGCCGGGTACGCACGCTCTCCTCAGGTCGCGGCGACTATGCGGTGGCTGCGCACGGTGCGCCAGGACGACGGCGGCTGGGCGATCCCGACCCGCACCCGCGGAATGCCGCTGCTGTCCATGCTCGCCGCTGCCGACACCATCGAACCCGACCGCACGCGACCCTCGGCACACCTGGTCACCGGCATCGTCCTGCGTGCGTTCGCAGCCCACCCCGCGCACCGGCTCTCGGCGCTCACCCATCGGGCCGGGGTGCTGCTGAAGTCACGGTTCTTCAGCCGCGACCGCTACCCCGACCACGTCGCCGCCTCCTACTGGACGATCTTCTCGTACCCGTTCTGGTGGACCGACCTGCTCTCCGCGCTGGACTGCCTGACCCTGGCCCGCTTCGACGCCACCGATCCCGACATCGCCCAGGCATTGACCTGGTTCATCGACCACCAGCAACCCAACGGACTGTGGAACACCGGCCGCAACCGCCCCAAGGATCCGTACAGCGATCTGTGGGTCGCCCTGGCCGTATGCCGGATGCTCAACCGCATCCAGCAACCACTCGACACAGGACCCGGTCACGCGGCCCTCTGACGTCGGACACCGATCCGCCGAAGCATGGGCTCGCAGAGGTCGAGGGTCTCTGCCTACGCGCACTCCTCTTCATCGGCCGACGTCGTACGCGGAGTCGCCATCAACGGCCGACTCCTGGGCGCACACGCGAGTCGTCGCGGCTGCTGGCGGCCCGGCTGGGGATCTCGTCCGCGACGGTGGCCCGGAGCTGGCGGGAGTGGAACATCCAGCCGCACCGGATCGAGACGTTCAAGTTCTCCACCGACCCCGAGCTGGAAGCAAAGATCCGCGAGGTCGTGGGAATTTTGACCCGCCGGCCGGCACGGTCCAGGCCTGCCCGGACGGCAGACCCATGACTACGCCATCCGCATGTCGTTCTTCGCGCCGTTGGACTGGCAGGCTGCCACCGCCGGCAAAGCTCAACCAGCTGAGGCATCCGGACATACCGATACGGACAGGACTTGGCGCGCACGTGACAACGGTTGCCGTCCGGAGACAACGTGATCTCGTCATCAACAAAGGAGAGCTGTGGGCAACCAGTGGCCGGCCGCCGAACCGGTGGACCTCGCGGCCGGCCGACTGCCGCCCGAACTAAGCGCTCGCGGTACGCGTGGCCGTCCAGCTAACGTTTCCGGTATGGATGATTTGGTCCTCGCGAACCTCGACGAGATCGTGACCGACGACCGGCCACGCAATGAGCGCGCTGGTCGCGCCGCGGATGTGATCCGACAGGCTACACAGGCACGGTGGGTCGGCATCTACACCGTTGCGGACACGTTGGTCACCAACGAGGGGTGGAGTGGACCGGGTGCGCCGGCGCATCCCTCGTTCCCGACTACTGAGGGGTTGACCGGTCATGCCGTGCGGACCGGCACTATCGCCCTGAGCAACGATGTGGCGCGTGATCCGCGCTACCTGACCAACCAGGATGACTCCGGTTCTGAACTCATCGTGCCGATCGTGCTGAACGGGCGCCTCATTGGCACGCTCGACGTAGAGAGCGGCGACCTTGGAGCCTTCGACGGCGCCGCCGTTGTCGAATACGAGCGTCTGGCCGCCGCGCTGCGACCCTTATGGCAGCGGGACTGATTCCAGTTCCCCTGTCACCGGCTCCACGATGCGCCGTGACACGGGCGTGTGGCGTCTGGACCGAGGGCCGAGGTATTCGACGACAGACGCGTGTGCTTCTTGACGAATCAGCGGTCCAAGGACCAGCAGGGCGATAACCGCCAGTGGTAAGGATGTGAAGCTCCGACCAGGCGATGATCCCGGACTCCTACCCGAGTAGGAGGCAGCCCGGGAGGGCACGCGGTACGTTCGGCTCGTGAGACGGCTCGGGTTGTTCGCGCGCAGGTACGGGCTCGACGTGCTGATCGTGATCGCAGCGATCGAAAGCGCGCTCGAGGTCGCCGTCAGGGGTGACTCGGCGCGAGAGCCGGGTACCGCGCAGTGGTTCGCCGTACCCGCGGTCGCGCTCGTCGTGCTACCGCTGCTCGCGCGCCATCGCTTCCCCTTCGCCGCCCCCGTGTCGGTCTGGTTGCTGGCTGCCACGCTCTCGTTCGTCGACGGGCGGCTGGTCGTAGGCAAGGCCAGCGCCTTCGCCGCTGGGATCGCCGCAGCGTTTCTGCTCGGTAATCTCCGCGACGCCGTACAGGCGCGGCTCGGGTTGGCGGTTGTGCTCATCGGCGCGGGGATCGTGATCTACAACAGCCCGGAGCGTACCCCTGGCGACCTCGTGTTCGTCCCGGTCCTGTTCGCGATCGGCTGGGTCGCCGGCTACGCCCTACGCGAGCGATCGGCGCAGGCCGAGGCGGCAGAAGAACGGGCGGCCTACGCCGAGCGAGAGCGGGAGGCGACGGCCCGCGTCGCGGTCGCGGAGGAGCGTGCGCGGATCGCGCGTGAGCTCCACGACATCGTGGCCCACGCCGTCAGCGTGATGGTGCTCCAGGTCGGTGCCGTCCGGCACCGGCTCCCGCGTGCCATGGAGGAGGAAGGTGACGCGCTAAAGGCCGTCGAGCAGACCGGCCGCACAGCGCTAGCGGAGATGCGGCAGCTTCTCGGCGCGATGCGCGACGATGGCGAAGACTTGGAGCTGGCGCCCCAGCCCGGGCTCGACAGCCTTGACTCACTGCTGACAGAGGTCAGCCGCGCCAGCCTTCCCGTGCGGCTGCATGTCGAAGGCGGGCCTGTCCCGCTTCCCCGCGCGATCGACCTGTCTGCCTATCGGATCATTCAGGAGGGCCTCACCAACACGCTCAAGCACGCGCACGCCAGCCACGCGGATGTGGTCGTCCGCTACGGGTCGGACGAGCTGTGCATCGAGGTTCGCGACGACGGCGACAGTACGACGGCGACGGGCGACGGCCTCGGCCACGGTCTCGTCGGCGTCCGGGAGCGGGTCAAGATCCACGGCGGCGAGATGACCGCGAGTGCCGTCAACGGGGGCGGTTTCGTACTCAGAACTCGCCTGCCGCTCAGGGGGTACGGGTCATGACCATCCGCGTGCTGGTCGCCGACGACCAGTCGTTGGTCCGTGCCGGCTTTCGCATGCTGCTCGGCGGAGAGGACGACATCGAGGTCGTTGCCGTGGCCGGTAACGGACTCGAGGCGGTGGAGCTGGCCGCGCGCTTCCATCCGAACGTCGTGCTGATGGACATCCGCATGCCGGAGCTCGACGGGATCCAGGCGACCCGGCGCATCCTCGCAGCCGACAAGGCCGCGCGAATCCTGATCCTCACGACATTCGACCTCGACGAATACATCTACGAAGCACTGAGAGCCGGCGCGAGCGGCTTCGTACTCAAAGACGACCCACCGGAACAGCTGATCGCGGCCGTCCGTACCGTCGCCGCCGGAGACGCGCTGCTCTCACCCACGATCACCAAACGAGTGATCGAGAAGTTCGTGCGTACGCCGCGGCCGCAGCCTCCGAAAGAGCTCGGCGAGCTCACCGCGCGAGAGCAGGAGGTGTTTCGGCTGATTGCCGGGGGCCGCTCGAACAGCGAGATTGCCAAGGACCTGTACATCAGCGACACCACCGTCAAGACTCACGTCACGCACATCCTCCAGAAGCTCAATCTCCGCGATCGCGTCCAGCTGGTCGTGCTGGCGCACCAGACGGGGCTTTTCGACGCGGACACACCGCACGCCTAGCGGTCGACGACCGCCGACTCATAACCGCCAGGTGGGATCGATCTGCGTGATGATGGAGGCTGCCGGATGCTCAACCCGCAGACCCAGGACTACCTGATCGGCTGACGGGCCAGAGAGGGACCCGCGGCCGTCGTGACTGCGGGTCCCCTTGCCGTGCTTGGGGTCGAGGTGGCGTGCGCTAGGCACGCGGGAGCTGCCAACGACGTGGTGCGGCGAGGCCCTGCGAGTGGAGCCGGAACAGCTGGGCGGGGCGGCCCGTGCCGCGCCGGGTGACGGGGGAGCCCGCCTCGTCGTGTACGGGTTCCAACGCCACCTCCATGCGTCGGTTGAAGGTGTCCTTGCGCAGCCGCGCGCCGAGCACCGCCTCGTGCAGCCGTCGCAGCTCCGACAGCGTGAACGGTGCGTCGAGCAGACCGTCGGGATCGGGAGCCCTCTCGTAGCGGTCGCGCATGACCGCCACCGCCTCGCGGACGATCAGGTTGTGGTCGTAGCCGAGACTCTCTCCGGTCGCGAGGTCGCCGGACCGGTCGATCGGGACCGTCTCGGCTGCGCTCCCGTGCACGCGCTCCGCCGGCAACGTGACCGCGTGCGCGATGGACAGGGTCCAGCCACGTTCGTCACGGTGCGGGTCGTCGAACACGCGCAGCAGGGTGGGGGAGATGTCGCCGGGATCGAGGCCGAGCTTGAGTTCCAGCACCTCCCCCACGGTCTCCTTGATCGTCCTGCCCTTGCGGATGAAGCGCCCGGGGAGGACACCGCCGGGCTCTTGTTCGCGTCGGAGCACGAGCACACTCAATGGGCCGAGGTTGCCCGCCCGCTCCTTCGTCGGAGCCACCGTCAGCACCGCGATGTCGACCGCCACATTGGGACGGGGGAACGCGCTGAGCGGCTTTGCTGCGGACATGCTGACACCTTAGCGCAGTTGTGCTCTAATAAGATTAGCGCAGAGGTGCGCAAAGTCTCGAGGGTGATGCCATGAACAAGTTGACCAGTGGTCAGGCCGATCGGGCCTGCGGCGTACTCGTGGGAGCGGCGTGCGGAGACGCGCTCGGCGCCGGGTACGAGTTCGGAAGCGCACCCCTGCCGCCCATGGGG
>DASTVQ010000157.1:0-12082 GCA_035759015.1 Kribbella sp.
GGATGGGGCTGGCCGTTGGGGACGTGTGTTCACTGGGGTGGGTTGGGATGGGTGCGTGAGGACGCCGCGCACTCCGTCGGGGTGCCGAACAGGCTAGTCAGCAACGGCGCGATGTGCTGCGGTGCGGTTCGGAGCCGTGCGAGGAGCAGGGACTCGGCGAGCTCGTCCAGGGTCGCGTTGATGATGTCGAGATCAGCTCCTTGCAGGGTGCGGACGCGGCGGGCCAGCCGGTGCAGCTCGATGTCGATCACTGCGCGGACGTGTCGTTGGACCTGGGCGATCAGAGGCGTTGCAGGGGGTTCGGGCAGCATGGTCTACTCGTGAGCCGTGTGCGCGTCCCCGAAGGGCGTGGTGACTCCCTCGTAGGAGACGCGGAGCATCATTCCTTGGTGGGCGTGGGGCAGGTTGTGGCAGTGGTTCATCCAGACTCCGGGGTTCGTCGCCTCGAACGCCACCTCCCACACCTCTCCGGGCCGAACATCGAAGGTGTCCACCCACAACGGACTGCCGGACGAGGGCGTCCCGTCCCTTGAGAGGGCCAGCACGGGGTGGCCGTGCAGGTGCCAGGGGTGGGTTTCGAGGCTCCGGTTGACGACGGTGAACCGCACGACGTCGCCCTCGGCGACGAGCTGGTCGGGGATCGACGGGTGGGCCAGGCCGTTGACGGTCTGTGCATACATCGGCCGTCCGTCGACCAGGGCCAGTCCCCGGTCGAGGACCAACGTGAAGTGACGGTCGGCCGCGTCGGGGTCGAACGGCAGGGTGGACGGCGCTCCATACGACAGCAGGTCGAGCTCGGGCCAGCCCGAGGTATCGGGTGTATCGGGTTCGCCGGTCGCGTCGTCGGGGCGCAGCAGCACGCCGTTCCCGCTGGCGCCGTCGAGCACGAGCACCACTGGGTCCGCAGGCATGTCGAACACGAGGTCGTACCGACCGCCCGCGGCGAGTCGCAGTCCGACATCCGCGATCTCGCCGGGCTCGTTGAGATCGCGCCCATCGAGGGCCGCGACCCGGAAGGGCGTGCCGACCAGCGCGAGCCGGTGTGGGGCCGAGTCGGTGTTGATGAGCCGCAGGCGGACAGGCGTCCCTGGAGCTGTGGTGTTTTCGATGCGCCCGTCACGATCGCCGATCAGGACCACGTCGTCGAAGGAGTGCACGGGCAGGGTCAGGTCGAGCCCCTGCGCCTGTGGCTGGCGTGGGTGCACGACGAGGGTTCCGTACAGCCCCCGGCGTACGCCGATGTGGGAGGTCTGATGGGTGTGGTACCAGTAGGTCCCCACCTGGTCGGCGCGGAAGTGGTAGACGAACTCCTCGCCCGGTGCCACCACGTGCTGGGTCACGCCGGGCGCGCCGTCCTCACCGCAGGCGACGTCGTAGCCGTGCCAGTGGAGGGTCACCCCGTCTTCGATGTCGGCGTTGCGCAGCGTCACCTCGATCAGGTCACCCTCGGTTGCCGTGATCGCCGGGCCGGGCACCTGTCCGGAATAGGTCCAGGCGTCGAGCTCGCGTCCGGACGGGAGCCTGACCGTGGCCGATTGGGCGATGAGCACATGTCGCCTCGTGGCACCACCCGCAGCTGGGCGGAGTGCACCGCGCAGATCGGCCACCGACATGTGCGGGTGGGGCCCGGCCCGCTGTGCCGGGCCTCCTCCGGTCGTGGTCGACTCGGCTGGTAGGAACGACATACCGACGCTCGTGACTCCGGCACCCGCGACGGCGACTCCGCCTGCTGCGCGCATCAGTTGGCGGCGCGAGATTCCGGGACGCTCGTCGGGCGCGGGTGCCGGGTCTCCACTTCCAGCGCTGTGCCCGGTGGCATCGTCGGTGCTTGCGGCGACCACGCGGGAGGTCAGCAGCACGACCCCGCACAGGATCGAGGCGGTGATCAGTGCCGTGCTCCAGGTGAGGGGGTACCCGGCCAGGAAGGTCACGACGAGCCCGGCGAGAGCGGCGTAGGCGGCGGTGAGCGGCGCGACCACGGAACTCGGCGGCAGCACGATGCCTGGCGTCCGCTGCGCCTTGAGCAGGGGTCGGCCGGCGATCAGTACGGCGGCCAGGCCGGCGGTCGCGAGCATCGGGAGCCCCAGGAGGACCTTCTCCTCGACGAACCACCAGCCGGCACGGGCGAGGATCGCCACAGTGGCCACCCGGGTCAGGGTCACCACCACCGCCGTCACCAGGAAGCCGAGTCCGAGCCGGACCCGCCGCAGGGCCACCACGGCGCCGGTCGCGAACCATGCGGCAACGCACAGCACGGCGACGAGATGGTCGAGGAGGATCGCCTGACCTGTGGTCATGACGCCGGGTGGTCTGTGCCGGCCAATGACCCGGACGCGTCGGTGTCCTCACCCGCCTCCGGCCGCGGGGCCGCCGCCCGGGAGCTCGCGAGCTCTCGGGCCTGCCGGAGGATCCTGACGGCCAGGGCCATGATGATCAGCCCGTTGACCGCGTGCAGGCCGAAGACGAGCTCGCCGGTGACCGTCGTACCACCTCCGGTCTCGTCGAACGCGCCGGCGACCGCCCGGATCACGCCCTGGAGGAAGCTCAGTCCGGCGACCAGGCCGGTCATCCCGATGAGTCGGCCGGGCATCCGGGCCAGGGCGCAGACCAGCGTCAGAAGGACCGCGAGGATGAGGATCCCGTATCCAAGGGCACGGTGTGGTTGGAACGATTCGTCCTTGGGCGCGGTGTCGAACGCGCCGCTTGCTGCCAGCATGAACTGCACCACGACGGCCAGCATCAACAGGGTTACGAGTGCGGCGAAGACCTTACGCATGGGAACACTCCTTCGAGGTTGGTGGCATCACGATCCGACTGGGGCAGGCGCTGGTGTCTCGGCCGCGCGCGCAGACAGGTAGGCGTCGGGCCGCCCTTCGACGTGCAGGTGGGGCATCCAGCGCTCCAGAGGACGGGGGAGCCACCAGTTGCTGCGGCCGAGCAGCCGCATCACCGCTGGGACGAGCAGCATCCGCACGATCGTCGCGTCCACGAGGATCGCGGCGGACATGCCGATCCCGAAGGACTTCATGGTCACGTCGTCGAGCGCGATCAACGACGCGAAGACCACGATCATGATGGTCGCGGCGGCGGTGATCACCCGACCGGTTCCGGCCAGCCCGGTGAGAATGGCCCGGCTGTTGTCCCGGGTGCGCACCCAGCTCTCGCTCGTCCGGCTGATCAGGAAGACCTCGTAGTCCATCGACAGCCCGAACAGCAGGGCGAACATGATGACGGGGACGTAGCCGGCCATCGGTGCCGGCGCGTCGATGCCGATCAGTCTGCCGGCCCAGCCTCCTTCGAGGAAGAACGCCAGCACGCCGTACGCGGCGGCCACGGAGAGCAGGTTCATCACCGCCGCGGTGACCGCGATCATGACGCTGCGGAACGCCACGAGCAGGAGGAGCATCGAGACGAGCACGACACCGCCGATCATGTACGGCAGCCGGTCGACGATCGAGGAGTTGATGTCGATCGTCGTGGCGGTCCTCCCGCCGACATGTGCCTGCGCACCGGTGCCGTCGACGGCGGCCGGTATCACGTCGTCCCGGACCGAGCGCACCAGGTCCACGGTGGCGTCGTCTTGCGGTCCGGTGGCGGGAATGACCGTGATCAGTGCGGTGTCGCCGGCCGGGTTGACCTGTGGCGGCGAGACCGCGGCGACACCGGCTGTTCCCTCGAGGCCGGCGTGCAGCCGCTCCAGGACGGTGTCGGCGCCGGCGTTCCCGAGATCCGCGACCACCAGCAGCGGACCGCTGGTGCCCGGACCGAAGCCGTCGGCGAGCATGTCGTAGCCCTGCCGGTTGGAGGTGTGCTCGGGGTCGTTGCCCGCGTCGGGAATGGCGAACTGGACCCCGAGGAACGGCAGCGCGAGCACGACCAGCAGGGCGATGGCGCCCGCAGCGGCGAGCGCGCTGCGCCGCTGCACCAGCCGGCTCCAGCGCACCCAACCGAGCGCAGGTTCCAGGTGACCGTCGGCCGAGACCCGTGCGGGACGGCGGCGTCCCAGCGGGAGTCGTAGCCGGTCGATCCGCGTGCCCAGGTAGCCCAGCAGCGCTGGGAACAGGGTCAGGGCGGCGAGCATGACGACCAGGACGGCCACCATCGTGACGACGGCAGTGCCGTTCATGATGGACAGGCCCATCGCGAAGAGTCCGGCCATGCTCACGATCACCGTTGCACCGGCCACGAGGACGGCCCGGCCGGCGGTGTCGAGGGTCGCCACCGTGGCGGTCTCCGGATCGAGGCCCACGGCCCGCCATTCCCGGAACCGGGTCACCATCAGCAGCGCATAGTCGATGCCCACGGCGATGCCGAGCATCGCCCCGATGATCGGCGCGAACTCGGGCACGTCCACCACGGCCGCCGCCAGGCCGACCAGGCTGGAGCTCACCAGGAGCCCACCGATGGCGACGGCCAGGGGCAGCCCGGCTGCCACCAGCGACCCGAACGTGATCAGCAGGATCACCGCGGCCGCGGCCAACCCGACCATCTCGGTACTGCCGGACTTCGGGGCCTCAGCCTTCTTGACCGCCTGTCCGGTCAGGGCGATCTCCAGGCCCTGGCCCTCGGCGTCGTCTGCGGCGGCCAGCAACCTCTCGGTGTCCTCGACCGGCATGTCGTTGGGGTTGGCGACATCGAGATAGACGCGTGCGACCAGCGTCCGGCCGTCCGGCGAGACCGCAGTACCGGTGGCGTACGGATCCTCCACCTTCGCGACGTGCGGCAGGCCCTCCATCTGCCCGAGGAGCGCCTTTACCCGGCCTTGGACCTCACTGCCGGCCACGTCATCAGCGCGGACCACCACATCGATGCGGTCGCCCGCCTGAGCCGGGAACCGCTCCTTCAGCAGTGTCTGTGCCTGCTCGGAGTCCGACCCCGGCATCGACGCGCCGTTGACCTTCTCTCCCCCCAACGCAGCCGACAGACCGATGGCGAGGCCGAGGCCCAGGAGCCAAACCAGGAGCACTCTCCCTCGCCGGCGGAAGGACAGGCGTGCCAGCCGTCCCAATGGCCCGGGGCGCACCGGATCGGCACCGGTGTGGCGATCGTCGGGCAAGTACGTGTCGGTCATGAAGGCCTCCGTCGTTGATGCAACGGAGTCGATCGTCGCGTGTACGACGAGGCCGTGACCTCCGCTTGACGACGGCACCGTCTACGCAGTTCGACGTAGGCGTCCCGCGACCGAACGCGCTCCTCGTCGTAGTGGCCCGCGCACCTGACGGCACTCCCTGCCGCGGCCGGAAGACCTATGATCGCGACATGCAAGCCCGCGCCGCGTCGTTCCACCTGCCTGCGCTTGCGCTGGACCTGTGTCTCGCGCTCTTCATCACTGTGATGCAGGTCCAAGGCACCCTGTCCAAAGTGGCTGCGGACCCCGAATCGGTGCTACGTCCCCTCGCGGACCTCGGCCACCTCGGATACATCCTGCTGATCGCAAGTGGCGCCGTCGTGGCTCTGCGGCGCCAGTTCCCGGTGGCGGTATTCGCGATCACCGCGCTCGCCAGCCTGACCTACTACACCCTGGACTTCCCGGACGGACCCGGCTGGCTCGGGCTCTTCGTCGCCCTCTACAGCCTCACCGCGTACGGCGACGGGCGCCGGTCGCTGGCGATCGCCGGTGTCGGGATCACGGTGCTGACCGTCGGCTGGCTGGTCGCCGCAACCGACATCGAGCCACGCGCCGCCATCGGGTGGGTGTTCTTCCGGATCGGTGCGTCGGTGATGAGCGCCGCCCTCGGCGAGTCGGTCCGGACTCGACGCGTCATCGCTGCCGACGCACTGGAACGAGCCGAGCTGGCTGAACGAACCCGCGAGGAGGAAGCACGGGCCCGGGTCGACGAAGAACGACTCAGGATCGCACGCGAGGTACACGACACCGTCGCTCACGCCATCGCCATCATCAACGTCCAGTCCGGCGTCACCGCCCACCTACTCGACAAACGGCCCGAACGGATACGTGAGGCACTGGAGGCCATCGAGAAGACCAGCTCCCAGGCGCTGCACGAGATGCGGTCCATCCTCGGCGTACTCCGAGACGCCAACGACGGGCGAGTGCCGCACCCGGGCCTCGGACAGATCGACGAGCTGATCGCAAAGGCACGCCACGCCGGGCTCGACATCATGCTCGAGAGTGCGCCGCCGACCGCGGCACTCCCCACTGCGGTGGACAGCGCTGCTTACCGAATCCTCCAGGAGTCGATCACCAACGTGATCCGCCACGTCGGTCCGACCCGCGTGACAGTCGGGCTCGACTACGGAGTCGACTCCCTCGGGTTGAGCGTGGCCAACGATCGTGGCCACACCCCCCGCAATGGCGCAAGGTCCGCCGGACCAGGGCGCGGGATCATCGGCATGCGCGAGCGGTGTCAGCTCCTGGGGGGCGACCTCGACGCCGGGCCAGTAGCTGACGGGGGCTTCGCGGTCACCGCACGACTACCCTTTGCGCCAGCGGGAGGAACAGGCTATTGAACACGTCCTTCGACGACATCCCGATCAAGGTGCTACTCGTCGACGACGAGGGTCTCGTGCGATCTGGCTTCAGGGCGCTCCTCGATGCCGAGGACGACATCGAAGTGGTAGGCGAAGCCACCAACGGCGCTCAGGCCGTCGAGCAAGCCCGACTCACCCGGCCCCACGTCGTGCTCATGGACATCCGGATGCCGAAGATGGACGGCATCCAGGCCACCAGACAGATCGCCACGACACACGGACTCCAGCACGTCCGCATCCTCATCCTGACCACCTACGACACCGACGCGTACGTCTTCGAGGGACTCCAGGCCGGCGCCAGCGGGTTCATGCTCAAAGACGCCGGCCCCGCCGAGCTCCTCCACGGCATACGCGTCGTCGCCGCCGGAGACTCGCTGCTCGCACCGCGAATCACCCGCCGCCTCATCTCACAGTTCACCGCCCAACGAACAGCCAGCCAGACGGCCGAGGAACGGCTCGCGGTGCTCACGGAACGAGAACGAGAGGTCCTGGCCCTGGTCGGTCAGGGCATGAGCAACGACGAGATCGGCGCCGAGCTGTTCCTCAGCCCAGCCACCGCACGCACCCACGTCAGCCACGCCATGGTGAAACTCGGTGCCCGCGACCGTGCGCAACTGGTGGTCATCGCCTACCAAACAGGTCTGGTCAGCCCCCAACCTTGACCAGCAGGATGGTCGGCCGGTGTTGTCGACCCCCGCGGCTATCGGTCGGCGTGGGTCGAGGAGCGCTCGCCCCGCGGGCGGCGACACACTCGACCCCGCCCGCACGCCGCCGCGCCGATTCTGGCTCGTGCGGCATCACGACGTCTCCGGCGTACGCGGAACCGGGATCGTTGCTGAAGGCACCGTTTGGCTCAGTGGGCAGGTTGCTCTTCACTGGCCCGGCCAACCAACCGCCACCTCGCTCTGGGCCATCACTGGAGGAGATGCTCGACGTCCACGGCCACGGCGGCTGGGTTGTGGGTCCCCACCGGCGGCACGCGTCGACTGCCCGACCGAACGCCTGCGGTCGGCGAGCTTCGGTCCGCTATCTGTGGAGAACCTTCCGCCGATTCGTCGACTCTGGGGCGGACTCGCCGCGTCGGCGCCCCAGATGCGACGAACCGCCGGAAGGGTTTCCACAACCGGAGAGGTTCCCTGCATGTCCCCGGTCGCGCTGCCACCGGTGGCTCATCCGTCGACGATCGTGCTGGGGCGTCTCACTGCGTCTTGGTCACGGGTGCGACTTGCCACGCCGAGCGCCGAGTTCTCCACCGTCCTTGTCCGCGGACCTGCCGGAGCTCTGCGACGCCGCCCTCCGGCTCCACCACCACGGTCTGCTGGCGCTCCGCGAGGGTGCCCGAGTCACCGAGCGGCACCGGCCGACACCGATCGCCGACGACTGGGTGCCGCTCATCGACGACTGGGCCCGCAACCACCTCCTGCGCAGCGGTCAGGAGCAGGACGAACGGGTCGTCGATGCCATACGACGGGCGCTGCCGTCGGTCGGCTACCGCTGGACGCGGCGGGGGATCCGCCGGGGACGGTCACCGGTCGACCGGGTGCTCGCGCGCAGCGACGCGAAGAGCCAGGCCCTGGTGGAGATCGTGGCAGCCGAGCACCGCAACCTCGCCGAGCGCCTGCGGATGCTGGTCCTCTGCGACCACGAGCGGGCGGCGGCGGCGCTCCGCGTGGACCTGCACGACGTCCTGCCCACCGAGGCCGGGTCCGCGCGGCCGGCGCTGCACAGGCTGGCGGACGACCCCACGACCACGCCCCTATCGCCGCTGCTGGTCACCGGTAGCCGGGTCGCGGCGGACCCCGCGACGCTGCACCGGCTGCGGGGGGACATCGCGCGCGAGGACGTGGCGCTCGCCGGCGGTCTCACCGTGGAGGAGGACGCCGACGGGCTGCGCCCGGGGCCTGAAGTCTGGCGCCGGCTTGATATCGGGGACCTCTGTTCTCGTTGTCAGCGCAGACGGTCACGAGCACCCTCCTTTTCACCGTCACTTCGGGAGACGTGAGGAGCCTCGAGGGTGACCTTCGGTTTGCGCCGGGCCAGGCACCGTTGCGAGTTGGGGCGGCGCTTCGGACTCGGGGGGTCCCAGCCGCGGGAGCCACTCAAGCCACCTGGGCAGGTACCAGTTCCAGTCACCGAGCAACTTCATCGTGGCGGGGAGCAGGACCGCGCGGACAATGGTGGCGTCGATCAGGATCGCGGCCGCGAGCCCGACGCCGAACTGCTTGAAGAACGGCATCGAGAGCGTCGCGAAGATCGCGAACACGAACACCATCACGATCGCGGCGCTGGTGACGACACCGGCGGTGGACTTGATCCCACGCGCCACCGCGTCGTCCATATTTGCGCCCCGGTCGAACGCTTCGCGGATGCGGCTGATGATCAACACGTGGTAGTCCATCGAGAGGCCGAACAAGATCACGAACAGCAGCAGTGGCACGACCGCCTCGATCCCGTCCGCGGAGCTGACCCCGAGCAGCCCCTTGCCGATGCCGTCCTGGAAGACGAGGACCAGGACGCCGTAGGCGGCGGCGACCGAGAGCATGTTCAGCAGGATCGCCTTGACCGCGATCACGATCGAGCGGAACGCGACCAGCATCAGCGCGAACGCGAACAGGAGGACGAAGGCGACGACCGGCGGCAGGTTCGACCTGAGCTCGTCCGCCTGGTCCTGCCACGCGGCCGTCAGCCCGGTGACGCCGGCTTCCGCGTTCGGAACGGCGCCGACGGTCTCGGGGACGATCGTCTCGCGTAGCAAGCGCAAGGCAGCGGTCGAGGCAGCGTCGGTCCCGTTCCCCGCGATCGGAACGGTGATGTTCGCGACCGTGCCCGCGTTGTTGGCGTCGACGGTGATCGGCTCGTAGGCGCGGCCGCTGGCGAGAGCGCGCTGCTCGAGGCGGTCGATCGCGTCGCGCACCGCAGGTGCGTTGACGTTGGGCGCCTTGACGACGACGTTCGCCGGCAGCGCCGTGCCCGGGAATGCCTGCTGCATCCGGTCGTAGGTCTTGATGACGTCGAGTGACTTCGGGAACGATTCCACCCCCTGAGCGGCGAGGCGCAGCTGCAGCGCCGGAGCAGCGAGGGCCAGCAGCAAGGCGGCGGCGAGGGCCGCCGAGAGGGCCGGGTGGCGCAGGACGCGGTCGACGACCGCCCCCCAGATCCGCCCTTCGCCGTCGTCGCGGCGGAGCCGACCGACGAGCGGGACGCGCAGACTGTCGACCTTGTCGCCGAGCCGCGACAGCACCGCGGGGAGTACCGTCAGCGAGCCGAGCACCGCGACGGCAACGACGAGGATGGTGGCGAGGGCGAGCGATGCGAAGGTCGCGTCGCCGGTGAGGAACATGCCGGCCATCGACGCCATCACCGTTAGCCCGGAGACAAGCACCGAGCGGCCCGACGTGGCGGCGGCGGCCGCGAGTGCCGCGCCTTCGCTGCGACCTGCGGCGCGCTCCTGGCGCTCGCGCTTCAAGTAGAACATCGAGTAGTCGACGCCGACCGCGAGCCCGATCAGGAGGACGAGCGCAGACGCCTGCAGCGCCACCGGCAGCAGTGGGCTGGGCAGGGCGATCAGCCCGAAGGTCGCGAAGATGGCGGTCAGTGCAAGCAGCAGCGGGATCCCTGCGGCCACCAGAGCCCCGAACGTGAGCACGAGGATCCCGAGCGTGATCGGCAGCGAGAGCACACCGGCCTTGGCGAGATCCTCCCCGTACGCGGTGTCGACGGCCTTCTGCGCGCTCGCGTCGCCGAACTCGCCGATGGAGAAGTCCGGATGGGCACGTTGCGCGGCGGCGACGCTGTCGAGGACCGGGTCGATCTTGTCGACCGCCTCGTCCTTCGCGCCCCGGATCTCGAAAGTGACGAGGGCGGTATGGCCGTCCTTCGCGATCTGGACGGCGTTCCCGGCAGCGAGCGGTGAACGGACGTTCGCGACCGCGTCCAGCTTCGAGACGCTGGAGACGACGTCTGCGATCGCGGCCTCGAAGGCAGGATCCGATGTACGGAGCGAGCGGCTCTGGATCAGGACGTTCTCGGCGGCGGGCTGCTGGAAGCCCTCGTCGAGGATCTTGTCCATGCGGCCTGACTCGCCCGGACCGGGCGCGTTCGGGTCCACGCTGTTCGTCCCGACGAGGCCGCCGAGAGCAAGAGCCACGAGAACGAAGCTGAGCCAGCCGACGGTAGCGGTCTTCCAGTGGTCGGCGCTCCAGCGACCCATGCGGGCCGCGAGGTTGGAGCGCTGCTTTGCGCTAGACATGCTCGTTCCTCCTTCGTCGGCCGAGACCGTCGGCGCCACGAGGGCTTCGCCTGCAGGTCGTCGGCGCCAGGTCTGATTCGGGCCCCACCAGGCGACAGGTCCCGGCTTCGTCTCGACGAGCTCGTAGCGAGCGTGATCGGGGGCTTCGGCGCACCCGGGAAGTACGTGCCGGGGGCCGCAGCTGGGCATCGGTGAACGACACCCCAGCCGCCATCCCCGTTACGAAGACCCGGCCTGGACCCGGTCGCGGATGCTCATCGGTTCTCAAGACCTCGAGCCCTCCGTGGTGGTCGAGGACCACACATCTCATGGCTCCTCCAACCAACGACCGTCTTCGACGCCGCAGGCGAAGCACAGCGGCGAGAATGCGCCCGACGCCGCGCGCTTCCCCTTAGACACCCGATTCAAGGCGGACTTCAAGCGCCCTACGGAACCAGTAGAGCCGCCGGTCGGCCCGCGGGTGTAGGGCCGTCGGCCGAGGCCGGCAGGGCCGAAGGTCACGAACGGACCGTGCTGCACGCAGCCGCGTCTGCGCTCATCCACCCGACTGGCTCGGCGCCCAGCGGGGCGTAACCCCTGGGTACCGAGCTATTACCGGCTCGCGGACGGGTCTGCTCGGCCTCATGATCCAGCCGGCTCGACACGGTTCCAGATGGGACACCAGAGGCCGCGTCACTCTAGGTGGTTGAAGGGCGGGCTTCCTCATGTTCAGCCTCCGACCGCGGAGGGCGGCGGGGCGGCCGCTGGCGGTGGACGCGCCCTGTCGACTACCCCCGGTTCCGGCAGGGCGCGTTATCCCGGGAACTCTTGAGGCGACCTTCACGGACATGGCGATGAGTGGTCGCCGCGACATGCGCATGCTGGGTGTGTCGGTCGGGTCCACGTGTTGTGCGGGTAGGACCGGGTGGGGATTAGTGGGCAATCGCGCCCGGCGACCTGAGGGACCTCTGAAGAGGTTGCCCGAACTGCGATGAGTTCCAACACGGTCCCGGGTCTTTAGGCACATCCACCTTCCGCGTGCGAACTTGGAGGCACCTTGAAGCTCTTGCTTACGTCAGGCGGCGTCACGAACCCAAGCATCCACTCGGCGCTCGTGCAGCTTCTCGGCAAGCCGACCGCCGAGTGCCACGCCCTCTGCGTCCCGACAGCACAGTGGGGTCACCCGATGTGCGGTCCGGCATCGGTGCGGGGCCTCCTGGCCGCCGAGCCCGAGTGGCAGCACTTCTCCGGCCTGGGCTGGGCGTCGCTCGGTGTCCTCGAGCTCACCGCACTGCCCACCATCGGCGCGGAGCGATGGGTCCCCTGGGTCCGGGAGGCCGACGTGCTCCTGGTCGACGGCGGCGA
>DASTVQ010000158.1:0-8504 GCA_035759015.1 Kribbella sp.
GACGAAGACCCGACATCACGCGCGACGTTAACCCCCGTCGTAGCGGGTTCCCCCGCCTCAGACGCCGGGAGAACCCGCCAGGGCTGGCGTTAACCCCTCCAGGTGCACGGGCGAGGCCGTCGGCCCGACCTCGCGGTGGACGCCTCGCCAGCGACGACGTACCCAGCAGCGGGCGCCGCCGCAGCTGTGCGGAACTGCGAAGTGGTGGAAAACCTTCCGGCGGTTCGTCGCATCTGGGGCGCGAAGATGGCGAGCTCGCCCCAGAGACGACGAGTCGGCGGAAGGTTTTCCACAGATTGCGTGTGAGAGGGCAAGGGCTGGGTAGCCAGGCGACGGGCGGGGCGGGAGCAAGCGGTAGCGGCGGCGGCTGACTGCTTCGGGGACACGCTGACGCAGCAGTAGGCCGGCTCTCCAGCCGCGCTGAACGCAACGGCTGAAGAGGCCGACCTGGCGACCGTGATCCACAAATCCGGGACCCGCCAACCTCTGCACCGATTCGTCATAGCTGCACGCGGTCGTGGACACCAGGCAGGCGACCACCGGTCGGTCCTAGTGCGGGTCGGGGATGGGGCGGGGGGTGATGGGGAAGAGGGTGGCGAATCGGGCCAGGTCGGGGGTGGTGCCAGTGGTTCGGACTGTGCCTTCAGCGAGGGCGTCGGACGCGGAGATCTCGCCTGCGAGCAGCGGGGTCAGGGGTGCCAGGGCCTCGATCACCAGGTCCGCGTCGGGCAGCGGGCCGGCTGCCGTCTCGAGCGAGCCGTCCTCGATCCGCGCGTGGATCACGACGTCGCCGAAGCGCAGCTCGTAGCCGACCGCCGGCCCGGACGCCAGCTCCGGCCGGAAAGTCGACCTCAGCGCCATGATGAGCGATTCCGCCGTCGCGATCTCGCCCGATCGCAATTCCCCCAAGGAGCGCGCACCCCAGCGACCCAGTCCGAGGACCAGCTCCTCCAATTCGGCCCCGTACGGGGTGAGCTCGTAGACGACCGCGCCGGACGGCCGCGGTAGCACCCGCCGTACGACGAGGCCCGCCTGCTCGAGCTCCTTCAACCTGGTGGCGAGCACGTTCGTCGGGATGCGCGGCAGGCCGGAGCGGAGGTCGGTGTAGCGCTTCGGCCCGACCAGCAGGTCTCGGATGATCAGCAGCGCCCACCGTTCGCCGACCAGCTCCAGCGCGCGGGCGACCCCGCAGTACTGGCCGTATGTCCGCGTTGCCACGAGTTCACTCTACTTGACAGAGCCTACTTGTTTTTATGAAGCTAGGTCCATGGCGAAGATGACCGTGCAGGCGCGCGAGGAGTTCCTGGCCGGCAACCACGTCGCTGTGGTCAGCGTCGCGAACGGGGCCGATCGGGCACCGACGAGCGTGCCGACGTTCTATGCCTATCAGCCGGGTGGCGAGATCACCATGTTCACCGGCACCCAGCGGCGAACGCCGAAGCGGATCGAGCGGATCAAGGAGGCCGGCCGGGTCGCCCTGGTCGTCCAGCGCGAGGAGGTGCCGCCCGCCTACGTCACGGTCGAGGCAGAGCTGGTGAAGGTCGATCAGCCGCCGACCGAGGAGCAGATGCTCACCATCACCCGGCGCTACATGCCGGCGGAGTTCGCGACCGGCTTCGTCCGCAGTGAGCTGAGCGATCCGGGCAACACCGTCACTCTCCTCACCTTCCGGCCCGTCACCTGGTTCACCTCCGACATGAGCACGGAGATGGGCTGAGACACCCGTCAGCTCGACGCTGGGCGGAGCTGCGGGACCGGTCGGGGTTCTGCGAGCAGGCGGTCGGCTGAAGGCGTCAGCGAATGCAAGGCAACACCGCCCGCGCGGTGGGTGGTGACCAGGCCGGCGTTGCGCAGGATCCGTGCGTGTTCGCTCGCCGAGGCCAGAGAGATGCCCGTACGCCGGGCCAACTGCGTCGTACTGGCGCTGGTTCTCAGGGCGCGCAGGACGGCCGCACGGGTACGCCCGACGAGCTCGGCCAGCTGGTCCGAGCCACCGTCCGGCTCGACGTACGGCAGGTCGGCCGAGGGGTAGACCAGGCGCGGTCGTCGCCCGGGAATGTCCAGCGCCAGGCACTCCCCGATCAGGGCCGACGGGTAGAGCACCAGGCCCCGGCCGGCGAGGTGGACGTCGAGCGTCGAGCCGTCGTCGAGGAATCCCCGCGCTTCGAGCACCGGCGGTCGCCAGCTGATGTCGGGGTGCAGACTGGCGAGCATTCCCTCCACACCCGCGTTCAGCATCGCTCGCGAGCGGATCGCCAGGTCTGCGGCGAGACGCCCCTCGGAGTCTGCGGCCGACAGTGCGAGAACCTCTTGATGGAACAGCCGTACCGCGTTGCCCAGTGAGCGCCGCGCCCTCGAACGACCGGCCACGAAATCGGCCATCCACGGCTCGACGTCAGGCGGGAGCCACGGCTCGAGCTCCGCCTTGATCACCTCGGTCGGCGTGTCCATCAACAGCTCGACGGCAGGCCCCAACGCGGCGTCGGGCAGTTCGGGGGTGAGGAAGTCGGGGAAATGCCCGGCCGGCGCGATCAGCTTGAACAGCGGCCGCATGGCGGGCTGCAGCCTGGTCACGGCCTGCCGGCGCCAGCGCCGGGCGGCTTGTGGGATCGGGCGGTCCCCGAGCGCACGCGCACCCAGCGCCGCCTCCCACAGGGGGTCCGGCTCCGTCTCGAACCTGACCCGCGCGACGTCATCCGTCCCGAAATGCACCCGGATCATCCGCCCCACCTCCGCTCTGGATTGTGCCCGGCGGTCGGGTCCTTCGGCCCAGCCCGAAACCGCTCGCCGGTCCCGGCCACCCTGCGCACGCTAGGCCCATGACTCAGTACAGACTCATGTCCGCCGCGCTCCTGACCAGCGCCGCTCTGACCATCGCGACACCCGCAAGTGCCCACTCCGCGGCCGCACCCGACCCCGCTCCCAGGCCGCAGACCTACATCGTGTCGGAGCAGCCCGGCGACACCCCCGAGGGGATCGAGGTCACCCGCGACGGGACGATGTACGTCACCAGCGTCGGTACCGGGGCCGTGTACCGCGGCTCGGTCCGCAACCCGCGCCTCAAGCCGTTCCTGCCGGCCGGATCGGACGGGCGGACCACCGCGACCGGCGTCCACGTCGACCGCTGGGATCGCGTCCTGGTCGCCGGCGCGAGCACCTCGAAGCTCTACCTGTACGACGCCCGCGGCCGGTTGCTCGCCGCTCGCACGGCTCAGGCCGGCTCCTTCCTGAACGACTTCGCCTTCACCCGCGACGCCGTGTACGTCACTGACTCGGCGCACAACATGATCTGGCGCGCCTCGTTGACCCGGGACGGACTGGGCGAGCTCGAACCCTGGCTGACCCGCGACAGGATCAGCCCGACGCCGTACTTCCTCAACGGCATCGTCGCCACGCCCGACGGCCGGACGCTGCTGGTCGGCGAGCAGGGCCAGGACCTGACCTACCGCGTCGATGTCCGCTCGGCCGCGGTCCGACCGGTCGAGGTCAGTGGCGCCAACGGCATCCTGTCCGGCGACGGCTACCTGCTGGAAGGACACCGCCTGTACGCCGTGTACAACGCAGGCGGTGGCAGGTACGTCACCCGACTGGCCGAGCTGGACAGCAGCTGGAGCCGGGCGACGGTGATCGCCGATTCGGAGCCCGGTGCGGCTGGTGCCACCCCGACCACAGTGGCGCGGGATCGCGGCCGCCTGCTCTGGGTGAACAGCCAGCTCGACATGGCACCCGGCACTCCGCCGTACACAGTCTCCGTCGTCCAAGGGCTCCTCTGACGTCGGGCCCGCCCCGGCTCAGCCGGCCTCGACTCCCAGTCGGGTGCGGTGGTGCCGCGCGGCCACTGCCTCGTCCACCAGCGCGATCCCGAAGTCGGCGTAGGAGATCCGGCTGGCCGCCTCACCCGGTGCCGCCCGGTAGCTGCCGGTGCGGTCCGGGTGGGCATGCTCGAAGTCGCCGGCCGGGGCGATCACCAGCCAGTCCAGCTCCGACTCCGCCAGGACCTCGGCACCGGCCGCGTGCGCGAGGTAGAAGCTGCGGTACTGCTGCGGATACCCCGGCGTGTCCATCAGCAGGGCGCCGGACTCCGTGCCGAGGGTCGAGGCCAGGCCGACCCAGACGAGACGATCCACCCCGGCCTTCATCAGTCCCTCGACGAGGGCCCGGGCAGCTGCCGCGAAGAAGGCCGCCTGGTCCGCGTTTCCGTCATACACGGCCGCGATGACAGCGTCGTTCCCCTCTGCCAGCCGGGCGACCTCGGCAGGGTCGGTGACGTCGCCGGCAACCACCTCGACGCCGTCGGCGGCCAGGTCGGCGTACTTGGCGGGGTCGCGGACGGCGGCCTTCACTTCGATACCGCGGCGGCACGCCTCGACGACGGCGGCACGGCCGGCTCTGCCACCTGCGCCGAACACCAACACCTTGCTCATCCGTTCACCTCCGGTCGGGACCGGAGATGTTCACCGGCCGCTGCGCACGACCGTAGGCGGGTGGCCGGTTACCGATCGGATACTGCTTAAGCTGGACGACGTGAAGCCATTGGACCCGGAGATGTTCGATCCGCTCTGCCCGTCCGGCCTCTCGCCGATCCGCTTCGGCGACAAATGGGCCGGCATGGTGATCCGGTGCCTGGAGGACGCGCCGCGCCGGTTCTCCGAGCTGCGCGTGCCCATCCGCGGCGTGACCGCGAAGGTGCTCACCCAGTCGCTGCGCTCGCTCGAGCGGGACGGGCTCATCACACGCACCGAGTACGCCGGGTCTGCCCGGCGCGTCGAGTACGAGCTGACGCCGCTCGGGCGCAGCATGCTCGAGCCGATGGACGTGGCCTGCGCCTGGGCGGCCGCGCACTGGGACGAACTCCTCGACGCCCGCGAAGCCTCACTGACCTGAGGCGATTCGTGCGCAGCCTGTGTCCGCATCGAGTTTCGGACCGTTGGCTACGTTGTCAGGAGCAACAAAGTCACAGCTGAGTCGCGACCGTGCAATCGGCTTGGCCATTGAGCCCTTCCAGCTGACGGAAGGTCGTGGGGGGAGCCAACGGATGGGTAGACTTCCTGCGTGGCGACCGAAGACCTGACCCCGAGCGTGCTGAAGACGTTGCCGAGCTGGCTGCTCACCCAGAGCGCCATCCACGCTCACCGGATCGTGGGCGAGGCCTTCTCGGCCGCGGATGCGCGGGGATACCACTACCGCCTCCTGGCGGCGCTGGAGGAGTTCGGCCCGGCCAGCCAGGCCACCCTCGGCCGCCGGGGCGGCATCGACCGCAGTGATGTGGTCGCGGCGCTGAACGAGCTGGCGGACCAGGGGTACGTCGAGCGCACCCCAGACCCCGATGACCGCCGTCGCAACATCGTCAGCCTCACCCCGGCGGGCCGGCGGCAGCTCCAGCGTCTGGACAAGCTGGTGAAGCGGGCCCAGGACGAGCTTTGTACACCCCTGTCAGAGGCAGAGCGCAAGCGCCTCGTTCAACTCCTCGCGAAGGTGCTCGACCACCACACGGGCTCGGATCACCAGGCCGGCGCCTGAGCAGGTACCGGCCGCCGGCTGCGGCGGATCCGGCGCTCGCGGGCATGGACCCGCCGGCGCGTTCGGCGGGACAACTTGCGGTTCGGGCTGTCAGGCCCCGCCCCGGCGTACGACGCGAACCGGCCGGCGTACGGTGCGAGCTGGTCAGCGGACTGGTGTGGCAGGGGCGGGCAGACAGCCGTGAGCGGTTGCTGCTGCGGCTGGACGTACTGCGGGCCGTACATGAGTGGTTCTCCTCGGCGTGGGCGGGCGGGCCACAGCTTCGGATGCCACACCAGGTCACCCGATTCCCACGCGTTTCGGGCGGACCGCTGAGCGCGCCGCGCCGGCCCGGACCACAGGCGCACGGCCTCCGTTCAGCGCAGAAGCAGGCCATCTGGGCGATGCCACGGTACCGTCACCGGTCCGGCGTTGGTAGAAAGGTGCTCGGGCGCCCTCGGCGTCCCGAAGGCGAGGTACCAACCGAGCAGCTCTCGACGAGGAGTCCGCGACGTGACAAGTTCTGAGTCCCCCAGCACCACCCGCTCCGACGCGCTGTCGAACCTGATGCATGAGGAGCGCCGGTTCCCCCCGCCTGCGGAGCTCGCTGCGAACGCCAACGTCAAGGCCGACGCGTACGAGGCCGCCGAGGCGGACTTCGAAGGGTTCTGGGCCGAGCAGGCCAAGCGCCTCAGCTGGGCCGTCGAGCCGACCCAGACGCTGGACTGGAGCAACGCCCCGTTCGCCAAGTGGTACGCCGACGGCAAGCTCAACGCTGCGTACAACTGTGTCGACCGGCACGTGGAGAACGGTCTCGGCGACAAGGTCGCGTACTACTTCGAGGGTGAGCCCGGCGACACCCGCGAGATCACCTACGCGCAACTGAAGGACGAGGTCTGCAAGGCCGCGAACGCATTGCTCGAGCTGGATGTGCGCGCTGGGGACCGGGTCGCGATCTACATGCCGATGATCCCCGAGACCGTCGTCGCGATGCTCGCCTGCGCCCGGATCGGCGCCCCTCACACGGTCGTGTTCGGCGGCTTCTCCGCGGACGCACTGAAGGGCCGGATCCAGGACTGCGACGCGCGTATGGTGATCACCTCCGACGGCGGCTACCGTCGAGGCGCGCCGGCCGCGCTGAAGCCTGCGGTCGACTCCGCGCTCGAGGAGTGCCCGGACGTGCGGAACGTACTCGTGGTCCGTCGTACCGGGCAGGACACGGCGATGACCGAGGGCCGCGACCTGTGGTGGGACGAGTTCGTCGCCAAGCAGTCCACCGAGCACGCCCCGGAGGCGTTCGACGCCGAGCACCCGCTGTACGTGATGTACACCTCGGGTACGACCGGCAAGCCGAAGGGCATCCTGCACACGACGGGCGGCTACCTGGTGGGGACGGCGTACACGCAGTGGGCCGTCTTCGACCTCAAGGCCGACACCGACATCTACTGGACCGCCGCCGACATCGGCTGGGTCACGGGCCACAGCTACATCGTGTACGGCGCGCTGGCGAACGCGACCACCTCGGTGCTCTACGAGGGGACTCCGGACACCCCGCACAAGGGCCGCTGGTGGGAGATCATCGAGAAGTACAGGGTGTCGATCCTGTACTGCGCGCCGACCGCGATCCGCACCTTCATGAAGTGGGGCGCGGACATTCCGGCCAAGTTCGACCTCTCGTCGCTGCGGATCATCGGCTCGGTGGGTGAGCCGATCAACCCGGAGGCCTACATCTGGTACCGGGAGACGATCGGCGGTAGCAAGGCGCCGGTGGTCGACACCTGGTGGCAGACCGAGACCGGCATGCACATGATCTCCCCGCTGCCAGGTGTCACCTCGGGCAAGCCGGGTGCGGCGATGAAGGCGCTGCCCGGCATCGCGGCCGAGGTGGTCGACGACACGGGCAAGCCGGTGCCGAACGGGTCCGGCGGCTATCTGGTGCTGACGAAGCCGTGGCCGGCGATGCTGCGGACACTGTGGGGCGACGACGAACGCTTCGTCGACACCTACTGGTCGCGCTGGCCGGGCGTCTACTTCGCCGGCGACGGCGCGAAGAAGGACGAGGACGGCGACCTGTGGCTGCTCGGCCGGGTGGACGACGTGATGAACGTGGCCGGCCACCGGCTGTCCACCACCGAGATCGAGTCCGCGCTCGTGTCCCACCCGAAGGTCGCCGAGGCGGCTGTCGTGGGAGCCTCGGACCCGACCACCGGGCAGGCGATCGCGGCCTTCGTGATCCTGCGGTCCGAGGCCGGCGACGGCGGTCCGGACGTGGTGCAGGAACTGCGCAACCATGTCGCCAAGGAGATCGGCCCGATCGCGAAGCCGCGGCAGATCATGATCGTCGCCGAACTACCCAAGACGCGGTCCGGCAAGATCATGCGCAGGCTGCTGCGGGACGTGGCGGAGAAGCGCGAGGTCGGCGACGTCACGACCCTCGCCGACTCGAGCGTGATGGACCTGATCAGGGCCGACCTGGAGTCGGGCAAGGGCGGCGACGAGGGCTGAGATGACCGCCCTGGTACGGTCATCCACGCCGGACTGGCCGCGGCCTGGGTGGGCGGCATGGCCTACTCGCTGTTCGTCGTACAGCCCAAGCTGCAGCGGTTCTTCGGCTCTGACGAGGACGGCCGCGAGGCACTCACCGCAGTGATTGCCTCAGGCAATAGATGGAAGGTGCTCGGGCTGGTCGCGGTGATCGCAGTGACCGGCCTGCTGCTCCTCGCCCTCGACAGGTCGCACTTGTGGCTCCACGCCGTGAAGGCGCTACTGTTGCTAGCGGCAACGGTGATCTTCTGGTTCGTCTCCTGGCGGCACTGGCCACGCCGCACCTTCGCCACCACCGCCTTCGCCCTAGCCGCTGCCACCCCCCACCTCTAACCCCCTCCACCCCACCCCACCCCCACCAACCGCCCCCGCCCCCGCCCTGCCGTCCCACCGCCGATCGGTCCGAACACGCCCCCTTTCCCCTCGCGATCGGTCCGAATACGGCTTAGATACCGGCCGTA
>DASTVQ010000159.1:0-15052 GCA_035759015.1 Kribbella sp.
TACGCACTGGCCGTGATCATTGAACGCGAGACCGGCATGCAGGGCTATGACCCCCAGGTCGAACGCCCGCTATGTGAGCTCTCGCCCGCTCACGGAACTGCCATCATGTCCACGATCACCAAGGACGTTCGGGAGCGCTTCGGGCCTGGCAACGACTAGGCCAGCTTGGAAGTCCGCCCAGATCACCGCCTGCCGCGCAGCCGAACCCTACCGGCCCTTGGGGCACGCCGGGGCAGGACACGTGCACTGACCCGTCGGCCCCGTTCTACCGAACGATTACGTGGCTCAGCTGGCTCAGTGAGACGGCGGAAGGGCCAGGCCTCGAAGATCGTGCCGTGGACGCTCGAAGGTGTTCTCGCGATGCGCGACGCTCTGCCGGAGCGGTACCAGATCGTCGTGACCCTCGGGGCGGATCTCGGGCTGCGCCAGGGCGAGATCTTCGGTTTGTCGCCGGATGACGTCGACTTCCTGCGATCGACAGTCGAAGTGCAACGGCAGGTCCGGGTGGTGAACGGCCGGTTGCTCGTGTTCGCGTTGCCGAACGGCCGCAAGACGCGAACCGTGCCGCTGCCGGACTCCGTGCGAGACGAGCTCGCGGTTCAACTGTCGCGGTTCCCGGCTCGGCCGGTGACGTTGCCCTGGCGTACGCCGGAGGGAGAGCCGACCACCGTCAACCTGATCACGTCGACCCCGCGTGGTCGCCAGCAGGCGTTGAATCGGAAGAACTTCAACTCGTCCGCGTGGCGACCGGCACAGGAGGTCGCCGGTGTTCCGCCTGAGCGTGAGAATGGCTGCCATGCGCTTTGGCACTTCTACGCGAGCACGCTGCTCGATGCGGGGGAGACCATCAAGGCGTTGAGCGAGTACCTCGGTCACTCGGACCCTGGGTTCACGCTCCGCACGTACACACACCTGATGCCCAGTAGCCACGGTCGGACCCGGAAGGCCGTCGATGCGGTGCTGACTCGTGTATCAGATGTGTACACAGACGCCGCAGAGGGCCAAAGTCACGCCTGAGACGGTCACATGATCAACTTCTGATCCCTACGTCAGGACCGCAGGAAGGCGAGCACTGCGAGGACCCGCCGGTGACCGCCCGGGTCCGGAGCAAGGTTCAACTTCGTGAAGATGCTGCGGACGTGGGCCTCCACCGTCTTGACGCTGAGGCACAGGTCCGTGGACATCGCACTGTTCGAGCGCCCCTGGGCCATGAGTGCGAGCAGCGCGTTCCCGCTCGCTCAGGGCGCGTGCTGCAAGACGAGCGGTGATGCGGCCATGACGAGGGCTGCGGCGCACGGCGTGGTGGACGTCAGTCGGCGGTGATGACGATCTCCTCACCCACCCGCAGCGTGCGGTAGTGGTCGCCGAAGGCTTGCCCGAACGCGTCGATGGTCCACGACGTACTGTCGTGGCCGGACAGGGCAACCAGGCCGGGTCCTCGGTCCTGGATGCTCTGGATCACCGACCGCGCGTCGTCCTCGTTGATGGGGTGCCACGGCCAGTGGGGGCTGCCCAGCACTGCCTGGGGCACGAGCGGCGTGCCGAGAGCGTGTACCGGTAGGTGCAGCCCGCCGACGACCGCGTAGACCGGCGCGTCGACGACCCGCTCGGCACAGGCCAGGGTCCGCTCGATCTCCGGGTGTCCGCATCCGGTGATCAGGACCAGCCCACGACCGCGGACGTTGACCACGAGGGCCTGCTCGGCGATCGGCCCCAGCCAGAAGAGCATCCGCGGCAACGGAGGCAGGACGGCGACGCCCGGACCGATGACTCTGGTCTCGTCGACCACACACAGGTCGGCGTGCGGGTGGGTCATCTCTGTGGGCACGAACGCTGTGAGCGACCGCGGGACCGCGTGCTCGCGTCCGAAGCTGAAGGTTCGTCGCAGCTGGGACTTCGGCCCGCCGACATGGTCGGCGTGCAGGTGTGAGATGACGGCGCAGTCGAGTCCGTCGAGCGGCACGCCGAGGGCGTCCGCGTTGGACTCCAGCGCGGTTCTGTCGCGGCCCGTGCCCAGCCCGGTGTCGAAGAGCAGGGTCAGGCCGTCGGCCTTGATCAGATAGGACACTCCGGGCTCGCCGTGGAGCCCCGCCGCGCTGGTATGACGCTCGACCACCGGCAGGATCGACAGCCGCTCCACCTCGCCGAGGTTCGCCAGCCTTGTGTCCAGTTCCCTGACGGTCTGCCGGCCCGCCTTGTTCCGGCCGGTGACGTACCGGCCTGCCAGCGCCGCTGCCGCGGAGGCTGCGACGGTGAGACTGACTTGTCCGCGCATGTGACCACCTCCTGCCCCACAGCCTCTGCGCGTGCCGGTGCCGGGAACCAGGGGCGAAGGTCCTCAACCACCTGCGGTCCGTCAGAGGACGCGGGCCATCCCCGGCACGCGGCTGATGAGTAGCCACGCAAGGGCGAACGAGCCGGCGACGCCGCCGCTTGCCACGATGAGTGCCTTGACCTCGGCCGGCAATGGCAGCGGTCGCAGAGCGATGGCAAGTCCGATCAGGACCACGACTTGCAGCACGAAGGCGCCGTAGGCGCTTCGGCTGAGGACAGGTCCGATCCACCGCACCGGTCGGTCCAGGTGTCGCTGCACGATGCCGAGCAGCCAGACCGGCGCGAACACGGTGAGGGCGCTCTCGATGGCGGCGAACACGAACGCGCTCCAGTCCCAGCCCCCGAGCCACGACTGTTCGTCGATCCCGCCCGTGGCGACGCCGTATGCCGTGAACACGGCGAACACACAGGCGGTCGCCACGGTCGCGTTGCGGCACTGCCTGCACAGCCGCTCAGGTAAGGCCGTCAGCCAACCTTGCCTGTAGGCCATGACGCCGAGGGCGAACACCCCCAGGCAGGACGGCCATTGGTAGAAGTTCAGGTCGAGGTACTTGTTCTCGCTGTTGAACGGGAAGACCAGCCGGACCAGGAAGGTCGAGACGCCCACCGCGGCCACCAGCAGGAGCAGGTGGCGCAGGTGGATCTCCGTTCGCCACGGTCGGACCTCGTGACCCTGCCGTATCTTCGCCCAAGCCGCGTAACCGAGTGAGTAGATCAGCAGCACCCCGACGAACCAGAGCGTGCCTGTATCGAAGACCTTCTCCTCGCCGAGGTACGAAGACCAGTAGGGACCGGTGTCCGTCCCCACCCAGTACTCGAGCACGTACATGATCGGGGGCAGCAGCACCAGGACGTACACGGCGAACACCAGGCCCAGCCGCAGCAGCCGGTCGCGAGCGAACATGCCGGGGCCCTTGCGCTGCAGTGACGGCGGGGTCAGCAGGCCGGCGACCAGGAACAGCAACGGGATCAGGAACAACGCGAACGGGCCGCCGATGACCAGCAGCACGGCCTGCGTCACCGGCGACAGCGTGACCTCACGTACGTCGGAGTATGCCCACCAGTCGATGTCGGCGTAGCCCTCGAGGCCGTGGCCGACGATGATCGCGGCGATCAGGATGACCTTGAGGTTGTCCAGGTAGAGCAGGCGTTTCGACGCCCAGCGCTCGACCGTGGAACCGTGCCCACCGGACGCGGACCCACGAGCCGGACCCCGACCCCTCGTCGCCACGACCTCAGGGTCATGCTCGGTAGGAGGAGCCAACAGGGCCGAAGGTCCCGCTTTGCTCGCGACTCGTCAGCGTTCCTCGATGCCGCCGAGGACGGGCTTGACGTCGACGACCGGTGTCCCGTCCAGTGCCTCCAGGTTGCGTACCTGGATCCTCGTCTCGTCGATCGCCAGGATCGTCACCCGGTGCAGGCCGAGCGGGTTGGGCCGGTCGGGCGAGCGGGTGCTGAACACTCCGGTCTCGGGCCGCGAGAGGTCGCCTCGTGGGTGGACGGCCAGCACGTCGCGCCGGGCACGGTCGAACCAGGTGAGCACCAGGATCTCCGTATCGACCGCGAGGTCTCGCAGACCGTCGCGAACGGCCTCCTCGAAAACGATCCAGGCGTCCGGCGCGCCCTCGTCACCCTGCCTGGGCGCCTGCTCGCGAT
Source organism: Kribbella sp. (assembly GCA_035759015.1). Taxonomy (GTDB): domain Bacteria; phylum Actinomycetota; class Actinomycetes; order Propionibacteriales; family Kribbellaceae; genus Kribbella. The sequence goes on from DASTVQ010000159.1 coordinate 3,991, forward strand.
CGACCAGCTCGGACTCGACCCGTCCGATCGGGTGGACAACCAGTGGATCTCGACTCATCGACCTACTCCTTCGGGTGACGGCTACCTTGACACATCTCGGTCGCTCCAGTGGAGGTCGAGCCGACTCTCCAGTTGAGGTTCACGTTCGATCAGGGCAGGTAACGGTAGTGGGTCCGCAGGCCTTCCGCCGGCTCGTACAGGTGGAATGCCAGCCCGGGTGGAGCCGTGACGTCGACCAGACCGACCGCTGCCGCGGGCTCGAAGGGGAGCGGGGCAGTGGAACGGATGCCCGGGGCAACCAGCAGGGGGAGCCCGGCGAATGTGGAGACGACCGCGCCGTGCACATGACCGGCCAGGAGTGCGGTAACACCGCGGGCCTCCCGAAGCACGGCCTCGAACCCGGCAGAGTCGCGCAGCATCCACCCGTCCAGCACCGGGTTGCCGATCTCGACCGGTGGGTGGTGGAACGCCACGAACACGGGGCCGTCCCCGGACTGGGACGCCAGCGCCTCGCGAAGCCAGGCGAGTGATTCCGCGCTGAGCAAGCCGTGGTCCTCGCCGGGCACCGAAGTGTCCACCAGGACGAAGCGAGCACCGGCAACGTCACGCACCTGATGAACCGGATGGCCGTCGGCCGGCTCGACCTCGCCGAGGTACGGCCCGAGTCCGGCACGCAGGGGAGCGCTCACGTCGTGGTTGCCCGGCAGCACGAGCACCGGCGGCTCGAGCTCCAGCTCAGCCGCCAGCTCGGCGTACTCGGTCTCGGTGCCGTGGTCTGCGAGGTCCCCGGTGACGAGGACAACATCGACGGGACGCGACAGCGCTCCCAAATACGCCGTCACCCGGCGGAGGCGGCCCCGTGCCTCCGGTGTGCCGTCGAGGTGAGGATCACTGAGATGGGCGATGACAAGCATGCGGCCTCCGAGCAGCTAACGGTGTAGCGGCAATCTACTATTAGGCGGGTCCATCGTCCGGACCGAGGTGGCTTGGCGGCATCGGCCGAGTCTGCGAGCCTGTCCGCATGGCTGAAGAGGTGGATGTCGTCGTGATCGGGCTCGGTGTCGGTGGCGAGGAGGCGGCCGGCCGGCTCGCCGAGGCGGGGCTGAAGGTCGTGGGCCTGGACCCGCGCCTCGTCGGTGGCGAGTGCCCCTACTGGGGCTGCATCCCGAGCAAGATGATGATCCGCGCGGCCAACCTGATCGCCGAGACCCGCCGCGTCGACGGCATGGCCGGTACGGCGACCGTGCAGCCCGACTGGTCCCCGGTGGCGAAGCGCATCCGCGAGGAGGCGACGGACGACTGGAACGACCGGGTCGCGGTGGACCGGCTGGTCAAGAAGGGCGCCACCTTCCTGCGCGAGCGCGGCACCATCACCGGGCCGGGCCGGGTGGTCGCGGGCGACCGTGAGTTCACCGCGAGCCGGGGGATCGTCGTGGCCACCGGCACGATTCCCTCGATCCCCCCGATCGACGGTCTCGCCGGTACGCCGTACTGGACGAACCGCGAGGCGATCGAGGCCGACACGCTGCCCGCCTCCCTGGTCGTGCTCGGCGGCGGCTCGATCGGGCTCGAGCTGACGCAGGTGTTCGCCCGGTTCGGTGTCGAGGTGACCGTGGTGGAGGCGCTGGACCGGATCCTCGCCGTCGAGGAGCCCGAGTCGAGCGAGCTCGCGCGGCAGGCGCTGGAGCGTGACGGCGTGACCTTCCGGGTCGGCGCGAAGGCGACCAAGGTCGACCACGGCGACAGCGGGTTCACGGTGACCCTGGACGACGGCAGCACCGCGACCGGGGAGAAGCTGCTGGTCGCGACGGGCCGACGAGTGGACACCTTGGCGCTCGGCCTCGACACGGTCGGCATCGACCCCGCAGCCCGGGCAGTCGAGGTGGACGAGCACGTCCGCGCTGCCGACGGTGTCTGGGCGATCGGCGATGTCACCGGCAGGGGCGCCTTCACCCACACTGCGATGTACCAGGCGAACGTGGCCGTGTTCGACATCCTCGGCTCCGAGGACGCCCCCGCGGCGAGCTACCACGCGATGCCGCGGGTCACCTTCACCGATCCCGAGATCGGTGCGGTCGGGCAGACCGAGCGGCAGGCGCGCGAGGCGGGCATCGACGTGCGAACCGGCACCACGCAGATCCCGTCCTCGACACGCGGCTGGATCCACAAGGCGGGCAACGAGGGGTTCATCAAGCTGGTGGTGGACAACGAGCGCGGTGTTCTCGTCGGCGCGACCTCGGCCGGTCCCACTGGCGGCGAGGTGCTCAGCGCACTCGCGGTCGCGGTGCACGCGGCCGTCCCCGTTCACTCGCTGCGACAGATGATCTACGCGTACCCGACCTTCCACCGGGCGATCGGGGACGCGCTGAAGGCACTCTGAACAGGGCTGTTGCGATTCAGTCGCACATAGATCGAGAATGTCGCCATGCACGTACCTGACGGGTTCTTCGACGCGCCCACGTCCATGGCCACGGGCCTGATCGCGGCCGGTGCGGTGGGAGTCGGGCTGCAGCGCGCCAACCGCGAGATCCGCGAGACCGGCCCGGCTCTGGCCGGTTTGACGGCGGCCTTCGTGTTCGCGGTCCAGATGGTCAACTTCCCGGTCGGTGCGGGCACGAGCGGGCACCTCCTCGGCGGAGCCCTGGCCGCCGCCCTGGTCGGGCCGTGGACCGGCGTGCTCGTGATGTCGGTGGTGCTGCTGGTCCAGGGTCTGCTGTTCGCCGACGGAGGACTGACCGCGCTCGGCACAAACATCACGCTGATGGGCCTCATCACCGTGCTCGTCGGGTACTTCGTGGCACGCGCACTGCTGCAGGTCATGCCCCGGCGGGTCGGCAGCGTCGTGCCCGCGACCACAGTCGCCGCGCTCGTCTCGGTCCCCGTGGCGGCCATGGCATTCACCGGTCTCTACGCGATCGGCGGTGCCGTCGACATCCCGATGGCCAAGCTCGCCACCGCGATGGTCGGCTGGCACATCCTGGTCGGCCTGGGGGAGGCGGTCATCACCGCCGCCGTGCTCAGCGCGGTCGTCGCGACCCGCCCCGATCTCGTCTACGCCGCCCGGCACCTGCGCGCGGACCTCATCCTCGTCGGTCCCGACGGCAGCACGTCGATGGTCTCTCCCGACCGGCCCGTCGTGGCTAGGCCGGCAGGGCGCAGCCTCGGGGTGGGGGTGGCCGTCACCCTCCTCGTCGGTGGTGTGATCAGCCTGTTCGCCAGCGCAAACCCCGACGGCTTACAGTTCGTCGGCGCCAAGCTCGGGTTCGAGAGTGCTGCCAGGACCTCGGCCACGGCAGGGAGCCCGCTCGCCGACTACGGGGTCAGCGGGATCGGCAACACGCACGTATCGAGTGCGCTCGCGGGCATCATCGGCGTACTGGTGACGATCGGCGTCGGTCTCCTGGTGGCGAAGGTGGCGTCGTTGCGGTCGTCCGCCCGCGCGGACAAGGCCGGGGTCTGATGTCACAGTGAGCGGTTCCGTGGGCGATGGTCTGCTCGTCGCCGTGGACAGCCGGGTGCACCGGCTGCCGGCGCAGGTGAAGATCGTCGCGCTGTTCGTGTTCGTGCTCGCCGTCGTCTCCACACCGGCGGGCGTCTTCTGGGCCTTCGCCGGGTACGCCGCCTTGCTGACCGGCTGTGTGGTGCTCGCGAAGTTGCCAGCGGCAATCGTCTTGCGGAGGCTGGCGGTGGAGACCCCGTTCGTGGTGTTCGCGGTCTTGCTGCCGTTCGTGGCGAGCGGCCCGCGGGTCGACATCTTGGGGGTGTCCTTGTCGGAGTCGGGCGTACTCGCGTCCTGGAACGTGCTGGCCAAGGGCACGCTCGGAGTGGTGGCGGCGATCGTGCTGTCGGCGACGACCGCCCCACGGGAGCTGCTGTCGGGGCTGGAGCGCCTGCGGCTGCCGCCGGTGCTGGTGGCGATCTTGTCATTCATGGTCCGTTACCTCAGCGTGGTGGCGGGTGACCTCCACCGGATGCGGATCGCCCGCGAGTCCCGCGGCTACACCGGCGGCCGCGGCGGCCATCTGAAGGCGGTCGCGGGCGGTGTGGGGGCCTTGTTCGTGCGGAGTTTCGAGCGCGGCGAGCGGGTGCACCTGGCGATGCAGGCCCGTGGTTACACCGGCACGATGCCGGCACTTTCTCGCTCCGGAGCCGGGCGGGCGCGGTGGCTGGAAGGTCTCGCCGTCTCGCTGGCGGCCGTCGCGATCGCGATCGCAGCAAGGATGATGAGCCCGTGAGCGGCCACTCGATCCAGGTCGAACGCCTCGTCTTCGCCTATCCCGACGGCCGTCAGGCCTTGTATGGCGTGGACTTTGCGATAGAGCGGGGCGAACGCGTCGCGCTGCTCGGCCCGAACGGCGCCGGCAAGACCACCCTGGTCCTGCACCTGAACGGGATCCTCGGCTCGGTCGCGGGCGGCGCCGGCAGCGGACGGGTGCGCATCGGCGGCTCGGACCTGCATCGCGAGCACCTGGCCGAGGTGCGGCGCAAGGTCGGGCTGGTCTTCCAGGATCCCGACGACCAGCTCTTCATGCCGACCGTGCGGGACGACGTCGCGTTCGGCCCGGCCAACCTCGGCCTGCGAGGCGCGGAGCTGGACGAGCGGGTGTACGAGGCCTTGATCCAGGTGGGCATGCAGGACCATGCCGACATCGCGCCGCACCACCTGTCGTACGGCCAGCGCCGCCGGGTCGCGGTCGCCACCGTACTGGCGATGCGGCCGGAGGTGCTGGTCCTCGACGAGCCCTCGAGCAACCTCGACCCGGCCAGCCGGCGCGAGCTGGCGGACATCCTCTCGGGCCTGGAGGTGACGCTGCTGATGATCACGCACGACCTGCCGTACGCGTTGCAGTTGTGCGAGCGGAGTCTGCTGATGGATGACGGGCGGATCGTCGCGGACGGGGCGACCCGCGACCTTCTCGGCGATGCGGACCTGATGACCGCTCACCGGTTGGAGCTGCCGTACGGCTTCGACCCGCTGTCGGTTCCGGGGCCGGAGAGACGCTGACCCTGGTCGGTCGATCCGGCGCCGTCGGGTTGCGCCAGTGGTCCAGGCGATCGCTGGGCTCCCGCCTGCTCGGCCTGTACGGCGTGGGCATGATCTTCGCCGGAGGGCTTGCGTGGCACCGCCGAGGAACGGCTGCTACAGGTTTCGACAATGCGCGGTGAATTCCTGACCGAGACCTTGTCAGTTACTCACCGGTCAGTCATGGTGACTCTCAGTTCCACTGCACCACGGTCCCCACCACCACGTGCAAGGGCGGTCCCCATGAAGTTCCTCGGCGGACGGCGGCCACGGGCCGCCGGCATCATCGGCGCGGCCGCGATCGGCGCGGCGCTCCTCACCACCCCAGGTGTCGCCCACGCGGCGGCACCCGACTACGTCGCCCTCGGCGACTCCTACGCCTCCGGCGTCGGCACCCGCACTTACACGACCGAGAGCGGTTCCTGCCAGCGCTCCACCCTGTCCTACCCGTACCTCGACGCAGCTCGGATCGGTGCAGCCCTGACCGACGTGGCCTGCTCCGGCGCCCGCGTCGCCGACGTGTCGGCGAACCAGCTCGGGCCGCTGACCAGTGGGATCGAGTTCGTCACCGTGCAGGTCGGGGGAAACGATGCCGGGTTCTCCTCGGTGATCACCGAGTGTGCGAAGCCGTGGTGGCTCGGCAATTGCGACGCCGCGATCAACAACGCACAAGCCATCATCAACAACATCTTGCCGGGCCGGCTCAACAGCCTCTACACATCCGTCCGTAGCCGGGCAACCGTCGCGAAGGTGATCGTCGTCGGTTATCCGCGGTTGTTCAACGGCACGGACTGCAACGCCGGCACCTTCTTCAGCGCCGCGGAGATGACCCGGCTGAACCAGACCGCCGACCTGCTCAACTCCCGCACCAACACCAGCGCGACCTCCGCGGGTTTCACCTTCGTGAATCCGACCTCGGCATTCATCGGTCATGCAGTCTGCGGCAGCCCCGAGTGGATCAACGGACTGTCGAACCCGGTCAGCGAGTCCTACCATCCGAACACGACTGGTCACAATGCCTATGCCAATTTGGTGGACGACCATTTGAACTGACCGATTGACCTCCGGGGCGCCCTCGGCTGTGATGTGATGCGAGGGTGTTACACAGGTCTGTCGCGTGGTTGCTCGCCGCGCGCGCTCAGGCCAACTGCCTGGATCGTCCGGTGTCCGAGGCCGGCCCCGGAGGGGTGGCCGACGTCGTACGCCGGACGGCAGGACTCCAGGCGCAGAGCTGGCGAGGCGCGGCCTACGCGGTCAGGGCACGCTCCACCGCCACAACCTGGGCTGACGTGGAGCGCGCCACGGCGGTGGACCGGTCGGTCGTCCGCGGTTGGTTCATGCGCGGCACCCTCCAGCTCGTCGCGATCGAGCACGCCGGACCTCTCCTCGCGCTGCTCGGCCCCAAACTGATCAAGGACACCGAGCGCCGGTATGGCGAGCTGGGGCTGACCGAGGCGATTCGCAGCCGTGCGGCCGACGTGATCGAGAACCACCTGCTGGAGAACGGGCCGACCGGTCGAGCCGACCTCGGCGAAGTGCTGGTGAAGGCCGAGCTGTTGCCCGAGCCGAAGGGGCAGGGCGTCTATGCGCTGATCCGGCACACCGGGCTGCTCGGTCGGCTGTGCTACGGGCCCGGCCACGACTCGACCGAGACCTGGGTGGCGACGCGGGACTGGCTGGGCAAGCCGCTGGAGCTCGAGGTCGAGGGGTCGCCCGCGGACCTGGCGCGGCGTTATCTCAGGGCGTACGGGCCGGCGACCGCGCAGGACTTCGCGACTTGGTCAGGTCTCACGGTGCCGGTCGCCCGCGCCGCGGTGAAAGAGGCGGCGACGATGGAGTTCGTGGTGGCCGGAGAGCCGCTGGCTGCGGTCGCGGATCTACCGGGCAGCGCGGCCGTCCGGCTGCTGGGGGAGTTCGATCCATACCTGCTCGGCTACAAGGATCGCCGGCACGCGCTGGACGAGAAGGACCGGAAGCTGATCCATCCGGGCGGCGGGATGCTCAGACCGGCCGTCGTACAGGCCGGCCGGGTGATCGGCTCCTGGACGCACACCCACCCGTCGGTCCACCTTTTCGACCCCACGGCGCAGGCGCCGACTGCCCTCACCGCCAACCTAACCGCCGAGCTCACTGCCGACCTGACCGCCGAGCTGACCGCCGAGCTGACCGCCGAGCTCACCGACCTCACCCGCTTCCGCCCCTGACCACCGCCTCACCGCCGGGGTTGTGGATCCCACCCCGGCGATTCGTCGGTTCTGGTGCGGGGCTCGCTCTGGTGGTGCACCAGATGCGACGAATCGCCGGAGGGTTTTCCACCAGTGTGGATTCCCGGGGCAGCTGCGGCCTCGGTGCGCATCGGCAACCCACAGGCTGTGGATACCTCGCCGGCGATTCGTCGGTTGTGGTGCGGGCTCGCCCTGGTGGTGCAGAACACGATGCCGTTCCGCATGTCCCGAGTGTGATCGTCGAGACGATCAAGGCTCGCGGTGACGTGAACCGGATGGCTGATCGCTGTGCCCGCCACTGGCCGGCAACGTGCAGGATCTGCTGCTGGTGATCTGCGGCTGGCGCCTCCCGCGCGGCCGATTGCGCGGCGAGGCCGACGCCCGCTTCGAGAGTTGAGGACCTCCGCGCTATGACCGCTATGAGCCGGCGCGCTCTTTGAACTGCATCCGCAGGTATGCATCGAACACCCGGGCGCCGAGCAGGCGCCGGGTGTGGACGAGAGCCTTCGCGGCAGGCGTGACCACGTAGCGGGTACGCGGCCTACCGGCGGTGGCGGCGTGGTGGATGACCTCGGCCACGGTCTCGGGTGGGGCAGACAGCGCCTTCGAGCCGTAGGACTGCGCCATCTGCTGGTCGGCGGCGGCGTTCAGCCCTGCGTATGGCCCGGCTGGAGCGGCGGTGCCGGCCAGATTGTGGGCGGCGGCGTCACCGAACCCGGTACGGATCAGGCCAGGCTCGATCAGGCTCACTTTGAGACCGAAGCGCGCGACCTCGAACCGGAGGGCGTCGGTGATCGCCTCCACCGCGTACTTACTGGCGTGGTAGTAGCCGCCGGCCGGGAAGACGATCCGGCCGCCCATCGAGCCGACGTTGACGATGCGCCCATGTTGAGCCGTGCGCATGCCGGGCAGGACGAGCTGCGTCATCCTGGCGACGCCGAACACATTGGTCTCGAACTGGCGTCTCACCTCGTCCAGATCGGTTTCCTCGATGGTGCCGTACTCGCCGTAGCCGGCGTTGTTGACCAGGACGCCCACCGAGCCGTGCTCGGCCTCGACCTGGGCCACGGCTTCCACCATGGACTTCTCGTCGGTGACGTCCAAAGCTAGCGTCCTCGCACCTGCTTCGGCGAGGTCGGCGAGGGCGTCCGGCCGACGCGCCGTCGCGTAGACCGTGAGGTGGGGATCACGGACCAGGCGCAGCGCTGCGGCCCGCCCGATCCCCGAGGACGTTCCAGTGATCAGGACTGCGGTGCTCATGAGGGTTCCTTCTCGAGAGTGGCGGGCTGGTCCAGACCTGCGACGAGGAGCGCTACGCCGCGGCGCAGCCGCCGGGCCGGAGTCTCAGGGTCGGACAGATCGGCCTCGAGGCCGCGGGTGAATGCCAGGAGGAGCTCGGCGAACTCAGCGGCGTCCACCTCGGGGCGGGCGCGGGTGATCGCGTCACTGAGCAGTTCGCACAGCGAGGTGTTGTAGGCGTCGACCAGGTCCGCCGACAGGCGCACGTCGACGCCCAGCAACTCCGCCGCGTGCGCAGGGCTGTCACGCCACAACCCCACAGCCAGCCCGAGCTTCGCCTCCAGGGCGCCGGTCAGTCGGGTCGTCAAGCTCCCCGGCTCGTCGATCGCGGAACGCGCTTGGCTCAGGGTGGTGTCGAGAAGACGCGCAGCCAGACGCCGGAACGCGTCCTCCTTGTTCCGCACGTACTGGTACACGACGGGCCGGGACAACCCCGCCTCCCGGGCGATGTCCTCCATGGTCGTACGCCGCACGCCGTGGCGGGTGAAGCACACGTACGCCGCATCCAGTACGCGCTCGAGCCGCTCTTCCTCTGACACACCGACAATCATTGCATGGAATGTCTGATCGTCGGAGCCGCGTCCGCGGGATCTAGGCGGTTGTGGTCGCCGTCGCAGGAAGCGGTAGCGCGCGGAGCCGGCTGACAGGCGCCCGGATCAAACCGATCAAGACGTCGCGGCCGAGGCCGCGGCAGCCACGGTCAGCGCAGACTGGGCGCCGATCGCACCGGCCATCAGGCGGGCAGCCAGACCACCGATGGCCCACCGTGGCGCCGGCTGTACGCGCGCCCGGTGGACCGATCGCTCAGACCCGGCGGCGTACATCGTCGAGCAGGGACTGGAGCAGGTCGGCCAGAGCCGATCGCTGCCGATCCGTCAGCGACGAGATCAGCTCGGACTCCCGGCTCAGCACCTGGTCCACCGTGCGCTCGACGAGATCGTGCCCGGCGTCGGTCAGGGCGACCGTCACGGCACGGGTCCCGTCGGTCTCCGTCCGGCGGGCGACCAGTCCGGACTGCTCGGCACGGGCCACCCGCTGCGAGATCGCACCCGCCGTGACCAGCGTTCGGCGGGTCAGTTCCCGCGTGCTCAGCTCGTACGGCGGGCCGCTGCGGCGCAGCACGCTCAGCAGGTCGAGCGTCGCCGGGTCGACGCCGGCATCGGCCAGCAGCCTGCGCCGATCATCGGCGAACAGCTTGGCCAGCCGCCACAGGGGAGTGACGATGCCGATCGAGTCGACGGGGGTGCCGGGCCGTTCCCGTTCCCAGGCCGCTGCGATCTCGGCGACCGGGTAGGCGGCGGGCGCGTCGAGCGGATAGCGGTCGGACTTGCGGGAGGCCGGCATCCGCCCATGGTACGTTTAGAGCTATACGTTTAGAGCTAAACGTCGAGGAGTGCCGTGCGCAGATCGATCGTGGTGACCGGGGGAGCGACGGGAATCGGCCGGGCCGTCGCCGAGCGCTTCCGGGCCGAGGGCGCCGAGGTGGTGATCACCGGACGTCGTGCCGACGTGCTGGCGAAGGCCGCCGCCGAGCTGGGCGCGAAGGCAGTGGTATGTGATGCCGCGGATCCTGAGCAGGTCGCGGAGTCGCTGGTGGACATGCCCGGGCGGATCGACGTACTGGTGAACAACGCGGGCGGCAACACCGACTTCGGGCAACCCGACCCGGGGGGCGATCTGGTTCAGCTCGCGGCCAACTGGCAGGCCAACCTGAGCGCCAACGTGCTGAGCGCCGTACTCACGACGACCTCGCTCGCGCCGAGGTTGGCCGACAATGGCGCGGTGGTGCATCTCGGCTCGATCGCCGCGGACCAGGGCGCCGGCTCGTACGGCGCGGCCAAGGCAGCGCTCGCGACCTGGAACCTGGACATCGCCGCCGTGCTCGGACGGCGCGGGATCACCTCGAACGTGGTCGCGCCGGGGTTCACCGCCGAGACCGACTTCTTCCGGGGCAAGCTGACCGAGACGCGTCGCAAGGACTTGCTCGAGGCCACGATGACGCATCGGGAGGGCAGGCCGGAGGATGTGGCCGAGGCGATCTGTTTCCTCGCCTCACCGGCGGCCCGGCACATTACCGGACAGGTGCTGCACGTGAACGGGGGAGCGCTCACCAGCCGCTGACGATGACAACGTCACTCGAAGGGGCGGGTCAGGGCCCGGATCTCGATCGGGGAGTGGCGGGCCTCCGGCAAGCGGCCCGCCAGTTCCGTCGCTCGCTCGAGGCTGCAGTCCAGCAGGTAGTAGCCGGCGAGAACCTCCTTGGACTCGCTGAACGGCCCGTCGGTCACTGCCTGCACGCCGTCCCTGACCTGCACGACCCGGGCGTCGGCCGTGGTCAACCCATCCGCGGCGATCAGCTCACCGGTTGCGGTCAACTCCGCCATCAGCCCGCGATGGGTCGCCCAGACACCGTCCATCCCTTCGGCGGCAAGCGCGTCCCACGTTTGCTGGTTGCCGTAGATCAGCAGCATGTACTTCACGTCGACTCCTTGTCCGGCTTCAGGTCACCGGGTAC
>DASTVQ010000160.1:0-27322 GCA_035759015.1 Kribbella sp.
CGGCGAAGCACGTCCTGCGAACGCCGAGGTCGAGTGGCCCTCGCAGGATCATGGAAGCCGGTGCAGCGGGGCGGTTCGTGTACCGCGCTTCTCGGTCCAGGTGAGCGTTGCGGACGCCGTGTCGAGGGCAGCGTCGAGGACCACGAGCTCATCGTCGTGGGTCCAAGTCATGGTCAGCCGGTTGCCACCGCCGCTGACTGCGCACGTCCCCTCGAAGGCGCGGTGGGAGTTGCGGAACCGGATGAGTCGCAGCAGTGCCTGCACCACAGGGCGGTGAAGCTCTCGCTCGATCTCCCCGCGGGTGTAGTAGTGGCGGTTGACGTCGCGGCCGACGTTGCTGCGCGCCAGCAGGTCCATGTCGTTGGAGCCGGCCAGGAGCCCGACGTAGTAGACCTGCGGAATTCCAGGCGTGAGGAACTGCACGGCCCGAGCCAGCAGGTAGCGGTCGTCGTCGCGCCCGAGAGCGTCGTAGAAGGTGCAGTTCACCTGATACAGGTCGACGTTGGAGGCGGCCGCGCCGGTTGCCCTCCGCGAGGTCCCCCCGCTGCGGTTGTGGATCGCCTCGACAAGTCGGTCGATCTGCACGGGCGTCAGCAGGCCGGGCCGGGACCGGTCGGTGGCGTCGGCGGCGACGTCGACGACTCCGATGCCGTCATGGGTGTCGAGCACGGTGACCGCGTTGACCGGCCGGATGTCCATCCAGGCCAGGAGCGGGTCGGCGTCGGCGGCGGTGAGTGCGTGCAGCACGAGTGGCGGGAGGGCGAAATCGTAGACCCGGTCGACCTGCTTGGCGATCTCGACCTGCTTGCGGTAGTAGGAGTGCACCTCGACGAGTACCTCGAGCCCGCGCTCGCGGCACCACGCGGTGACGTCGTCGATGAACGCGAAAGTCTCCGGGGTCATGAACGAGGTCAGCCCCGGTGTCTTCACGGCGTACCCGACCGCGTCCAGCCGCACCCGTCGCACCCGCGCCGCGGCGAGCCGGTCGAGCACCCTGATGAGGTACTGGTGCGTGATCGGGTGTCGCACATCGACGTCGACCTGCTGGGGCGTGAACGTCGTCCAGACCAGTCGCCTCGTACCGTCTGCGAACTGGTACGGCGTGAAGGGCAACCCAGGACGCGGCCGGTACAGGCGCAGGAGCACCTCCTCGGTCGCTCCCTCGGGGAAGACCCCCGCGTAGGTGAGGAACATGCCCTCGTAGACCGAACGCTCACCGTTCGCGAGCCAGTCGAGGAAGGGCTCGGAGCCGGCCGAGACGTGGTTGACGATGACGTCGACCATGAGGTCGAAGTCCTGTGCGAGTCGTGCTATGTCATCCCAGGTGCCGAGCCGCTCGTCGACCTCGGCGTGATCTTGCGGGTCGAAGCCCGCATCGGCGCCGTCGTAAGGCTGGTAGAACGGCAGCACGTGAACCCCACCGAACAGGCCCGCGAGCGGCCCGCGCAGCACATTGCGCAGGCCGGACAGGTCCCCCCCGAGACGGTCGGCGTAGGTGATCAGCTCGACTTTGTCTGCCATGGCCTCAATCTCCCGTCCGCTCGGCCCCTGGGCCTGTGTGGGTCGCGCAGTGCCATCATGCCTGTGGTGCGTCCTCGGGCACTTCGAGATCGCCCTTGTCATCGGTAGGCCGGACGATGAGCACGTCGCAGGTGGCTCACTTCGTCACTTCAGTGGCCACCGTCCCGAGCAGCCGACTTCGTCTCCTCCGAACAGCGCCGTCTGGGTTACCAGCTGGCCCTTTGAGACCGCCGGGCTCACGGTTAACCAGGACCTGGCCGTCTCGGGGAGCTACGGACTGGAACGGCAGCTGATCCGAGAGCTGGGCTTCCCGGTACCGCTCGCCTCGCCTTGGCCTTCGTGCGTGTCAGTCTTCTTCGTCGGGCCGGGGCGGCAGGGTCGGATAGTCGAGCATGGGATAGAGACCCACGGCGAACCCGTAGACCGTGTCGCCGGAGCGAGCGATCCGGTCGAACTCGTGGATCAGCTGCTCGACGCGGTCCCAGAACTCCGCGGCCCGTTCCTCGGGTATGCGCGCATGCCGGATGAAGGCCCGCAACTGGCCGATCTCGTAGGCGGCGTCGGATTCCTTCGCCGCGACCTCGAAGTCGTTGAAGTCCGGCGGAAGCGCGACGCCGTCCGCCCGCCTGCCCAGACCGACGTAGAACATTCGCGCGGTGCGGCCGTAGTAGCGCTCGTCGATCGCCCTGACGCGCCGGGTCCGTACGACCCGCAGCAAACCGGCACCGGCCAGGACGTTGACGTGGTGCGCCACGGTGCTCTTGGGGCGCTTGACCGCGCTGGCCAGTTCTGTCACCGTCGCGGCCCGCTCATGAAGCAGACCGAGAATCGTTGTGCGCAGGGGGTCGCTGATCGCCCGCACCTGCTCGGCACTGGTGAGCTCGATCGTGTCCTCGAGGTCGTAGTCCGGGACCGGGGGATTGATCGACATGATCCGATTAGACTAGCATCACGGTTTGTTCGAGATATTTGGATCATTAGCGTCGAAAGCGAGCAGACTATGGCCGAGGTCGTTCTGTACCACCACGCGCAGGGGCTGACACAAGGGGTGAAGGCCTTCGCCGACGAACTGCGCGGGGCGGGTCACACCGTCCACGTGCCCGACCTCTACGAGGGGCAGACCTTCGACACTCTCGAAGCGGGACTGGACTACGCCAAGCGGACAGGGTTCGAGACGATCAATGACCGCGGCATCAACGCGGTCGACGGGCTCGGCGACGCGCTGGTCTACGCGGGCTTCTCCCTCGGCGGAATGCCGGCGCAGCAACTGGCTCAGACCCGCGCAGGAGCCAGGGGAGCGCTGCTCTTCCATTCGTGCGTTCCGGTCTCGGAGTTCGGTGAGGCCTGGCCGGCGGGCGTTCCCGTGCAAGTGCACGGCATGGATGCCGACCCGCTCTTCGCCGAGGAGGGCGGCGACCTCGACGCGGCGCGCGCCCTGGTCGACTCCACCGAGCAGGCCGAACTGTTCCTCTACCCAGGCAAGGAACACCTCTTCGCCGACTCCTCACTGCCGTCGTACGACGAGGCCGCGGCCGCCCTGCTCATGCGCCGGGTGCTCAGCTTCCTCGAGGGGATCGATGAGAACTGACAGGGGCCAACTTACCCGGCTCGGATCCGGGTCTTCGCCCGTGCCTGCACGCGTGCTCTGGCCGTGCTCGGCCCGGAGGTTGCTGACATGCCGGACCCGATCCTCGACACCCAACTCGACCCAAGTATCAGGTCGGCGTTCGAACCAGACCGGCCGAGCCGGCCACGACCAGCACGCACTTCGCTGCCGCGATGTTCGTGAGTGACCCATGCCTCAGCAAGCCGCGAGCTGCTCTCAGCGTGACGACTCGTCGGTAGTACCGTCGTACCCGTGCGGATCCTGTTCATCGGCAACAGCTTCACAGCGCGCAACAACCTGCCGGCGCTGATCGCCCGCCTCGCGAACGAGCGGGGGACGACCATCGAGCACCGGCTCGTCTCGGCAGGCGGCGCTTCGCTTCGCCAGCATCTCAATGCGGGGCCGGCGCTCGCCGCGATAGCCGATGGTGCGTACGACATCGTCGTCCTGCAGGAGCAGAGCACGCTGCCAGGCAGGAATGCCGCACGCATGCACGACAGCGTCCGTGATTTTCACGCCGCGATCGAGCGAAGTGGCGCGCGGACCGCGTTGTACCTGACCTGGGCCCGCAGGAACACGCCCGACGCGCAGCAGGCGATCACGACCGCGTACGCGACTATCGCGGCCGAGCTGGGCGCCACGCTCGTCCCGGTCGGGATGGTCTGGGAACGCTTCCTCAGCATGCACGACCGCCCGACCCTGCACGACGCCGACGGCAGCCATCCCGCCCTCGCCGGCAGCTACCTTGCCGCATGCGTGTTCCTCGTCTCGCTACTGGGCGAGCACCCCGTGGACATCAGCGTCCCAGTGAAGGGCCTCGACGCGGATACCGCGGCTCTGCTTCGCCAAGCCGCCTGGGACATCTGCGAAGACATCGCGGTGGGCCGGTAGGGCGCACCAGAAGTCGAGGCTCACGCGCAGTTCACTGGAGAGCAATTCGGGAACAAGATCCGGATCAAGGTCAGCCGTGCTCATGGCCCCCGAACCTACCGCCCGCCGGCGACAGAGGTGCGCTGCCGAAGCGTGGTCGGCTCTGCACGCAGCGATCTGCCGGTAGCCGTTTGATCCGTTGCCCCAGGGCGAGCGGCCGCGTCACCTAATGTGTGTCCTGCGGCGCGTTGCGGAACTCCGGTGCCAACAGCGACCAGACCTCGGTGTCGTGTCGGATCCCCTGGTGCAAGTACTCCTCGCGCAGCACCCCGTCCAGTCGCATGCCGAGGCGGCGCGCGACGTTGCGGCTTGCGGTGTTGTCCGGACGGGTGAGCCACGTGACCCGGTGGATGCCGCGCACGCGCACTGCCCAGTCGACGAGGTACTCCACCGCGCGGGTCATCAGCCCGCGGCCCTGCCCGGCCGGCTCCAGCCAGCAGCCGAGCTCGCACGTGCCGCCGGCGGCGTCGAAGGCGACGAACATCGTCCCGCCGACGAGCGTGCCGTCGAGCCAGATGCCGTACAAGCGGCCGGCGTCGCGGGCGGCGAGGTCGGCGTACCGCTGCAGCGTGGCGCGGGCCGAGTCCAGGTCGGTGCTGCGGCTCGCCCACGGGACCCACGGGTCCACCGCAGCGCGCGCCCTGTCGATGTGGGAGAGGAACTCCTCGGCCTGCCACGGCTCCAGCGGGCGCAGCTCGGCGCCTTCCTCCAGAACGATCGCGAACACCTGCGGCACTGTACGGCATGGTCCAAGCTCGGTGCGGACCGGCAAGGAGATCGGAGACAGGTGGCCGGCGGGTGGCAAGGGCGCGGCCGTTCTAGGCGGTGGGCAGTTCCACGTCGGCGGCGGTCGCGATGAGCAGGACCGACTGCCCGTCCACCGCGACCTGCTTCAGCGAGGCACCGAACGGTAGGTCCGGGACCTCGATTCCCTTGCCGAGCACAGACTTCACCGCGTCGCGGACGGCGGGCGGCACCGCTTCGGGTAGGTCGTCGACCACGAGTCTGATCCGGCCGTTCTGGGCCTGCGGACGGACCGTCGCGCGGGCATCAACGCCTTGGACCACCAACCGTGCCTGCAGCTTCCCACCAACGATCCTCAGCGTCAGCCCGTCCAGATCGCTGGCCTGAGCGGCGAGCTTGGTCAGAGCGTCCGGCGACAACCGCAGCCGGAGGTCGGCCGAGTCGACCATGACCGCCGCACCGGTGTCGCCTGTCAGCAGTCTGCGCGGCACCCGGATCCCGGTCATCGCCACCGTCAGGTCCCGGGCCGGGATCGACGAGATGGTCGGCCGTTGCATGGTCAGCGTGATCCGGGAGAACTCGGCCCTGGCCAGCTGCGGCAAGAACCCGAAGCCGCCTACCTTCACCGAGCTGTCGGACGCCGTCACGTCGTACCGGGCCGCCTCGTCCTCCGCGACCACCGCCAGCCGGTCCTCGGCGAGCGACTCGGCCACCCGGTCCGCCATGATGCCCACGAACGCCAAGAACACGAAGGCGACGGCGAGCGACCTCAACCGTCGCCGTGGTCTTGTGGAGCTCATCAACGCCTCCCTGACGTCGGCTGCCGGAAGTCCGGCCAGAATAGAGGCCCCTCACAGCGGGCGCGTGACCAGCGTCTGCGCGATCACTCTCGGCGGCCTGCGCCGGAGGGTTCCGCAGGGCATCGGGAAGCGTGATGGCCGCGAGAGCCTCGCCAGACCGCGGCGGGCCGGCGTCGAGCTGGTGCTGCTCAGTCCACTGCGAGGCCTGTCGCTGGGTACCTGGCTCCCGCGTAGCGTAGGCCCGTGGATCGCATCGGCTACGTCATCCTGTATGTCTCCGACCTCGACGCATCCATCGCGTTCTATCGGGATGTGGTCGGCCTGCCCTACCGGTTCACCGACGCTGGGTATGCGGAGTTCGGCACGGAGGGCACCCGGTTCGCCCTCTACGAACGACGCCGTGCCGAGTGGCTGACCGGGCGGGCGGTGACACCTGGCCCAGCCGCCGAGATCGTACTCCTCGTTGATGATGTCGACGCCCACGCCGGCCGGCTCGCGGCCTTGGGCACAAGTGTTCTCAGCGGTCCGGCCGACCGGCCGTGGGGGCACCGGACCGTCCACATCGCGGACCCGGACGGATTCGTGGTCGAGCTTGCCGAGGAGATCCCGCGGCAGCGGGCCCGACGCAGCTGATCGAGGGCAGCACCCGGCCGCTACTGAGATCGCGGGACGTCGTGCGCCAAGTCGTAGGAGTAGTCGCCGTCGTAGTCGGGCGTGGCCGTGACGACGGCCTCTCGTTGCTCCTGGTCGTGCGTGCTCACGGGCGGGGTGACGCCGCTTGCCTCATGCGCGAGGTCGTACTCGAGATCGGCACCCGCCTCCGTGTTCGACCCAGGCTGCTGATCGCTCACGCCTCACCACCTTTGGGTTGGGTTCCTCCAGTATGGGCTTGTTGCGCGCAGTCGCGAGAGCCGAAGCGACGTCCGTCACGCCGAGTCGGCCACCGCCTACGACGTGCCGCTCGGCCTCGCGCCGTAGCGCCGCTCGAAGCGGCGGGGTCCTCGACCGACCGCCGCGCAACGGCGATGGTGCGGGAACATTCCTCGACTTCAGCCGGTTGTGGGCGGTTATGCATGGTGAGTACAAAGTGCCGGGCGGAAAGCTGGTGGTCGCCGACCTGGACGTCGTCGACGGCGTGGTGCGGCGGGCCCAGATCAGCGGCGACTTCTTCCTGGAGCCCGACGACGCGCTGGAACGGATGAACGGTGCGCTGGGCGGTCTGCCCACCTCTA
Source organism: Kribbella sp. (assembly GCA_035759015.1). Lineage (GTDB taxonomy): Bacteria > Actinomycetota > Actinomycetes > Propionibacteriales > Kribbellaceae > Kribbella. The sequence goes on from DASTVQ010000160.1 coordinate 6,834, forward strand.
CGCCGGCGGCAGAAGTGGCCGCCAGGGTTCGTGCGGTACTCGGCGACGGCGTTGAGATGCTCGGGTTCTCCGCGGAGGCTGTCGCGGTCGCCGTACGCCGCGCACTGACCGGCGCAACCGGTTGGCGGGACCATCCCTGGGAGTTCGTGCATGATGTGCCGCGTGAGCCTGCTTTGCAGATGGCGCTCGACGAGGTGCTGGCCCAGCAGGTTGGCGCGGGGGAGCGGGCTCCGACTCTGCGGGTCTGGGAGTGGGCGTCGAACGCGGTCATCATCGGGAGCTTCCAGTCGCTCGTCAACGAGGTGGACCTGGACGGCGCCGCCAAGCACGAGGTCACCGTTGTTCGTCGGATCAGCGGCGGCGGGGCGATGTTCGTCGAGCCGGGGAACACCATCACCTACTCGCTCTACGTGCCCGAGTCGCTGGTGTCCGGGTTGTCCTTCGTCGAGTCCTACGCGTTCCTTGACGACTGGGTGATCGGCGCGCTGAACGACCTCGGGATCGCCGCGACGTACCAGCCGATCAACGACATCACCTCGCCGGCGGGCAAGATCGCCGGCGCTGCGCAGAAGCGATTCGCGGGCGGCGCCGTACTGCACCACGTGACGATGGCGTACGACATGGACGCCGCGAAGATGCTCGAGGTCTTGCGGATCGGCCGCGAGAAGCTCTCGGACAAGGGCATCACGAGCGCGAACAAGCGGGTCGACCCGCTGCGCAGCCAGACCGGGTTGGAGCGTGCCGCGGTCATCGACCGGATGGTCGGGTCCTTCGCCGAGCGCTACGGTCTCGTCGCCGGGACGATCGGCGAAGAGACGCTCGCCGCGGCCGGGGAGCGCGTCACCGCCAAGTTCGGCACCGAACAGTGGCTCACTCGAGTGCCCTGACGCCGACCGGCCCAGCCCCCGCTTCCGGGCGCCACGCGGCGGCCCGAGCGTATAGCGCGCGATCGGTGCGGCGCCGCGGATAGTGTGCTCCCGCCTCGATCCGCCGAACGACAGGTGGTGTCACGTGCACCGACGGTGGGTAAGACCACCGGCGGCCGCGCCCGCGCCGCAGCTCGCGAACTACGCGGCGTTGCCGGACAGGCAGTCATTCCGGCTCGTCCAGTGCGGTTGTGGTGCGATGGCCGCGGTGGTGGTGGCGGCATCGCCCATGGTGAGGAGCACGAAGCGCTTGCAGGCTCCGGCCCTCCTCAGGGGGAGGGCCGGAGCCTGCAGGAGGGTCAGCTGGTCTCGGTGATCGAGAAGTCGGTGAAGTTGAACCGCTGGTTCGTGCCGTTGGTGTCGACGATCTCCACCCCGTAGTCGACCTGCCAGGTGGTGGAGTCGGCCGGTATCCATCCGCGGGCGGTGATGTTCTTGAAGAACTCCTGCAGCGGCATCGTGCCGGACAACTGCGGGACCTTGGAGACGAACGTCATGATGTCCTGGCCGCCCGGGGCGCGCCAGACTTCGTACTCCTGCCCACCGATCCACTCCGAGGAGTCAACCAGGCTGCCGGCCGGCCTCTGGCCCCAGTTCTCCGTCCAGATCATCAGCTCGTTGGAGAAGCCGTCCCCGATCCAGATGTCGTACGCCACGTTGTAGATGCAGCCGGCACAGCGGGGCGAGTTGGCGGCGAAACGGCTCGACACGATTCTGGACAGCGGAGCGTCAGCGTAGTCCTTGTGCACGTTGGGGTACGTCTTGACCGCGTTCTCCGGGTCGTTCGGCTGGTTCGCGATCACGTACCAGTTGTCGTAGTTGCACGCGTTCAGCCACTGCTGGCCGTTGTCGTTGTTCCACATGTTGTTGTGGACGTAGTACGAGCCGAAGGTCCGGCCGTCACCGACGTTGTTGTTCGAGTACGTGGAGAACGACGGGCTCGTGCAGGTCTTCACCGGGCTGGTGCTCGAGGTAGGCGTGCTCGTCGCCGTCTGAGTGGGCGTCGAACTCGGCGTCTGGGAAGGCGTCTGGCTGGGTGTCGAGCTCGATGTCTGGCTGGGTGTGGAGCTCGGGGTCTGGGAAGGCGTCTGGCTGGGTGTGGAGCTGGGCGTCTGGCTGGGTGTCTGCGACGCTGTGGCCGTCGGACTCGACGTTGCCGGCGGGGTGAAGTCGTAGTGTGCGAAGAACCTGGCCCGGGTGCCCTCCGAAACCGTGGATCCACCGGGCCTGCGGAACTGCACCCGATAGGTGGAGCTCGTCACTTGACTCGGCTGCACGAACGCCAGCAACGGCCCCGCATTGCCGACGATCACCGCGGATGGTGCGGTGCCGAAGCCATGTTCGATGGTGCAGCCGCTGCGGGAGTCCACCACGCAGCCCTCTGCTCGGCCAGCGCTCGGATTGGTGTCAGTCGATACCGACTCCCCAGAAGCCAGCAGTGGCACGCCCACCAGCCCGGCCAGGGCCGCGCAGCAGGCAACGATCAGAGTGCGTCTCAAAGTCTTGTCCCTTCATGCGGTGTGTGACCCCTCAGCACAGTGATCGGATTGAGATCTAATCGGCACCCATTTGAACCCAGTTCGTCGGTGATGTGTCCGCCAGGACCAGCTTCGTTCGCATAGTGGACCGTTTTCTTGATCTCGCTGACGTGCAGCAGTTCCTCGGTCACCGCGCGGTACAAGGTCGGGCCAGACGGTGCCGGCACCAACACGCCTCGTACATGATTCGTACCGAAGAGCCGAGACCTGCCAACCACCGCTGTCAGCTCCGTGTGACCAAAGCGCGGCGGCATCCGCGTCGGTGAGGCGAGATTCGCGGCTAGCTGCACCAGGGCCCGCTGCCGTGGGGCGCACGCTGACGCTCTCCGTCAACAGAGACATCTGCGGCTGCTTGTCCAGGTCGGGACATCCCGTCGTACGCATGGCAGGTCCGGCTTGAATAAATATGCGGAGGAATGCATACTCAACCTATGTCCAAGGTGCTCACCCATCTGCCCACCGGCGAGCGCGTCGGGATCGCCTTCTCGGGTGGTCTCGACACCTCCGTCGCCGTCGCCTGGATGCGCGACAAGGGCGCCATCCCCTGTACGTACACCGCCGACATCGGCCAGTACGACGAGCCCGACATCGACTCGGTGCCCGGCCGTGCGGGGACCTACGGCGCGCAGATCGCACGGCTCGTGGACTGCAAGGAGGCGCTGGTCGAGGAGGGTCTCGCCGCCATCACCTGCGGCGCGTTCCACATCCGCTCGGCGGGCCGGACCTACTTCAACACCACCCCGCTCGGGCGCGCGGTCACCGGCACCTTGCTGGTGCGCGCGATGCTCGAGGACGACGTCCAGATCTGGGGCGACGGGTCGACGTTCAAGGGCAACGACATCGAGCGGTTCTACCGCTACGGCCTGCTCGCCAACCCGCATCTGCGAATTTACAAGCCCTGGCTCGACGCCGATTTCGTTTCCGAGCTCGGCGGCCGCAAGGAGATGTCGGAGTGGCTGCTGGCCCATGGGCTGCCCTACCGCGACAGCGCCGAGAAGGCCTACTCCACCGACGCCAACATCTGGGGTGCGACCCACGAGGCCAAGGTGCTCGAGCATCTCGACCACGGCATCGAGGATGTCGACCCGATCATGGGCGTCCGGTTCTGGGACTCCGCGGTCGAGGTCGCCACCGAAGACGTCTCGATCCGCTTCGAGCAAGGCCGTCCCGTCACCATCAACGGGGTCAAGTTCGAGTCCGCCGTGGATCTGGTCAAGGAGGCCAACGCGATCGGTGGCAGGCACGGTCTGGGCATGTCCGACCAGATCGAGAACCGAGTGATCGAGGCCAAGAGCCGCGGCATCTACGAGGCACCGGGCCTCGCGCTGCTGCACATCGCCTACGAGCGGCTGCTCAACGCGATTCACAACGAGGACACCATCGCGAACTACCACGCCGAGGGCCGGCGGCTCGGTCGGTTGATGTACGAAGGCCGCTGGCTCGACCCGCAGGCGCTGATGCTGCGTGAGTCGCTCCAGCGCTGGGTGGGGTCGGTGGTCAGCGGTGAGGTGACGCTGCGGCTGCGCCGCGGCGAGGACTACTCGATCATGGACACCGCCGGCGCGTCGTTCAGCTACCACCCGGACAAGCTGTCGATGGAGCGTACGCACGACGCCGCGTTCGGCCCCGTGGATCGGATCGGCCAGCTGACCATGCGCAACCTCGACATCGCCGACTCGCGCGCCAAGCTCGAGGAGTACGCCGGGCTGGGGCTCGTCGGCCCCGCCCACAGCGAGTTGACGGGGTCGATGTCGGCCGGTGGCGCCGACGCGATCGCGGCCCGCGGCGAGGCTCCCGACGACGAGGCGGAGGCCCTGGATCGCGCGGCGATGGAGTTCGGCACCGACTGAGCTCGCACGAGGGGTCAGACCCCAGGGGCCACGTGTACGAGTCAGAAAGCCCGTAGTTCGGCGACGAGCTTTTCCACGCGGCCGCGGATGTCGTCGCGGACCGTGCGGACGACCTCCAGCGGCTGTCCGGCCGGGTCGGTGAGCTCCCAGTCCTCGTAGCGCTTGCCGGGGAAGACCGGGCAGGCGTCGCCGCAGCCCATGGTGACGATGACATCGCTCGTCTGCGCGGTCTCGTACTCGAGCAACTGCGGGACGGCTCCGGTGATGTCGATGCCGACCTCGCGCATCGCCTCGACCGCGACCGTGTTGATCTGGTCGGCGGGTTGGGACCCGGCGGACCTGACCTCGACCCTGTCTCCGGCGAAGTGCCGCAGCCAACCCGCGGCCATCTGGGACCGGCCCGCGTTGTGGACACAGACGAACAACACGCTGGGCTTGCTCACTTCGACGCTCCTGTCGGGGTGGGGGCGGTGTTCGTATCGGTGTGGGGCGTGACGATCTCGTCGGCGGCCTGGCCGGCGTGTGGGTACAGCACGGCCAGCAGCCCGGCGCCGACGATGGCGCCGAGGATCTGGGCGATGACGAAGCCGGGCACCGATGCCGGCGCGATGCCGGCGAATGAGTCGCTGAACGCCCGGCCGATCGTCACCGCGGGGTTCGCGAACGAGGTCGACGAGGTGAACCAGTACGCCGATCCGATGTAGGCGCCGACGGCGGCCGGCGCGACCGCCGCGCGGCCGGACCAAGCCAATGCGAAGATCAGCACGACGAGTCCGGCGGTGGCGACCAGCTCACTCAGCCACAGGTGTCCCGACGCGCGGTCCGTGGTCGACCAGGTCACCGCGGCCTTGTCGTAAATCAGGTTCGCCAGCATCGCGCCGGCCACGGCACCGAGAGTCTGTGCCGGGACGTAACCGGCCAGCTCGCGCAAGGTAAGGCCGTTGCCGGTCCGGTGTCCGAGCCACCAGTCCACCGCGGACACCACCGGGTTGAAATGCGCGCCGGACACTGGGCCGATCGCGAGGATCAGCACGGCGAGGCCGAGCGCGGTGGCGAACGCGTTCTCCAGCAGCTGCAGGCCCACATCGTTCGGCGACAGCGATGCGGCGGCGATGCCTGAGCCGACGACGACTGTGACCAGCAACCCGGTGCCCAACGTCTCGGCGACCAGCTTCCGCCACAGCGGCGCGAACTGCTGGTCGACGGACAGGCTCTCCCGTTGATTCCCGGCGAGATCGGTCATGGTCGGCTCCTGGGGGTGTCGGTCGTCTCGGCGGGGGACAGTGCCGGTGCCAGCCGGTCGATCCTGGCGGAGATCTCGTTGTAGGCAGACTCGAACGCGGCGTCGGTGTCGACGGTCGCGGGGTCCCGTACCGACCAGTGCAGGCGTGGTCGGGCCTGCGCCGGAAGGTGCTCGTGGGCGTTGTCGCACACCGCGATGATCAGGTCATCGCGCCGGACCACGTCACCGACCTGGGCTGTGCGCCAGGTGTCGGGCTTCAGGCCATGGCGGCGGGCCACCCGGATCGCCCGCGGGTGGACCCGGTCGGCGGGTTCGGTGCCGGCCGACACAGCCGGGACATGGCTTCGACGGGTCCAGATCGCGGCGGCCAGCTGCGAGCGCGCCGAGTTCTGAGTGCAGACGAAGACCACCCGAGGCGCCGCGGACAGCGCCGGAGTCGCGACCGCGGCGAGCGCCCCGGCCACGAGCTGCACATAGGTTCGGCGACGGTCTCCCTCCGACCGCGTACGCACCACCAGGCCCGCGTCCTGCAGCACCTTCAGGTGGTGGGCGACGAGGTTGGTCGGTATCTGCAGCGCGGAGCCGAGTTCCCCCGGGGCGGCGTCGCCGGCGACAAGCATGTCCACGATCGCCAGGCGCGCCGGATCGCCCAGCGCGGCATAGATCTTCGCCCGCTCCGCCAAGGAAACTCGCTCAGTATTCATTGACTCAATAATGACTGAGGCGATGGCTCGCGTCAACGTCGCTGCAGTTGGCCCTGGGCTGGTGCCCCGCCTCGGGGACCCACATGCCTGCATCGTGCCCTCAGGAAGTCAGGGCTGTGCTGTCCGGGTCACCGGAGGCAGTTGTCACGGCTGCATGGGCACTGTGAGCGCCTCGCGGTCGGCCATGGCGCGGTAGCCGTCGGGAATCTCGTCGAGCCTTACGGTGCGGTCGAACACGCGGCCGGGCTCCATCTTGCCCTCGAGGACGTTTGGCTGCAGGTCGATCATGAAGCAGCAACGGACGGCAGGCGGGCGGGTGCCGCCGCCGAGTCTCGCACGATGAGCCTTGTCGCGAGCTCCACGTGGTGCGAGTCCACCGCCTCGCCCGCCGCGAGCTGCAGTGCTGTTCGCAGGGCGACGGCGCCCATCTCTCGCAGGGGTTGTCGGATTGTCGTCAACTGCGGGGAAGCGAGCCGCGCCACCTGTGTGTCGTCGAAACCCACCACGCTGAGGTCCTCGGGAACACGGAGGCCCCGGGCGCGGGCCGCCTCCATGACTCCGAGCGCAACTTCGTCGCTTCCGGCGAAGATCGCGGTGGGCCGTTCAGGCAGGTCGAGCAGGGCGGCACCACCGGCCAAGCCGTCCTCGTAGAGGAACTCACGCAACCAGACGTAATCCTTGGGCACCGGGGCTCCCGCCGAATCCATAGCACCGCGGAAACCGTTCATCCGGGCCTGGTTGCAGCCTGAGGTCGGAGGACCGCCGAGGTAGGCGATTCGCCGGTGTCCCAGTGACAGCAGGTGCTGGGTCGCGGCCAGACCGCCGGCGAAGTTTGTCGACCCCACGCTCGTCACGTCCGGCTGCGCGATGTTGACCGGGTCGACGACGACGAGCGGCAGCCGCGCCCGGGAAAGTGCGGCCAGGTCGGCCGCGCTCAGGTCGCTGGTGATGCCTATCGCGGCCCGGCGACCGGCCGCGATCAGCTCTCGAATCCACTGCGCCGCCCGACCTGCCCTCCGCTCCTGCGAGCGCGGCGGGCGCGAGCTGAGCACGACGTCCACGCCGGCAGCCTGTCCTGCCTCGATGACGCCCTGGATCACCTCGACCGAGTAGCTGTTGACGACGCCCTGGAAGAACAGTTCGACCGTTGCCCGCTCGACCGGCTCAGGCCGTCGCCCGACATAGTCATGCTCCCGGAGGACCTCCTGCACCCGTGCTCGGGTTGACGGAGAGACATCGCTCCGCCCATTGAGCACCTTGGATACTGTCGCGACTGAGACGCCGGCGGAGGTCGCGACGGTGGCCAAAGTGACGCGGCCACTCAAGAGCTGCACCTCCTCACGCTCCTCCTCCTCCTGTTCTGGAGGCATCACCGGCGATCGGCGTCAGGTCGACCGGGGTCACCATCGTACGATCGTGTCCCACCAAGCGCACATCTCCCGTCATCCGCACGGTGCCGCGACACGGCAGGTCTGCCGATGAGGTGCCGACCAGCACCTCGATGTCGCCGGGCTCGACGATTCGGACCAGATCCGGCGCGGTGTAGGCCGTGCGGTCCGCGTGCACGCGGAAGGTGACGTCCATCGCCGCGCCCGGCTCCAGCGACACCCGGGCGAAGCCGGTCAGCAGCTTCAGGGGCCGGGCGACCTGTGCCACGACGTCGTGCAGGTAGAGCTGGACGACCTCATCGCCGGCTCGGGACCCGGTGTTGCGGACCCGGACGGCCACCGTGAACTCGCCGTCGGTAGGGACCTCGGTGGCGCTGACGCGCAGGTCGTCGACCTCGAAGCTGGTGTACGACGCGCCGAAGCCGAAGGCGAACAGCGGCGCGGCGTCCAGGCCGCTGATGCCGGCGCTCTCGACGCTGCCGAGCGGCGGCTGCAAGTAGGTGCCGGGCTGCCCGCCCACATGCCGCGGGATCTGGACCGGCAGCTTGCCGCTGGGTACGACCCGGCCACTGAGCACACCGGCGATCGCAGCACCGCCCTCCTGGCCGGGAATGAAGGCCTGGACCAGGCCGGCCGCGCGGTCCGCGACGTCACCAAGCGCGTACGGCCGGCCGGAGACCACCACGACGACGACCGGGGTCCCGGTGTCCAGGAGCTGTGCGAGCAGCTCGTTCTGCAGTCCGGGCAGCCGCAGGTCCTCGGCGTCGCAGCCCTCCCCTGAGGAGCCGTGCCCGAACAGCCCGGACAAGTCCCCGACGTAGGCGATGCAGAGGTCCGCGTCCCGGGCCGCGCCCACGGCCGCGGCGAGCCCGGACCGGTCCTCCCCGGTGACCGTGCAGCCCTTCTCGTACACGAGCTCGACGTCCCCGAGCTCCTGCTGCAGCGCGTCGACCGCGCTCTGCACCCCGATTCCGAGCTCGCGGTCGGGGTAGCGCGGCAGCACGTGGTTGGGGAAGGCGTAGCAGCCCATGAACGTCTTGGGGTCTCCGGCGCAGGGCCCGACCACGGCAAGTCGCCGCAGCGCCGGCCCCTCGCCGAGCAGCGGCAAGGCGGACCCGGCGTCGAGCAGGATGATCGAGCGCTCGGCCAGCTCGCGGGCGAGGGCGCGGTTCGCCGGGGAGTCGAGGTCCACTCCGCTCTGGCTGATGGAGCCCTTCGGAGTCCAGTCCGGGTCGAGCAGGCCAAGCTGCACCTTCTGCCGGAGCAGGCGCCGGGCAGCGCGATCGACGAGGCCCTCCGAGAGTTGACCGGACCTGACCCGCTCGATCAGACCCGAGCCGAATCCGAGCGTGTCCGGGAGTTCGACATCGGTGCCGGCGGCGAGTGCCAGGGCTCCTGCAGCGTCGGCGTCGGCAGCGACCCGGTGCATTGTGGCGAGGAACGGTACCGCCCAGTAGTCGGAGACCACCGTGCCGGTGAAACCCCAGTCGTCGCGGAGCACCTTGGTGAACAGCCACGGATCAGCGCCGGCCGGGAGACCGTCGATATCGGAGTACGAGCTCATGACCGAGCCCGCGGCGGCTGTCGCGATCGCGGTCTCGAAGGTCGGCAGGATGACGTCGAGCAGCTCGCGCCGGCCCATCGACACGGGGCCGTGGTTGCGCCCTGCCCTTGATGCGGAGTAACCCGCGAAATGCTTCAGCGTCGCGATCACTCCGGCGCTCTGGAGGCCCCGGACGTACGCGGAGCCGAGCATCGCGACAAGGTACGGGTCCTCACCGATCGTCTCCTCCACCCGGCCCCAGCGGTAGTCGCGCACGACGTCGAGCACGGGGGACAGGCCCTGGTGGACGCCGACGGCGGCCATGTCGCGCCCGATCGCAGCGGCCATCCGCTCCACGAGGTCGGGGTCGAAGGTGGCGCCCCAGGCGAGGGGCGTGGGATAGACGGTCGCCCCGTATGTGGTGAAGCCGGTCAGGCACTCCTCGTGGACCAGGGCGGGGACGCCCAGCCGGGATCCCTCCAGGACGACCTCGTGCTGGCGAATCAGCTCCGCCACGCCCTCCTCGACCGTGACCGGGACGCTGCCCCAGACCCGAGTCAGGTGGCCCAGTCCGTCGCGGCTCGCCTCCTGCAGCGAGACGGCTCCGCCGGCCGCGAAGACGTCCTGCAGGGGAGCGACGTTGAGCTGCTCATCGACGGGCCGCTCGGCGTCGGCCATGTCGTTGCCCGCCCAGCGGCTGCCGAGCTGAGCGACCTTCTCCTCCAGCGTCATCGCCTGCAGGAGGAGTTCGGCCCGCTCCTCGGCCGGCAGCGAGGTGTTCTGCCACGGGCGTTCGTCCGGGCCTGCCGTTGAGAAAGAGGTCGTCACGAAATTCTCCCTGTCGCTCGACGATCGCAGTTAAGAAGTATCGAAAAGTTTCGATGCCCTGGAGGGCACCATCGTAACCCGGGAGATCTTGCGACCTTGGCGCGTTTCCCCGGTTATCTGGGCACATCATGCCGTGCCACTCTGGCCCAACAGGGCCACTAGTTCAAGTCTTGACAGCGGCATCAGCGAAACCTACGTTACGAAACGCAACGTTAATCGGCAGGTGCTTCCGCTACCTCGTGGAGCAGCCGGGAGGGGCGCGGCCTCGCGTCGCACCGGCGGCACCGCACCTGGCAACCCACACGCCGCGGAGTGGTCCGCGGCATGGAGTACGGAGATCACCGTGGATCCCATGACGACATCCCGGCGCACGTTCCTCCGCCTCACCGCCGGCGGTGCTCTTGCCGCCGGGCTCGCTGCCTGCGGCAGCTCCGGCCCACAGAGCTCCGGCAGCTCGACCGGCGGTACGGGCGGTGGCGGCGGGACCACCTACTGGTTCCTCACCGGTCAGCCCCAGCAGGGCATTCGCGAGGCACAGGTAAAGCGGTTCAACGGCGCGAACTCGGGCACCCAGATCAAGTCCACCGAGTTCCAGAACGACGCGTTCAAGCAGAAGATCAAGACGGCTATCGGCGCGGGCCAGGGCCCCACCCTGATCTGGGGCTGGGGCGGCGGCGGCCTCAAGAGCTACGTCGACGCCGGCCAGGTCGAAGATCTCACCGACTGGTTCGGACAGAATGCCGAGCTCAAGAACCAGATCTTCCCGTCGGCCTTCGGCGCGGCGACCGTCAACGGCAAGATCTACGCGATGCCGGTCGAGACCACGACCCCGATCGTCCTCTACTGGAACAAGACCGTCTTCGACAAGGTCGGCGTACAGCCGCCGCAGTCGTGGGGCGAGATCATGGACCTGGTCCCCAAGTTCAACGACAAGGGGATCGCGCCGTTCTCGCTCGGCGGACAGTCCCGTTGGACCAACATGATGTGGCTCGAGTTCCTCTTCGACCGCATCGGCGGCAGTGAGGTTTTCCAGAACATCTTCGACGGTCAGCCCGACGGGTGGTCCGACCCGTCGGCCCTGAAGGCTCTCGACGAGATGCAGAAGCTGATCAAGGCGAACGGCTTCATCAAGGGATTCTCCTCGATCACCGCGGACTCCAACGCCGACCAGGCCCTGCTCTACACCGGCAAGGCCGCGATGATGCTCCACGGCGCGTGGACCTACGGCAGCATGAAGAACGACGGTGGCAACTTCGTCAAGGGCGGCAACCTCGGCTACATGAACTTCCCGCCGGTCGACGGCGGCAAGGGCGACCCGAGTGACACCGTCGGCAACCCGGGGCAGTACCTGTCGATCTCGTCGAAGGCGACCCAGGAGCAGAAGGACATCGCGAAGAAGTTCCTGTCCACGTCGACCCTCGACGACGCGTCGGTGGACGCCTGGGTGCAGTCCGGCAACATTCCGGTCGTCAAGAGCGCCCAGGACAAGCTCGCTTCCGTGTCGGACAAGAACGACGCCGACTGGCTCAAGTTCGTCTACGACACGTCGAGCAACGCGAAGAGCTTCGCCCAGTCCTGGGACCAGGCGCTCAGCCCGACCGCCGCGGAGACCCTGCTCGACAACATCGCGAAGCTGTTCCAGTTGTCGATCTCGCCGCAGCAGTTCGCGGACACCATGAACGCGGTGATCGGGAAGTGACGGTGGCCGCTCCGTCCGAAGTGCGGGCTGTCGGGCGAACCGCTTCCTCGCGCGCCGGGCGGAGTGGCCCAGTCGCCTGGATGGTATTGCCCGCCCTTGCCGTGTTCCTGCTGTTCGGCATCGTCCCGCTGGTCGGGGTCCTGGTGCTCAGCTTCGCCCAGTGGGACGGCCTCGGTGCCATCCACACAGCGGGCCTGTCCAACTGGCGCTCCGTGCTCAACGATCCCGGTCTCCCGCACGCGGTCCTCGTGACGTTCGAGGTCATGATTCTCTCGTGGTTGGTGCAGACGCCCCTGAGCCTTGTGCTCGGAGTGTTCCTCGCGGGTCGCCAGCGCTACCGGGCCCTTCTGGCCGTCCTCTACTTCATCCCACTGCTGCTGAGCTCGGCAGCGATCGCCATCACCTACAAGGCGCTGCTCGATCCGAACTTCGGACTCGGGCCCGGCCTGCATGTGGGATTCCTGACCCAGGATTGGCTGGGAAAGAGCAACCTCGCCCTCGGCGTGGTCATCTTCGTCGTCTCGTGGCAGTTCATCCCGTTCCACTCGCTCATCTACCAAGGCGGCGTCCGGCAGATACCGACCTCCATCTACGAGGCCGCCTCGATCGACGGTGCCGGGCGCGTCCGGCAGTTCTTCAGCATCATCATTCCGCAGTTGAAGTACACGATCATCACCTCTTCCACCTTGATGGTCGTCGGGTCGCTCACCTTCTTCGACCTGATATTCGTGCTCACGGCCGGCGGCCCCGGTGACGCCACCCGGGTGCTCGCACTCGACATGTACAAGCGCGGGTTCCAGGCGAACCTGATGGGGCCCGCCAGCGTGATCGCGGTCATCCTCGTGCTGCTCGGCCTCGCCCTCGCCCTCCTGCTGCGCCGGCTCGGCGGCAGTACGACGGCCAGCCAGTTGGAGGGAGCGTGACATGGCGGTGCTGACCAGCAGCACGGACAGGACAGCCGGGCACGTGCGCAGTGGTGTGTCCCGTGCTCACCGCCTCGCCCACCTGAACTGGTTCGGCGGTGCCGCGGGCTGGGTGTGGCTGGTGATCGTGATGGTCCCGCTGTACTGGATCGTCGTCACCAGCTTCAAGGATCAGAGCACCTACTTCACGCAGAACCCGTTCGCAATGCCGTCGGACCCGACGGTCGCGAACTACCAGCTGGTCATCGAGTCCGACTTCCCGCGGTACTTCCTCAACAGCGTGATCGTGACGGCCGGTACGATCATTCCCGCGGTCGCGATCTCGTTCATGGCCGCGTACGCCGTCGTACGCGGAGCCGGCAGCCGCTTCCTGGCCGGCGTCAACGGACTCTTCCTGATGGGGCTCGCGATACCGCTGCAGGCCACCATCATCCCGGTCTACCTGCTCATCATCCGCATGCACCTGTACGACAGCCTGCTCGCGATCATCCTGCCCTCGATCGCGTTCTCGATCCCGCTGTCCGTCCTGGTGCTGACGAACTTCATCCGGGACGTGCCCAAGGAGCTCTTCGAGTCCATGCGGGTCGACGGGGCCAGCGAGTGGGGAATGCTGCTCGGCCTCGCGTTTCCGCTGACCAGGCCGGCGCTCGTGACGGTCAGCATCTACAACGGCCTCGCGGTCTGGAACGGCTTCCTGCTGCCGCTGATCCTGACTCAGAGCCCGGACAAGCGGACCCTCCCGCTCGCACTGTGGACCTTCCAGGGACAGTACAGCGTCAACGTGCCTGCCGTGCTCGCCTCGGTCGTGCTCACCACGTTGCCCATCGTCATCCTCTACGCGCTGGGCCGACGCCAGCTCCTCAGCGGCCTGACCGCCGGCTTCAGCAGGTGATCGGGTTGGGCTCAACCCGAGGTGGCACGCAGGTGGTCGGTCTCAACTATGAGCACGGACCGGCCCAGGCGCTGTGGTCAGAGGCTCGGCTGCCCGCGCCGCACATGGGTACGTTGGAAGGGACGTGCTCAGCGGCTGGCGGTCGCCCATGGAGGAGGAGCTCTTGAAGGCGTCGAAGCGGGAGAGCGCTGGACTCGCGCCCTGCTGGGGCGGAGTCGTCGAAGACGACGTCGGTTCACGTCACGGCGGAGGTCGACGCAAGGCGTGAGCCGGCACCGGGCCCGCTGCGCCCCAGATCCGCGTCGGGGATCAGTGGCTGGTCGGGTCGATCGGTTGAGCTGGGATCAGCGGGCCCGGGTGCCCTGCTCCTCGGAGCCGGGCGTTACAGCCAGTCGAGGTCGATCGCCTCGGCGATGACTGCGCGCCCGGCGTCGTTCGGGTGAAGGTGGTCCCCGGAGTCGTACGCCGGGTTCATCGCATCCGCATCGGCCGGGTCAGCGAGCAGCTTCGCCACGTCGAACACGTGATCGTACTCACCGCTGTTGAGGATCCATTCGTTGACCGCGTCGCGGATCGCCTCCTTCTCAGGGCTGTGGTACCTGCTGCCCTTCATCGGCGTGAAGGTGGCGCCGATGACCGTGAGCCCGCGGGCGTGGGCCTGCTCGATGAGGGTGCGGTGTCCCTCGATGACCTGCTCGGGAGTCACGACCAGCGGGAGGCCGCAGCCGACGTCCGGGCTGCCGCTGGTGCCGATGTCATTGAGGCCCAGCAAGATGATGGCGGTGCTCACGTTCGGCTGGTCGAGGACGTCCCACTGGTGCCTCGTCACCCCTTCCTGACCGAAGCAGAGCGAGTCCCCGAGCAGGCGCCCGCCACTGATGCCTGAGTTGGCCACGGCGCGCGGCGTGCCGTTCGCGACCAGCCGCTCGGCCAGCTCGTCGGGGTAGCGGTTATCGGTGTCCGGCCGGGAACCGTACCCATCGGTGATGGAGTCGCCAAAGGCCACGACCGTGCCGCCCGTGGTTGGTTCCCCTCCGGTCACGTCGACGCCCGTGAGGAAGTACCACGCGTAGCTCGTCCGGGATGTGAACGCCTCGTCGCCGTGATCGAAACGATGGTCGCCAGTCGCCTTGTAGCTCGTGCTGAGCGCGTTGCCGTGGAAGGTCGCCGGACCGGTCGACTCAGCGAAGTACATCGTCACCGTGAGCGACTCCAACGGTGAGGTCGGCAGTTGCACCGCGTCGGAGGCGGTCTCCGCGCCCACTGGGATTGTGGTGGATGGGCCATGCTCGAACGTCAGCGGGCGGATCGCCTCAGGTTTGACCTTGGCACCGGTTTCCCTCTTGGCGATGGTGGCCCCGGTGATCTGGAGCGGCTTGGAGCCGTAGCGGTTGGACAGCCGGATGCGGACGTGCGAACCGCCGGTAGTGACCCGGACGATCTGTCGCACGGTCTCGCCGGTGAAACCGCCCACCGACCAGTTCGGGCCTCCAAAACTGATGTTGGTCGCGGGCTGTTGTGCCGCAGCCCACGCGGCGGACCACCGGTTCGTGTCAGCGTGGCGCTCCGGAGCGGCCGCAAGCGTCCTCGCCGTGGCGGAGCCGATAGGCACCGCCAGCACCAGCGCCGCCAGCACTGCGGTGGCGACAGCGGCCAGCCGGCGTTTCGACATGCTCATAGATGACCCTTCTGTTCGTCGGTCTTGCTGCTGTGGGTGACGGACGGACGCGGAACACCTCCGTTCGTCCTGTCAGGGCCTTCCGTCCATGCCCGCGGCAGTGTTGATGAGTCGTTCACAGCCGTTTCGCGCCGGATGTGGATCGGTTCGCGGGTGGCGCTGACCGGGTTGGCCCAATCGCCTCACCATTGTGGAAATCGGCAGTTCCGCTGTCATGGTGTTCAGGGCGGCTTCGGCGCTAGCCCTTCCGGAGTAGGCGAGGACTGCCGGCGTACGCCGCTGGGGGTATCCAGTCCGGCTTCGGGAGCACGGCGTACGGCGGAGTCGCTCGCCGGCCGCTGCAGGTCGGAGGTCGGACTCCTCGTCGCCGGGCCGCCCTCGGTTGGATCGTCGGGCCACTTTGCTGCTTCACGAGGCGTCCTCGACCGGGCGCAGGTCGACGCCACGGACCCAGCTGATCGGCCGGGCGGCTTGCCGGCCCGGCCCGATATCTCGTTTGCCGCTCGCGGCGTGATGCAGCACGATGCAGGCGTGCGTTTCTCGATCAACATCCCGAACTTCGGCGACTTTGCCGACGCCAGGACGGTCGCGAGGCTGGCGTCGGCGACGGAGCAGGCAGGCTGGGACGCCTTGTTCGTGTGGGATCACGTCGTCCACGACAAGGTGAAGCGCCGGGGCCAGCCGTTCGGCGATCCGTGGATGCTGCTGACCGCGGCGGCGCTCGCCACCTCCCGGATCAAGCTGGGCACGCTGGTGACGCCGGTCGCGCGGCGGCGACCCGAGCAGCTGGCCCGGCAGGTGGCCACCTTGGACGCCCTCAGCGGCGGACGGGTGATCTTCAGCGCGGGTCTCGGCGGCCCGATCCAGGACGAGTTCGGCAGCTTCGGCGACTCGACCGACCCGAAAGTGCTGGCCGAGCGGCTCGACGAGGGGCTGGAGCTGCTGGAGCGCTACTGGTCCGGCGAGCCGGTGACCCACCAGGGACGCCACTATCAGGTTCACGACGTGACGTTGCTGCCCGCTTCGGTCCAGCGGCCCCGGCCGCCGGTCTGGGTCGCCGGATTCTGGCCGCACCGCCGGCCGATGCGCCGGGCCGCGCGCTGGGACGGCGCCGTACCGCTGTTCCTGGACGCCACTCATGGCGAGGCGCCGCCGGTCGATCAGCTCAGGGACCTGACCGGCTACCTGCGGGAGCTTCGCCGAGACGAGCAGGGCAGCGCCTTCGAGGTCGTTGTCGGTGGCATCAGCCCCGGCGATCCTGTGAAGGCGCGCGCCCTGATCGAGCCGCTGTTCGACGCCGGCGCCACCTGGTGGGACGAGCGGCAGCTGATCACCAGCGACGACCTCTGCCGTTTCGAACCGATCCTGAAACGCATCGAGCAGGGACCGCCCACGCTGTAGCAGCGTGCTCGCCCTGCTATGACCGGCTTGGTTGGCGCGTCCGCACGACGATCTTCATCGCTACGGGCATGATCCAGCCTCCTCGTCCGGCGTCCAGATGGCGCCACCGACCCACCGTCTCATCGGCACGGGCCTGCGCCGATGACCGCGACCGGCGAGCCACTGGTGGTGCCGCTCATAGTGTCTCGCCAGGCTGTGCAGGATGGTTGATGAGTTGGTCGACGGTCGCGGTGACGAGGTTCGCCGCGGCAAGCAAGGTGCGTGGATCGACCCGGTCGGGTGTTTCGGCCGGGGTCTGGTAGCCGGGCATGCCCATGCCGACGCCGATTGCCGGCAGGCCTGCGGCGGCGTAGCGGCGGTTGTCCGAGGGCATCGCCCCGGCGCGTAGGGGCACGCCCGCACGCCGTCCGGCTTGGTCGAGCGCCGCGAGCAGCGGTTCGGCCGGTCCACCCGCCTCGACCGCGGCCGAGTCGCCGAGCTGCGCGGCACCGTCGATGTTGAGCACGAACGTGCCGGGGGCGAGTCGGGGTGCGTGATGGGCCGAGCCGCGTGCACCGGTCTCTTCGCCGTCGAGGAACGCGACCGCCAGCCCGGCACCGGGCGGCAGGTCGGTCGACAGCAGGCGGGCGGCTTCGAGGACGACCGCGACGCCCGAGGCGTTGTCGGCGGCCGCCGGGAACCGTTGCTCCGGGTCGTCACCGACACCATCGAAGTGTGCGGTCAGCAGTACCGACGACCGGCCGGGCGCTGGGTGGGCCAACACCCCGTACACGTTGGTCCCGGTCGTGGTGATCGTGCGCATCGGCACCGACGCCGTCACCGTCTCACCGGGTCGCTGCGCCAATGCGCGATGCAGATCCGTGCGAACGGACAAGATGGCAACCGTGCCAGTGGCGGGGCCGGCGATCATCTTCGGCATCCACCCCGCCTCGTCGACGCCCCGCGGCACCAGCAACCCGGCAGCGCCTTCGGCGTTGGCCCGCGCCACAGCCTGCTGGTCGGCGGCCGCGACGACAAGCCACCCGCCACGCCACGAGCCGGCGTCAGCTGCCAAGAGCGGCCCTGACCTCGGGCTCGGCGCCTCGGCGGAGGTGAGTTGTTCACTGAAGTCGCGGCGATGTGCGAGCTGCTGCTTTCCGAGCGTCAGAATCGGGGTGGCCCGCAGCTCCTTCACGCCGTTCACCTCGAACTCGGCGAGTGTCACAGCCGCGCCGAGCTCGCGTAGCCGGCCCGCCAGCCACCGCGCGGCGGCCCGCCCGCCGGGCGTGCCGACGCGGCGCCCCAGATAGCGGTCGGATGCGAGTTCGCGGACGGTCGCGAGCATCTTCCCAGCGGAGGCGCCGCCGCGGGCCGCGGCGGAGTAACCCGCCACCGGCCCGCGCGACACGTTGGTCATCCGCAGCAACCGCCGCCGGCGGCCGGCTCCGCGGTCGCCTCGCTGACCGGCGTCGAACCGCAGCACGAGCCCGCGGCGACGGCGGTGTCGGTCCCGCAGCAGCCACTCGCCGCCTCGGCGTTCGCCTGTCCGATCGGGGCGCTGCCGCAACAGTTGCCGGCCGCCGGTGGGGTGAACGTTTCGGCCGGGTCGCCGGCGAACCCGCCGACGGGAGAGTTCGTGGTGGTCTCAGTAGCCATGATCTTGTCCTCCGATTCGAGTGGTCAATGCGGGAACTGGACGTGCATCGGGCGAGCGCGGAGCCGGTCGCGGTGAGCCTCCGCGCGGCACCGCGCAGTGCAGACCTGACCGCAGGACTCGCAGAACTCCACCCTCCCGAGCCGGCCCAGCCGTCGTACGAGCTTCACCATGTCTGGCCCCTTTCGTGCCTGGCCGGTGGTCCACACCAGGTCACTAAGTTGATGTTCATCTAATCAGCGGGTCCCACCTTGCATCCTGATTAGACAGAAGTCAAGATAGACACATGTCGAAACAGCAAGTCACTTCGGAACGCAGCGGCGGCTGCTGCACGCCGATCTCGGTCGCGGCCCTCGACGAGGCCCTGGCGTCCGAGGGGGCGGCGGTGTTCAAGGCGCTGGCGGATCCGATCCGGCTCCGATTGATGTCGATCATCGCCTCAGCCCGGGAAGAGGTGTGCGTCTGCGACATCACCCCGGACTTCGAGGTGTCCGGCCCGACGATCTCGCATCACCTGCGAGTGCTGCGCGAGGTCGGACTGGTCGACTGCGAGCGCCGCGGCACCTGGGTCTACTACTGGCCGATGCCACAGCGGCTGCAGTGGATCTCGACCCTGATCTCGGTCCCGGAGGTTGCGCTCACGCACTGATCCCCGCGGCTCGGCCGTACCCAGTCGTTGATTGCCTCGATCCGGGGAGGGATCGTCATGCCCAGGTGCGCTGAAGAACTCGCGCTGCCGGTACCCGATACGGTGCTCTGGCGGGCCGCCGAGCGGCTGGCCGACAAGACTGTGCCGGCCGCAATGACCGGTGGCACCGAGTGACCGACACCACCACAGCGCCGCGGCCGGCCGGACCGGCCTCGGTGACGAAGCAGCACGTGAAGGCGGTGGTGATCGGCGGTGGCCAGGCAGGACTGGGCACCGGGTTCTATCTCCAGCGGGCGGGCTTCACCCCGGGCATCGACTTCGTGATCCTCGACGCCGCAACTGAACCAGGCGGCGCCTGGGCACACATGTGGCCGACCCTGCGCACCTTCTCACCGACCCAGTACTCGTCGCTGCCTGGCTGGATGATGCCCACCTGGAGCGGCGACCTCGGCTACCCGCCGGCCGCACACGTCGTCGACTACCTCACCAGGTACGAACAGCGCTACCAACTGGCCGTCCAGCGTCCCGTCCGAGTACTCGCCGTCGAACGCAGCGACAACGGATTCGTCGTACGCACCAGCGACGGCAACTGGATCGCCGACCACGTCATATCGGCGACCGGAACCTGGTCGCGGCCGTTCATCCCCAGCTATCCAGGAACCTTCACCGGACAACAACTACACACTGCCCACTACCGCGACGCCACGGACTTCGCAGGCCAACAAGTCCTCATCGTCGGCGGCGGCAACTCAGCCGCTCAGATCCTGGCCGAAGTCTCCACCGTCGCGGAAACGACCTGGGTCACCCAGCGCCGCCCCAGGTTCCTTCCCGACGACGTCGACGGCCGCGCGCTCTTCGACCTCGCCACCGCACGGCGACGTGCTCACGACGCCGGTACCGATGCGGAAGGCGTGGCCGGACTCGGCGACATCGTCATGGTCGACACCGTCCGCCAAGCCCGCGCCCGCGGCGTTCTCCGCGCCCGGCCGATGTTCGCGAGACTCGACACCCACGGCGTGCGCCGGCCAGACGGCACCCACCTGCGGGCCGACACCATCATCTGGTGCACCGGCTTCCGGCCAGCCGTCAGCCACCTTGCTTCGCTCAACCTACGAGGTGCCAACGGCCTCATACAGACCCACGAGACCCGGGCAGTCAAAGAGCCCCGCCTCTACCTGGTCGGTTACGGCGACTGGACCGGCCCAGCCTCAGCCACCCTGATCGGCGTCGGGCGCACCGCTCGCGACGTCGTCCAATCCCTGACCTGACACACACCACGGGGGTCCAGCGCCACAGCGCCATCGCGGTGAGCACAGCCGAAGGGGGAGGTGTCGCCTTCGTGGCAGGCCGAGCCGGTGGACCTGTCTGAGGCCATCTGGAGTGGAACAGTCGAGCAGACCGTCACAGTGCGTTTCCTGAAGGAGCTCGGCCCCACGCGTCGTCGCGAGTTCCGGCCGTGAGCCGCGTGATCGAGAAGCCTTCAACGACGCTGTTGCGGACGCGATCGGGTGAGATGGATGCCGAGGGCAACGCAAGCAGATCAGCGCTGGTGTCGATTCGGACCGACCGCCGCAGGAGAGGGGGCGGATTCGGA